>CAMDCY010000128.1 GCA_945890705.1 Hydrogenophaga intermedia | reverse complement strand
ATCTGGTCGTAGGCCTTGGCCGAACCACCAAACTTGGCCGCCAACACGGTCGTGATCGCCGCGGTCAGCGTGGTCTTGCCGTGGTCAACGTGACCAATCGTGCCAACGTTGACGTGCGGCTTGGTCCGCTCAAATTTCTCTTTTCCCATTTGGTAACTCCAAAATAAAAATGGATGAAACAATACCGAAAAAAACTGGTGCCCTTGGCGGGAATCGGACCCGCGACCTCTCCCTTACCAAGGGAGTGCTCTACCACTGAGCCACAAGGGCCAAAACACTTGACATCAGCCAAACGTTTGGAAAATCACACACAACCACAGCGCGACTGGAGCGGGAGACGGGAATCGAACCCGCGTCATCAGCTTGGAAGGCTGGGGTTCTACCATTGAACTACTCCCGCCAAAATCGCGAATGCCCAACCACGCCAAGCACACCGCGATTTTCACGCTCTCTATCAACCGCCGTTACCGGCGATTGGCTGGTGGAGGGGACTGGATTCGAACCAGTGTAGGCGTAAGCCAACAGATTTACAGTCTGCCCCCTTTAGCCACTCGGGCACCCCTCCATAGCAGAGCCCGTGATTATGCCATGAAAATAGGTTACCCGAGAAGAGATCCGGCGCGACCGACCAAAAAAGCCCGGCCTCACCACGCCACGGCACTGCGGCCATGACTCAGGAGCCATTCGTTGGCCAGCCCAAAATGGCCGCAACCCAAGAACGGCGTGGGCGGGCGTCGAGCCGACAGCGGCGAGGGGTGGTTGGCCATGAAGACCGCGTGTCGAGCGGTATCGACCCCCGCGGCCTTGCGCTGGGCGTGTGCACCCCACAGCAAAAACACCTTGGGCGCGGGATCGGCACTGCAGCGCGCCACCAAGGCGTCCGTCAGCGACTCCCAGCCCCGGCCGGCGTGGCTGTTGGCTTGGCCGTCCTCGACCGTCAAACAGGTGTTGATCAACAAAACGCCCTGCTCAGCCCAGGACATCAACGAGCCGTGTTGGGGCACGGGCAAGCCCAAATCGCGCTGGCGCTCTTGCCAGAGGTTGCGCAAGCTCGGGGGCACGGCTTGGCCCAGCGGCACCGAAAACGCCAAACCCTCGGCTTGACCGGGCCCGTGGTAGGGGTCTTGACCCAAGATCACGACCTTCACGCCGCTCAGGGGCGTGAGGGCCAAGGCCCGCAAAGGATCGGGTGGGTAAATGGTGGCGCCAGCGGCCAGCCGCGCTTGCAAAAACGCCAACAAGCCTTGGCCCACGGGCGACGCCCAAAACGCGTCGACATCGGCTTGCCAAGAGGCGTCCACTGACCAAAGGCTGGGGTCGGCCTGGCGCAAACGGGGCGCATTGGCGCCCCAATCCCAAGCCAACTGCGTCACCGCCGCCCTTAAGCGAACAGCTCGGCCAAGGCCACGCCTGGCTCGGGCGCGCGCATGAAGGCCTCACCAACCAAAAAGCCCTGCACCCCGGCGCGGCGCAAGCGCAGCACGTCGTCTCGGGTGGTGATGCCGGACTCACTGATGAGCAAACGCTGCTCGCCCACGTCGGCCATGATCGACAAAGTGGTGTCCAGCGACACCTCGAAGGTGTGCAGGTTTCGGTTGTTCACCCCCAACAGCGGGGTTTTCAAGCGCAGTGCGCGCTCACATTCGGCGCGGTCGTGCACCTCGACCAAGACCGCCATGTTCAGGCCCAAGGCCAAGGCCTCGAAATCGGCCATCTGGGCGTCATCCAAGCAAGCGGCGATCAACAGCACCGCATCGGCGCCCATGGCCCGGGCTTCGTAGATTTGGTAGGCGTCGACCATGAAGTCTTTGCGCAAGACCGGCAAGTCGCAGCTGGCGCGGGCTTGCTTGAGGTAGTCCGAGCTGCCTTGGAAGAAATCTTTGTCGGTGAGCACCGACAGGCATGCCGCGCTCACGCCCTTGACTCCTTCAGCGTAACTCTGGGCGATGTCGGCGGGGATGAAGTCTTCGCGCAACACGCCCTTGGACGGGCTGGCTTTTTTCACCTCGGCAATCACCGCCGCATGACCGGCGGCAATTTTGGCGCGCAAAGCGCCTTCGAAATCGCGCGTGAGCACCCGGCTCTCGGCATCGGCTCGCACCACCTCCAAGGACTTGCGCTCACGCGCCGCGACCACCTCTTGGTGTTTGACCTCGACGATTTTTTTCAGGATGTCGCTCATTCGGGGGCTTTCTGTGTAGCGGATATCAAACGGTCCAAGCGGGCTTGTGCGGCCCCGCTGGCCAAGGCCTTGCGGGCCAAGGCAATGCCGGCCTCCATGGTGTCGGCCACATTGGCGGCGTACAGTGCCACGCCCGCGTTGAGCACCACGATGTCGCGCGCAGGACCGGGCTCGTTGGCCAAGACCCCCAGCAACATGGCGCGCGACTGCTCAGGTGTTTCCACACGCAAGGCTCGGTTGCTGCTCATGGCAAAACCAAAATCTTCGGGGTGAATTTCATACTCGCGGACCTGGCCGTTTTTGAGCTCCCCCACCAAGGTCGAGGCACCCAAGGACACCTCGTCCAAACCATCGCGGCCATACACCACCAAGGCGTGCTCAGCGCCCAAGCGTTCCAAGGCACGCACCTGAATGCCCACCAAGTCGGGGTGGAAGACGCCCATCAAAATGTTCGGGGCGCTGGCGGGGTTGGTGAGCGGGCCCAAGATGTTGAACAGGGTGCGCACACCGAGTTCTTTGCGCACCGGCGCCACGTTTTTCATCGCGGGGTGGTGGTTGGGCGCGAACATGAAGCCAATGCCCACGTCGGCGATGCACTGCGCGATCTGCTCGGGTGGCAGGTTGATGTTGACCCCCAAGCTCTCGAGCACGTCGGCGCTGCCGCTCTTGCTGCTCACGCTGCGACCCCCGTGTTTGCTCACGCGGCCGCCGGCCGCGGCCACCACGAACATGGAGCAGGTGGAGATGTTGAAGGTGTGCGAACCATCGCCGCCGGTGCCCACGATGTCCACCAAGTGCGTGCGGTCGGGCACCTGAACTTGGGTGGAGAACTCGCGCATCACCTGCGCGGCGGCGGT
>CAMDCY010000127.1 GCA_945890705.1 Hydrogenophaga intermedia | reverse complement strand
TTCGGGTGCAGCGCGTCCAAGAAACGCCACAGCGGCGCAGCCTGCGTGGCCAAGGCCTCGGGCGTGACGGGGCGGCTCAAGACGCTGGTGTCGGGCGCGTGCTCGATCAGGGCTTGTTTGACAAAGGTCGTGCCGTGGAATTCGGGCAGGCGCGGGTAGCTCAAGCGCCCAGGTTGCGCGCGGGCCAGCGTCAGCCACTCGGCCATGCTTTGTGGGGGCTTGGGCAAGCGTTTGCTGTCGGCAAAAAAGGTCAGCTGCGCCATGCCCCAAGGCGATTCCAAGCCATCGGTGGGCACCGAGAAATCCACCAGCGTCGTGGGTTTGCCCACGGTGTCAACCCACTGAAAGTTGGGCAGTTGTTGGGCAAAGGGGGCCGAGAGCAAGCCGTCGCGCTTCATGGCGGCGAAGTTCTCGCCGTTGATCCACATCAGGTCGGCCGTTCCTTCGGTGGCGCCACGGCCAGCTTGTTTTTCGGTGCGCACGCGCTTGACCACATCGGCCGCGTCGCTGATCTTGACGTGTTGCAGCGTCACGCCGAAGTCGCGTTTGAGCTCAGCACCGGCCCATTGGATGTAAGCGTTGATTTGTTCGCTGCCAGCCCAAGCGTTGAAGTACACGGTTTGGCCGCGCGCAGCGCGCAAGGTGTTGGTCCAAGCGTCAGCAGCCCAAGCCGTCCAAGGGTTCAGGCTGGCCGCGCCCAATAAAGACAAAGAGTGGCGGCGGTTGATGGAAAAATGGTTCGTCATGATCGGTCAGGGTCAAGAAAAATGGTTGCCGGGTGACTGTATCGCACCCACACACCTTCTCATTCGTGGCCCTTACCGAAAAGGTTACAAGCGCTGGTGATCAATCGGCCATTGAGCAGTGGCCGCCCACACTGGATTGGCCCGAACCAGCGGCGATCATCGGCGGCTCTTGGCGCAAGTCAATGGGGGCCGAGACCGAAAAGTCCCACGCCAAAAAAGTGATCAGGGTGATCCAAAAGAACAGTTGTCGTTGGGTGCGTCGGGTCATGGCGTGCTTCTCAGAAACCAAAGCGGCGGCGCACGCGCAGCCCAATCAAGGTACCGCCAAAGGCCAGCGGCACCCACAACCAGCCGTGCAAACTGCCCGTAGAGATGCCACTGACCATGGCACCCACGTTGCAGCCCAGCGCCAAGCGCGAGCTATAACCCATCACAAAACCAGCGAGCAAACCGATCACCCACTGTTGGCGCGTCAGGGCGCGGCTATCGTCGCCTTGGCCGGCGGCCACCAGCAAAGCGCCGCCCAAGATACCGATGTTGGTGATCGAGGTCACATCCATGAAGACGGTTTGGGTCAGACGCAAGGCATTGCCTTCCTGGGACCAAAACGCGTTGACGGTGGGGTCAAACAGACCCAACGCCACCACACCTTTGGCGGCCCACAAGCCAAAGCCATAGACCACGCCCCAAGGCTGGCCGGCCAAGACCAAATTGAGCGTGGCCAAGATGGCCAAGGCCACGGCGCCCCACACCCAGCGGCGGCTCCACCAGGTTTGGCCCGCGCCCACCCACCAGCGCACCAGCAGCAAGACCGCGGCCAACAAGGCCAGCGTGATGGCCAATGCGCCACCGCTGCCCCAAGGGCTGGCCAAGCTGACCGGCGCCACTTGGCCCAGCGAAAGCCAGCTGTCCAGGTGCACCGACCCCAAGAAACTGCCCAGAGCAAACAAGGGCAACAGACCCATGTTCAGGGGCACGCCCAAACCGGCTTTGTACAAGGTGCCCGAGCCGCAGCCGTCGGCGATTTGCATGGTCAGGCCGAACACAAACGCGCCGATCAGCAAACTGATGCTGGGTGCACCCAAGGCGGCGTGCAGTTCGGGGAACTGGCCTAGGAGCGGCAACGCCAAGGCACTGGCCACGGCCAAGAGCAAGACCTGACCGGCCACCCCTTGCGGGTTACGCTGCTCCACGAGCTGGCGCCAACCGGTGGTGAAGCCGAACCGGGCACCGGCCAAGGCCGCGCCCATGCCCACGCCCACGAGCAAAAGCACCGCTTGTCGGATCGACACCGACAAAGCCAAGAAGACAAAGAGCACGCCTAGGGCAAGTGACAAAGGCAGACGTTTCATGTTTAAGCCGGTGAGTGTGCGCTTACTTGGTGATGCGATCGGCCCACAGCTTGGCGTCGATCATCAGCTGTCTGGTGCGGCTGGGCACGTTGTCCATGGGCAGGGCGGCGCTGGCTTGGGTCCAGTCGACCATGGAGCCGGCGTAGAGCTTGACGTTCTTTTGGTCCAGCACTTCGCTCAAAGCAAACCAGTTGGTCGCGGCCCAGTGGCCGGTGTTGCAAAACGAGACCGTGGCTTTCGCGGGGTTGATGGGGCTGCTGGCGGCCACACTTTGCGCTTGGGCCGGCGACACGAAGATGCCGGTCTTGGGCTGGAACCAACGGCTGTGCTCCAAGCTGACCGCGCCTTTGAGCGTGCCGGGCAGTTTGGCGCTGGTGTGGCGCGTCTCGCCTTTGAAGAAGGCCGAGGGACGGGCGTCGAGCAAGACCGATTGGCCGCTTTGCACGCGCTCGACCAACTCTTCGCGCGTGGCGATCATGCTGCTGTTGAGCTGCGGCGCGAAGCGGCTGGGTGCGACCTTGGGTGGGGTTTGGCTCAGAGGGCCGCCTTCGGCGATCCAGGCCTTGAAGCCGCCGTTCAAGATGGACAGCTCTTGCACGCCCAAGACCTTGAGCGTCCAGTACACGCGGGCGGTGGCGCCGAAGTCGGTCTCGTCCAAACCCGTGGAGAGCACGACCACGTGCGACTGTGGCGTGATGCCCAGGCTTTGCACCAGGCTGGTCAGCTTGGGCAGGGCGGGCAATTCGCCGGGGTTGCTGGCGGGGCCGCGCCACACGTCGTAGGGCGCGTTGACCGAGCCGGGCACGTGGTTTGAGCGGTAGTACTGAGGCTCACGGATGTCGACCACGCGTACCTGGGGGTTGGCGAGCAGGTCTTCCAGCGTGCCGGGGGTGACCAAGGGGGTGGCGGCGAAGCTCGTGAGAGTGACGACCCAAGCAGCGACGAACAAGATCCAAGATT
>CAMDCY010000126.1 GCA_945890705.1 Hydrogenophaga intermedia | reverse complement strand
TGGGGCATGGTGACTCAAATATAGGTGGTTTGATGCCAAACCATCCAGGCGGCCGTCAACAGCAAGGCCAGGGCCATGGTTTGGTTGAAGAGGCGCAGACGCCCACCGGTGGCTTGGCCATCGACCATCGGCCCCGCCAACCAGTGGCGCAGCACCGAACCCACGCTGGCGTAGGCCAAGTTGCTCAGCAAAGCGTAGGCCATGAGCACGGGCAATACCTGAGCGAAGCGGGCCGCCGCGTCGGCTTGGCCGCTGATCCAGCCGCCGACGATCGACAAGGCCATCATCCAAGCCTTGATGTTGAGGAACTGCAAACCCACACCTTGCCAAAACCCCACGTGCAAGGGGGCTTGTGACAGGTCTTGCAAGCGGTGGCTGTTCGCCAAGCGCCACGCCAGCCAACACAGATATGCCGAGCCGGCCAACACAATGACCCAGCGCAGGGCGGGCACCGCCAGCACCAAGGCACCGAACCCCAAGCTGCCGATCAAGAGCAGCAAACCCCAACCCACCGGCACGGCGACCACAAAACGCATCGCTGCGCGCAGGCCCCCGTTGGCGGCCAGGGTGGCCGACAGCGTGGTGTTGGGGCCGGGCGTGAAGCTGGTGGCCGTGGCCAACACCAACAGGGCCCACCATTCTTGCGTGCTCATGCGGTGCTGATGCTCAGCTCGTCGAGCCGCTCCATGGCCAAGAGCCATTGGGCTTCGACCTCGGCGTGTCGCGTTGAGAGCTGGGTGGCTTTGGCGGGGTCGGTGGCGAAAAGCTGGCCGTCTTCGAGTTGGGCGGCGATCTCGGCTTGCTCTTTTTCCAAAGCCGCGATGATTTCGGGCAAGGCGTCGCGTTCGCGCTGTTCTTTGTAGCTGAGCTTGCGCTTGGCCGTGTTTGGGGCTGGTGCCGTCGCCGCGGGAGCGGGCTTGCTGGCTTGAGGGACCGGGGCTGGCGCTGCGTTGGCGCTGTTCATTTGCGCACGCGCGGACTGGGTCATCCAGTCTTCAACGTCGCCCACGTATTCACGCCAAGCGCCATCACCCTCGGAGACCAAGGTGCTGGTGACGACGTTGTTCAAGAAGCGGCGATCGTGGCTGACCAAAAACACCGTGCCTTCGTACTGCTGCAGCAAGTCTTCGAGCAATTCCAAGGTGTCGATGTCCAAGTCGTTGGTCGGCTCATCGAGCACCAAGACGTTGGCCGGACGCGCAAACAGGCGCGCCAGCAGCAAGCGGTTGCGCTCGCCACCCGACAAGGTCCGCACCGGCGCGTTGGCGCGGGCAGGCGAGAACAAGAAGTCGGATAAATAGCTTTTGACGTGGGTGCGCTTGCTGCCGATCTCGATCCATTCGCTGCCCGGGCTGATGAAGTCCTCCAGCGTCGCGTCCAAATCGATTTGCTCGCGCATCTGGTCGAAATACGCCACGCTGATCTTGCTGCCTTGGCGAACCGTGCCGCTGTCGGGGGCGAGTTCGCCCAAGATCAGTTTGAGCAAGGTGGTTTTGCCCGCGCCGTTGGGGCCGATCAAGCCGATCTTGTCACCGCGCAGCAAAGTGGCCGTGACCGATCGGACCACGGTTTTACGCGTGCCATCGGCTTGCACAAAGGCCTTGCTGACGCCGTCGAGTTCGGCCACGATCTTGCCGCTGCTCTGACCGCTGGAGACTTCCAGTTTGACGCTGCCCACCGCATCGCGCCGCTGTGCGCGTTGCGAACGCAGTTGCTCAAGCCGAGTGATGCGGCCCTGCGCGCGGGTGCGACGGGCTTCCACGCCTTTGCGGATCCACACCTCTTCTTGCGCGAGCAATTTGTCGGCTCGGGCATTGATGACCGCCTCTTGTGCCTGCTGCTCTTCCTTGAGGGTTTGGTATTGGGCGAAGTTGCCGGGGTAGCTCAGCAAGCGACCGCGGTCGAGCTCGACCATGCGCGTGGCCACGCGGTCCAAGAAAGCTCGGTCGTGGCTGATGGTGACCAAACTGCCTTTGTAGTCCAGCAACAAGTCTTCCAACCAAGTGATGCTGTCCATGTCCAAGTGGTTGGTCGGCTCGTCTAGCAAAAGCACATCTGGGCGGCTGACCAGGGCTTGCGCCAAGGCCACGCGCTTCTTGTTGCCTCCAGACAGCGCGCCAATGGACTGGGCGGGGTCCAAATGCAAACGGTGCAAGGTCTCTTCGACACGCTGCTCCCAGTTCCAAGCGTCCAAGGCTTCGATGCGGTTTTGCAAAGCATCCAAATCCAGGCCTTCAGCCCCACTGAGGTAGAGATCGCGTGCCTCAATGGCATCGGCCAAACCCAAGCTGGCGGCTTCAAAGACGCTGGACGCCGCGTCGAGTATGGGTTCTTGCGGAACATAGGCCACGCGCAAACCGTTTTGGGTGTGCAGCGTGCCGTCGTCGGGCTTATCGATGCCAGCCAAGATTTTCAGCAAAGACGATTTGCCCGTGCCATTGCGGCCAATCAAGCCGACACGCTCCTGCATTTCGAGCGAAAAATCGGTGTGGTCCAAGAGGGGCACATGGCCAAAGGCCAGTTGTGCGTTTTGTAGAGAGAGCAGCGCCATGAGGTCCTTATCGGTCAACCCCCGATTATGGTGGACAGGGCGCTCTATATAGAGGGCGTGAGCTTTCCAAGAGCACACCTGGTGCGAAAGATCGGTGCGGGTAAAAAAAGATAGGAAAACTTTTCAGACATTTGACCTGAGCTCAAAATCTGTTGTATACTGCAAGGCTTCGCTGCTCACAACGCAGACGGCAAATGCCGAAGCAAAAGTGCAGTGAAGGGTCAGAAAAAAATCAGTACAAACCCTGAAATAATTTGACCGGACGCAAAAATTTGTGTCATAATACGAGGCTCAGCTGATCGCAGCGGAGTGGAGCAAAAGAGAGGAGCCCTGGTGCTTTGATTGGATGCTTGGATCATTAAAAATACACAGCCGATAAGCGTGGGCGTTTGAATGTGGTTACCGAAGAGTTCTTTGGAACGACAAATAAACGCTCATGGAAGTAATATGAAGTGGATAACACTTCAATTCCGTTTATGAGTCTGTAGCAGACCTTCTAGGAGGTCGGTTGCAGGAAAAATTCAAGATCGAACTAAAGAGTTTGATCCTGGCTCAGATTGAACGC
>CAMDCY010000125.1 GCA_945890705.1 Hydrogenophaga intermedia | reverse complement strand
TGGGGCATGGTGACTCAAATATAGGTGGTTTGATGCCAAACCATCCAGGCGGCCGTCAACAGCAAGGCCAGGGCCATGGTTTGGTTGAAGAGGCGCAGACGCCCACCGGTGGCTTGGCCATCGACCATCGGCCCCGCCAACCAGTGGCGAAGCACCGAGCCCACGCTGGCGTAGGCCAAGTTGCTCAGCAAAGCGTAGGCCATGAGCACGGGCAATACCTGAACGAAGCGGGCCGCCGCGTCGGCTTGGCCGCTGATCCAGCCGCCGACGATCGACAAGGCCATCATCCAAGCCTTGATGTTGAGGAACTGCAAACCCACACCTTGCCAAAACCCCACGCGCAAGGGGGCTTGTGACAGGTCTTGCAAGTGGTGGCTGTTCGCCAAACGCCATGCCAGCCAACAGAGATACGCCGAGCCGGCCAACACAATCACCCAACGCAGGGCGGGCACCGCCAGCACCAAGGCGCCAAAACCCAAGCTGCCGATCAAGAGCAGCAAACCCCAGCCCACTGGCACGGCGAACACAAAACGCATCGCTGCGCGCAGGCCCCCATTGGCGGCCAGGGTGGCCGACAGCGTGGTGTTGGGGCCGGGCGTGAAGCTGGTGGCCGTGGCCAACACCAACAGAGCCCACCATTCTTGCGTGCTCATGCGGCGCTGGTGCTCAGCTCGTCGAGCCGCTCCATAGCCAAGAGCCATTGGGCTTCGACCTCGGCGTGTCGCGTTGAGAGCTGGGTGGCTTTGGCGGCGTCGGTGGCGAAAAGCTGGCCGTCTTCGAGTTGGGCGGCGATCTCGGCCTGTTCTTTTTCCAAAGCTGCGATGGTTTCGGGTAAGGCGTCGCGTTCGCGTTGTTCTTTGTAGCTGAGCTTGCGCTTGGCCGTGTTTGAGACAGGTGCTGCGGCCGCGGGGGCGGGCTTGCTGGCTTGAGCGACCGGGGCCGACGCTGCGTTGGCGCTGTTCATCTGCGCGCGCGCGGACTGGGTCATCCAGTCTTCAACGTCGCCCACGTATTCGCGCCAAGCGCCATCGCCCTCTGAGACCAAGGTGCTGGTGACGACGTTGTTCAAGAAGCGGCGGTCGTGGCTGACCAAGAACACCGTGCCTTCGAATTGCTGCAGCAAGTCTTCTAGCAACTCCAAGGTGTCGATGTCCAGGTCGTTGGTCGGCTCATCGAGCACCAAGACGTTGGCCGGACGCGCAAACAGGCGCGCCAACAACAAGCGGTTGCGCTCGCCCCCCGACAAGGTGCGCACCGGCGCATTGGCGCGGGCCGGTGAGAACAAAAAGTCGGACAAATAGCTTTTGACGTGGGTGCGCTTGTTGCCGATCTCAATCCATTCGCTGCCCGGGCTGATGAAGTCTTCGAGCGTGGCGTCCAAATCGATTTGCTCGCGCATTTGATCGAAATAGGCCACGGCGATTTTGCTGCCTTGGCGAACCGTGCCGCTGTCGGGGGCGAGTTCGCCCAAGATCAGTTTGAGCAAGGTGGTTTTGCCTGCGCCGTTGGGGCCGATCAAGCCGATCTTGTCGCCGCGCAGCAAAGTGGCCGTCACCGAACGCACCACGGTTTTGCGTGTGCCATCGGCTTGCACAAAGGCCTTGCTGACGCCGTCGAGTTCGGCCACGATCTTGCCGCTGCTCTGACCGCTGGAGACTTCCAGCTTGACGCTGCCCACCGCGTCGCGCCGTTGCGCACGCTGCGAACGCAGTTGCTCCAGTCGCGTGATACGCCCCTGCGCACGGGTGCGGCGGGCCTCCACGCCTTTGCGGATCCACACCTCTTCTTGTGCGAGCAATTTGTCGGCCCGGGCGTTGATGACCGCTTCTTGCGCCTGCTGCTCATCCTTGAGCATTTGGTATTGCGCAAAGTTGCCGGGGTAGCTCAGCAAGCGACCGCGGTCGAGCTCGACCATGCGCGTGGCCACGCGGTCCAAGAAAGCTCGGTCGTGGCTGATGGTGACCAAACTGCCTTTGTAGTCCAGCAGCAAGTCTTCTAACCAAGTGATGCTGTCCATGTCCAAGTGGTTGGTGGGTTCGTCGAGCAAAAGCACGTCGGGGCGGCTCACCAAGGCTTGCGCCAAGGCCACGCGTTTCTTATTGCCGCCCGAGAGGGCGCCAATGGATTGCGCTGGCTCCAAATGCAAGCGGTGCAAGGTCTCTTCAACCCGTTGCTCCCAGTTCCAAGCATCCAGCGCCTCAATGCGGTTTTGCAAGGTATCCAAATCCAGGCCATCGGCGCCGCTCAGGTAGAGATCACGCGCCTCGATTGCATCGGCCAAACCTAGGCTGGCGGCCTCAAAAACGCTGGAAGCCGCGTCGAGTATGGGCTCCTGAGGCACATAGGCCACGCGCAAACCGTTTTGGGTGTGCAGCGTGCCGTCGTCGGGCTTGTCGATGCCCGCCAAGATTTTCAGCAAAGACGATTTGCCTGTGCCGTTGCGGCCAATCAAGCCGACACGCTCCTGCATTTCGAGTGAAAAATCGGTGTGGTCCAAGAGGGGCACATGGCCAAAGGCCAGTTGTGCGTTTTGTAGAGAGAGCAGCGCCATGAGATCCTTATCGGTCAACTTCCGATTATGGTGGACACGGCGCCATATGTAGAGGCGTGAAGCCTTCTGCGAGACGCCGCCGACGGGGGCGACTGTGCGACTGTAAAAAGACAGGAAAACTTTGCAGATATTTGACTTGGGCTCAAAATCTGTTGTATACTGCAAGGCTTCGCTGTTGACAACGCAGGCGGCACAAGCCAAAGCAAAAAAGCAGCGAAGGGTCAGAAAAAAATCAGTACAAACCCTGAAATAATTTGACCAGACGCAAAAATTTGTGTCATAATACGAGGCTCTGCTGATCGCAGCGGAGTGGAGCAAAAGAGAGGAGCCCTGGTGCTTTGATTGGATGCTTGGATCATTAAAAATACACAGCCGATAAGCGTGGGCGTTTGAATGTGGTTACCGAAGAGTTCTTCGGAACGACAAATAAACGCTCATGGAAGTAATATGAAGTGGATAACACTTCAATTCCGTTTATGAGTCTGTAGCAGACCTTCTAGGAGGTCGGTTGCAGGAAAAATTCAAGATCGAACTAAAGAGTTTGATCCTGGCTCAGATTGAACGC
>CAMDCY010000124.1 GCA_945890705.1 Hydrogenophaga intermedia | reverse complement strand
CGCGGTGGCCCGACATGGCGGACGTCAAAGGCCAAGCCGGGCCGAAGCGGGCCTTGGAGATCGCGGCGGCGGGCGACCATTCGTTGCTCATGGTGGGGCCTCCGGGTTCGGGCAAGTCGATGTTGGCGCAGCGCTTCGCGGGTTTGTTGGCGCCGCTGGACGTGGACGAAGCGCTGGAGAGTGCGGCCATCGCCAGCTTGGCGGGTCGGCTGGACCTGTCGCGCTGGGGCTGCCGCCCCTACTGCGCGCCACACCACACGGCCAGCGCCGTGGCCTTGGTCGGTGGCGGCTCACCGCCCAGGCCCGGTGAAATATCCTTGGCCCACCGCGGCGTGCTGTTCTTGGACGAGCTGCCCGAGTTCCCGCGCAGCGCGCTCGAGGCCCTGCGCGAACCGCTGGAGACCGGCACCATCACCATCGCCCGTGCGGCGCGGCGCGCCGAATTCCCCGCGCGTTTTCAATTGATCGCCGCGATGAACCCCTGCCCCTGCGGCCACGCGGGCTCACGCGATGGGCGCTGCCGCTGCACGCCCGACCAGATCGCGCGCTACCAACAAAAAATCTCGGGGCCGCTGCTCGACCGCATCGACCTGCACGTTCACGTCAGCACCCTGAGCGCCGACGAGTTGCTGCAGCAAGCCCCCGGTGAAGCCAGCGCGCCCATGGCCGAGCGCAGCGCCGCGGCCCGCACCCGCGCGGCGCAACGCCAAGGTTGCAGCAACGCGGCCCTGCAAGGCCAAGCCATCGACGCCCACGCCCAGCTGGAGCCCGCCGCCAGCCAATGGTTACAACACGCCGCCACCCGCTTGGGCCTGAGTGGGCGCAGCACCCACCGCACCCTCAAAGTGGCCCGCACCATCGCCGACCTGGCCGGCAGCGAACGCGTGCTGACGGCGCACATGGCCGAGGCTTTGCAGTACCGATCGGGCTTGAACAGCCGCCACTGAAGGCGGCGGTCGTAACATGTGGCGCTGACACCGCCACGGGAGACCCCATGACCGCCACCGCCCAGTCCTTAGCCGCCTTGATCCAAACCATGCCCAAGGCCGAGCTGCACATCCACATCGAAGGCTCGCTCGAACCCGAACTGATCTTCGCGCTGGCGCAGCGCAACGGCGTGTCGCTGCCCTACGCCGATGTGGCGGCGCTGCGCAGCGCCTACGCTTTCACCAACCTGCAGAGTTTCTTGGACCTGTATTACGCCGGGGCCAGCGTGCTGTTGCACGAAGCCGACTTTTACGACATGGCGTGGGCGTATTTCGAGCGCGCGGCGGCCGACCACGTGGTGCGCGCCGAGCTCTTCTTTGACCCCCAAACCCACACCGCGCGGGGCGTGCCCATGGGCGTGGTCATCGAAGGCCTTTACCGCGCTTGCCAAGACGCACACACCCAGCTGGGCATCAGCGCGGATTTGATCCTGTGTTTCTTGCGCCACCTGTCCGAAGACGAAGCCATCGAAACGCTGCAAGCGGCGCTGCCTTGGCGCGACCGTTTCATTGGCGTGGGGCTCGATTCGAGCGAGGTGGGCCACCCGCCCGAAAAGTTCGCGCGCGTGTTCGCGCAAGCCCGCGCCTTGGGTTTGCACGTGGTGGCCCATGCCGGCGAAGAAGGCCCGCCGGCTTACATCTGGAGCGCCTTGGATGTGTTGCACGTCGAGCGCATCGACCACGGCGTGCAAGCCATTCACGACCCCGCGCTGATGCAACGCTTGGCGCAAAGCCGCGTGCCGCTGACCGTGTGCCCGCTCTCCAACCTCAAGCTGTGCGTGTTCGGCCGCTTGGAAGACCACAACCTCAAACACATGCTCGACGCGGGCCTGTGCGTGACGATCAACTCCGACGACCCGGCCTACTTCGGTGGCTACTTGAACGAGAACTACCAACAAACCTTCCAAGCGCTGAAGCTCAACGCCGCCGACGCCAAGACCTTGGCGGCCAACAGCCTGCAAGCCAGCTTCGCCAAAGACGCCGACAAAGCGCGCTGGCTGCGCGAGCTCGACGCCTGTTTCGCGAGCGCCTGAGATGCGCTTGAGTTGGGCCTTGGGCCTGGCCCAGTTGATCACTTGGGGCACGGTTTATTACACCTTCTCGCTCATCTTGGGCCCGGTGCAAACCGAGCTGGGTTTGTCGCGGGCCGAGGCGTCTTTGGCCTTTGCCTTGGCCTTGCTGGCCGAAGGGCTGATGGCGTTTGCGGTGGGCCGCTGGATCGACGCAGGCCACGAGCGGCGCGTGATGACGCTGGGCTCATTGGCGGCGGCGCTGGGCTTGCTGGCGCACAGCCAAATCGACAGCCTGTGGTCGTTTTACGCGGTGTGGATCTGGCTGGGCATGGCCTCGGCCGCCACGGTCTACACGCCCGCTTTTGCGGTGGTCACGCGCCGATTCCCGGTGGACTACCGGCGCGCCATCATCACCATCACCTTGTTCGGTGGGCTGGCGAGCACGGTGTTCATCCCGCTGAGTTCGTGGTGGATCGCGCTGTGGGGTTGGCGCGAGGCCATGTGGGCCATGGCCGCCTTGCACCTGTTCGTCAACGCCCCGCTGCATGCGATGTGCTTGCGCGACGCACCCCGCGCGGCGGCGGTGTCGGGCCTGAGCCCTGCGTTGCCGCGCTGGTGGGGGCCACATTGGCGCGACCCGGTGTTCGTGGCCATTGCGGTGTTCGCGGTCTTGACCATGGCGGTGACCGCGGCGTTGCCCGCACACATGATCGTGCTCTTGCAAGAGGCGGGGCTGTCCCCAGCGTGGGTGGTGGCCATTCCGGCGGCCATCGGTGCGGCGCAGGTTTTGGCGCGTGCGGGCTTGTGGTTGTTTGAGCGGCGCTGGGACGTGCACACCGCCAACCGCTGGATTCCAACGCTGGTGCCCGCGGGCTTGATTGCCGTGATGTGGGTCGGTTGGAGCCCCTTGGGTGCGGTGCTGTTCGTGGTGCTCTTTGGTATGGGCAATGGTTTGAACACCATCGTCAAGGGCACGGTGGTGGCGCAATACGTGGGCAGAGATCATGTGGGCACCCTCAACGGGGTGCTGGGTTTGCCCATCGCCCTGGCCCGCGCCGCCGCCCCATTGATGATGGGGCTGCTGTGGTCACCCAGCGCGGGTTACCGCACGGGGCTGTGGGTGGTTTGCCTGGCCTCGCTCAGCGGTCTGCT
>CAMDCY010000123.1 GCA_945890705.1 Hydrogenophaga intermedia | reverse complement strand
ATTGCCTTGCGCAACGCACCCCCCGTGCCCGCCAATTTGATCAACTACCTCTGGCCCTTGGGCATGGTCGTGTTGGCGCCGTGGTTGTTGCCGGGCAAACGCCTCACGCGTCGCCACCTGCTGGCGGCCCTGCTGGGCTTTGCCGGTGCAGCCTTGGCCATCGTGGGTGGGCGTGGCGAGTCCGTGGATGTGGTTTGGGCATGGGGCTATTTGCTGGCCTTGGCCTCGGCCTTTGTGTGGGCCACTTACTCTTTGCTCACGCAGCGCGTGTCACACTTCCCCACCGCCGCCATCGGCAGCTTTGCTGCCGTGTCGGGCGTGTTGTCCTTGTTGTGCCACTGGTGGCTGGAAAGCCCCGTGAAGTTGACAGCACAAGACTGGGGCCTCATGGCCTTGCTCGGCTTGGGCCCCTTGGGCGGCGCTTTCTTTTTGTGGGACGCCGCTCTCAAAAGCGGCGACGCCCAACAGATTGGGGTGTTGAGTTTCCTCACCCCTTTGCTGTCAACCTTGGTTTTGTTGGGCGTTCGTGGTGAGCGCCCCAGCGCCAGCGTGGTGCTGGCGGCTTTGATGATCGTGGGGGCGGCGGCGGTCGCGCGGCGCGCCGACTCGTGACCTTGACCCTTATTCGGAGTGGCTGCCCCGATGCGCCCAGCCAGTGGTTTGTTTTTCAATCCAGCTGAAGAGTTCGTACATAGCCATGGCCATCACACCCACGACCAACAAACCGCTGAAGGCCAAGCCCATTTGCATGGAGCTACCGGCTGAAATCAGCAAATAACCGATGCCTTCGTTGGACGCGGTCATTTCGGACACGGTGGTGCCCACAAAGGCCAAGGTGATGGCGACTTTGAGCGAGCCAAAAAAGTAAGGCATGGAGCGAGGCAAACCCACCTTGGTCAAAACGTCCCAGCGCTTGGCCCCCAGCACACGTAACACGTCTTCCAACTCAGGCTCCAACGTGGCCAATCCGGTTGCGATGTTGACCATGATGGGGAAAAAGCTGATCAAGAACGCGGTCAGGATGGCCGGCCCAGCACCGATACCGAACCACACCACCAAAATCGGCACAAAGGCGGCTTTGGGCAAGGCGTTGAACGCGGTCATCAGGGGATAGACAGCGGCATAAGCCAGGCGCGAACTGCCGATCAAAAAGCCCAGCAACACGCCCACCACAATGGCGATGCCAAAGCCCACCATGGTCACCCAAAAGGTGCGCCAAGCGTGGCCCATGATGACCTCTTTGAACTCCAACGTTTGGCTCCAAATGCGCGAGGGGCTGGGGAAGATGAATTCCGAGACGCCGAAGCCGCGGGTGATCAGCTCCCAAATCGCCACGATGATGACCAACAACACCAGCGGTGACCAGCGTTCCATTGTTTTGCGTTTCATGCCGAGGTCCTCGCCTTCATTGGTTGATCACGGTGCCCGATTTGCGCATGGCGCCAATGTGGCCGCGCAACTCGTGAACGATCTCGGTGAACTCGGGGGTGTAGGTCACCTCGAGTTCGCGCGTGCGCGGGATCGGGATGTCGCGTTTGACCACGAAACGCCCGGGGCTGCGGCTCATGCAGTACACGGTGTCGGCCAAAAACACGCTCTCGCGCAAATCGTGCGTCACCAAAATCACGTTGAAACGCTGTGCTTCCCACAGGTCGCGCAAGGTGCACCACAGCTCTTCTCGGGTGAAGGCGTCGAGCGCGCCAAACGGCTCGTCGAGCAAGAGCATCTTGGGCTCGTGGATCAAAGCCCGGCAAATGCTGGCGCGCTGCTGCATACCGCCAGACAGCTCCCAAGGAAATTTCTTTTCCATGCCCCCCAAACCCACCGAAGCCAAGAGCTTGAGAGCGCGCTCTTCATATTCCTTGCGCCGGTCTTTGAACTGGCTGCGGTAAGGCTCCACGATCTCCAAGGGCAAGAGCACGTTGTCGAGCGTGGTGCGCCAAGGCAAGAGCGATGGCGCTTGAAACGCCATACCCGAGATTTTCAAAGGCCCGGTCACGGCTTGGCCATCGATGGTGATGGTGCCGCGACTGGGCATTTTCAGACCTGTGGTCAGCTTCATGAACGTGGACTTGCCACAGCCCGAAGGACCCACGATGGCGATGAACTCGCCTTGTCGGACCTTGAGGTTGATGTCTTCGACCGCGAAGGTGTTCTGGGCCAACAACTCTTCGTTGTAAGCCAACCAAACTTGGTCAAATTGGACGAAGACATCGCCGGTGGTGCTGGTGTTCATGCCGCTGTTCCTCTGCAGGTGGGTCGCTGAATTATTTTTTGGCAGGCGGCAACACGTTGAGCTCGGCCTTGCTGGGCAGCAGGGAGCCGTTCCACAAAGCATTAGCGTTGACCGGTGTCTTGGTGGCGTAAGCTTGTGTCACTTCAGAAGCCATCTGGTTCAATCGCGCCATGTCCACTTGACCAAAACCTTCGCGGCGGGCATCGGGGCTGGCAATGACGGAGTCGATGGCCAATTGCAGACGGCGGGTTTCCAGCGGCACGTTGATGATGCCGTCGCGGGCTTTGACGGTTTCAATGGTAGAGGCGGGGCTGGCCATGACTTCTTTGGCGCCCTTGGTGAAGGCCGACAAGAAGGCTTTGACCGCATTGGGGTTCTCTTGTATCAGCTTGGGGTGGGCGATGATCACGTTGCCATAGAGCTTCACGCCATGATCGGCAAACGGCAAGATGACCACGTCTTCGGTTTTCACACCGCGGGCTTCCAAGTTCAACAGCGAGGTGAACGAAAAACCGGTGATCGCATCGATGTCGCCGCGCACCAGCATGGTTTCACGCAGGGGTGGGTCCATGGAGGTCCAAGCGACATTGCTCACTTTGTTGGCTTTTTCAAAAATGGGGAAGGCTTTGCGACCCGAGTCGAACACCGGTGCGCCCAGCTTCTTGCCGCTCAAGTCGGCGGGTTTGCTGATGCCGCTTTTCTTCAAGGCCAGCACAGCGGCCGGGGTGTTGTTGTAGACCATCATCACGGCCACGGGCTTGTTGGGCGTGTCGGGGTTGTTGGCGTGGAACTCCATGAGCGCGGCCAAATCGGCAAAGCCCATGTCGTAGGTGCCCGAAGCCACGCGCGTGACGGCTGCGGCAGAACCGGTGCCCGCGTCGATGGAGACGTTCAAGCCCGCCGCCTTGTAATAGCCCTTGGCTTCGGATTGTAAAAACAGGGCGGCAGGCCCTTCAAAGCGCCAATCGAGTTGGAACTTCACGGGAGTTTGGGCGTGGGCCAAGCCCACAAAGTTGACCGTGCACAGCAGGGCGGTGGCTTGAAGCAATTGGCGCTTGTTCATGGGTGACTCCTAAGGACAGGTTGATTTCAACAA
>CAMDCY010000122.1 GCA_945890705.1 Hydrogenophaga intermedia | reverse complement strand
TGGATGTGCACCCGAAAACGCTCGCGTTGCCAAGCCATGTCGGCCACGCTGCGGCCGTTGAGTCGGTAGTAGTCCAAACCGGTTTCGCCAATGCCCACCACGCGGGGCAAAGCCGAGCGACGAACCAAGTCGTCCACGCTGGGCTCGGGTGTGTCTTCGTAATCGGGGTGCACCCCCACGGTCGACCACAAATTGGGATGGTCCAGCGCCAATTGGTGTACAGATTCGAATTCGTCCAAGGTGCAGCAAATGCAAAGTGCCCGGTCGACTTGGGCAGCTTGCATGTCGGCCAAAATTTGGGGCAACTGGCTGCTGAGCTCGGGGAAGTTCAGGTGGCAATGGGAATCGGTGAACATGGCGGTCCTTGTCAACGGCGTGCACTGAGCGCTTGTTGCGCTTGGGACATCCAAGCTTCCCAACGCAAACCTGCGTTGACCGGGTGCTCCACGCTACGCGCAGCGTGCATCAAGTCTTGGCTCCAGCGCTGCAACCGAAACAAATGGGCCTTGGCGGGCAAATGCTCGGCTTCAAAAAAACGCGGTGTGGCACCGCTGGCCACGGCCATCAGGTCGTGACAGACTTTTTGCATCACCTCCAACTGCAAGGCGGGCTCCCAATCGGCCATGGCTTGCGCTTGGCCTTGGGCCAAGGCCTTGGGCAATTGGCTCCAAGTTTGGGCGCTCAAGCCCATGGACGCCCAGCGCAAGGCGTCGTCGGGGCGACCGCCCGCAGCACGCCAGACCACCCGAGCTTGCTCGGCGTTCATGGGGGTATTGGCTTGAGACATGAGCCACGGCAGGGCCTCGTCTTCGCTGGGCCACTGAAGGTGGTGTGTGAGGCAGCGGCTGCGCACGGTGGGCAGCAACTGGTGCGCGGCCTCGGTGGCCAAGACAAAACGCACCGAGCCCACGGGTTCTTCCAGCGTTTTGAGCAAGGTGTTGGCCGACTCCATGTTCATGCGTTCGGCGGGGTAGACCAAGACGACCTTGGTGTTGCCGCGCGAACGCGTGAACTGGGTGAAGATGACGGCTTGCCGAGCGGCCTCGACCTTGATGAGCTTGCTGGCTTTGCGGTCTTTTTCGTCGATCTTTTTTTGCGTCACTTCGTCCAAAGGCCAGCCCAACTCCAAGCTCAGCGTCTCGGGCATGAGCATGCACAGGTCGGGGTGGGTGTGGACATCGACCGCATGGCAGCTGCCACATTGGCCACAGGCGCCCTGTTCGGTCGGCGTTTCACACAACCAGCTGCGCGCCAGGGCCAAGGCCAATTCGTATTGGCCCAAGCCCGAGGGGCCGGCCAAAAGCAAAGCGTGACCGCGTTGTTGGCGCAGCTCGTTGAGCTGGCGTTGCAGCCAAGGGGCCAAGGCAGTGGCGCTCATGGGCTGGGGGACAACCACGAGCGATCCACCAGCGCGGCACGCACCGCTTGGCCCACCCGCTCAGGGGGGTGGTCGGCGGGGATGCGGGCAAAACGCTGGGGGTCGGCTTTCATTCGCGCGGCGTAACCGCCGGCCACGCGTTCAAAAAAGGCTTGTGACTCGGACTCGAAGCGGTCCGGCGTGCGGGCGTTGGCCAATCGGGCGGCGGCCACGGCCGGCGGCAGGTCGAACCACAAAGTCAGGTCGGGCTGGCGGATGCCCTGCCCCGTGTCTTGCACCCACCGCTCCAAGGTACTGAGCACCGCCAAATCAAACCCTCGGCCATGGCCTTGGTAAGCGAAGGTGGCGTCGGTGAAGCGGTCGCACAGCACCACGTCACCCTGCGCCAAGGCTGGTTCGATGACTTGCTGCAAATGGTCGCGGCGCGCGGCGAACATCAACAGGGCTTCGCACAACGGCTCCATGGCGTCGTTGAGCACCAGGGTGCGCAGCTTTTCGGCTAGGGGCGTGCCACCGGGCTCGCGCGTGAGCGTCACGCGCCGACCTTGTGCCTCAAAAGCCTCAACCAAAGCGCTGATGTGGGTGGACTTACCCGCCCCATCGATGCCCTCAAAAGAAATGAACAAACCCGTCATGGTGTCAACGACCCAAAATGTAGCGGCGCACGGCCGCGTTGTGCTCGGCCAAGGTCACGCTGAACTGGCTGGTGCCATCACCGCGGGCCACGAAATAAAAGGCTTTGGTGTCCGAAGGCTGGACCGCCGCCAGCATCGAAGCGTAACTGGGCATGGCGATCGGCGTCGGTGGTAAACCGGCCCGGGTGTAGGTGTTGTAGACCGTGTCGGTTTGCAAGTCGACCTTGCGCAAATTGCCGTCGAAGCGCTCGCCCAGGCCATAGATCACCGTGGGGTCGGTTTGCAAGCGCATGCCGATGCGCATGCGGTTGATGAACACGCCGCCGATGTCCGCACGGTCTTGCGGCGCACCCGTTTCCTTTTCGATGATGCTGGCCAAAATCAAGGCTTCTCGGGGCGATTTCAATGGCAAGCCGTCGTCACGCTCGGCCCAAGCCTGGGCGAGTTTTCGGTCCAAGGCCACGCTGGCCGAGCGCAAAATGCTGGAGGCTTTGGCGTTTTTGGGGAATCGGTAGGTGTCGGGGAAAAACTGCCCCTCAGGGTGCACACCCGTTTTGCCGATCAGGGCCATGACCTCAGACACGTCCATGGCGGCCGTGTCTTGCTGCACGTCGCGCGCCGATTCGATGGCTTGGAACACCTGGCGGTAGTTCCAGCCTTCGATCAGGGTGATTTGGCGAAACGCCTGGTCGCCCCGAACCAATTTGTCGAGCAAGGTCTTGGGGGTCAGGCCCGGCGTGAATTCGTAGCTGCCGGCTTGGATGCGGCGCGATTCGCCCGAGAGTCGGAAATAGGCAAACAAAGCCCAGCCGGGCGCGTCGATGCCAGCACGGGTGAGTTGTTTGGACAAGGCGCGGGCCGATGTGCCGGGGGCAATGGCAACGTCCAAGGGTTGTTGGGCCGTCACCGTCGCGGGCATGCCCAAGGGGCGGTCCAGCCACAGCCACACGCTGCCGGCCATCACCAACACCGCCAGCAAGCTCAGGGTCAGCAAGCCCATCAGCACACGTTTCACAGGCATCATCCCAGTGAGGTCAAAGGCGTGCCGAGACCCGGCACGAACGACTGATGATCATAATTCAGGCCATGAGCACCGAAACCACACCCCACACGGCATCCCCCCTTCCCCCAAGCCACAGCCTGAGTGGCGTGGCGGCCCTGCCCGCTTGGGGCGTGATCCGCGCCCAAGGCGCCGATGCGCCGAAGTTTTTGCACGGCCAACTGACCCAAGACTTCAGTTTGTTGGGCCCGGACCAGGCCCGATTGGCGGCGTTTTGTTCACCCAAAGGGCGCATGCTCAGCAGCTTCGTGGGCCTCAAACTCGCCGCGGACGATGTCTTGCTGCTGTGCCCGGCCGACACCTTGGCCGCCATGCTGAAACGCTTGTCGATGTTCGTCATGCGCGC
>CAMDCY010000121.1 GCA_945890705.1 Hydrogenophaga intermedia | reverse complement strand
CCCGTGGGCTTGCAGCTCATCGGCAACTACCTCAAAGAAGCCCAGCTTCTCCAGGTCGCGCACCAATACCAATTGGCCACCGACTTCCACCTTTGCCAACCGGAGGGAAAGCCATGATGCCCCCACGCTCTTCACTTCGTGTAATCGCTGCCCCCCGAGGGGGCGCTGGCCTCCTTTGGGGCGGCCCGGCAGGAGTCCAATATGTCTAAGCTCGTCCAAGGTTATGAAGTCGTCATCGGCTTTGAAACCCACGCCCAACTCTCCACACAGAGCAAAATTTTCAGCCGCGCCTCGGTGGCGTTTGGCGCTGAGCCCAACACCCAAGCCTGCGCGGTGGACCTGGCTTTGCCCGGCACCTTGCCGGTGATGAACGTGGGCGCGGTGGAGCGCGCCATCGAATTCGGCTTGGCCATCAATGCGCATATCGCAGAGCGCAGCGTGTTTGGGCGCAAAAACTACTGCTACCCCGACCTGCCCAAGGGCTACCAGATCAGCCAGTTCGAGATCCCGGTGGTGCAAGGCGGCGAGGTGTCCTTCTTTTTGGAAGAGGGCAAAGAATCGGTGCGCAAAACCGTGCGCTTGGAGCGTGCCCACTTGGAAGAAGACGCGGGCAAATCGCTGCACGAAGACTTCATCGGCCAGTCCGGCATTGACCTCAACCGCGCCGGCACACCGCTCTTGGAAATCGTGACGCACCCCGACATCCGCTCCAGCGACGAGGCCGTGGCCTACGCCAAAGAGCTGCACAAAATCGTGACCTGGATCGGCATTTGCGACGGCAACATGCAAGAGGGCTCGTTCCGCTGCGACGCCAACGTGTCGGTGCGCAAGCCCGGCCAACCGCTGGGTACGCGCCGTGAGATCAAGAACCTCAACAGCTTCAAGTTTATGCAGCAGGCCATCGACTACGAGGTCCGTTGGCAGATCGAAGAAATCGAAGACGGCCGCGCCATCCAGCAAGCCACCGTGCTCTTCAACCCCGACACCGGCGAGACGCGTGCCATGCGCACCAAAGAAGACGCGGCGGACTACCGTTACTTCCCCGACCCGGACCTGCCACCGCTCGTCATCGGCCGCGATTGGGTCGAGCGCGTCAAAAGCCAGATGGCCGAGTTGCCCCGCGTGATGGCCGAGCGCTTCGTCAAAGACTATGCGCTGCCCGAGTACGACGCCACGCAGCTGACGCAAAGCAAGGCGGTCGCCGCCTACTTCGAAGCCACGGCCAAGGCTTGTGGTCAGCCCAAGCTGGCCAGCAACTGGATCATGGGCGAGGTGTCGCGCCGCTTGAACGCCAGCGAACTCGGCATCGAACAATCGCCTGTCAGCGCCGCTCAACTGGCGGTACTCATCGGCCGCATCAGCGACAACACCATCAGCAACAACGCGGCGCGTCAGGTGTTTGACGGTCTGTGGAACCAAGTGGGCGAAGTCGACGCCATCATCGAAGCCAAAGGCCTCAAGCAGATGAACGACACCGGCGAGCTGGAAAAAATCATCGACGACGTCTTGGCCGCCAACCCCAAAAACGTCGAAGAGTTCAAGGCCGGCAACAGCAAAGCCTTGAACGGTTTGGTCGGCCCGATCATGAAGGCCAGCAAAGGCAAGGCCAACCCGGCGCAGGTCAACGCGCTGCTGATGAAAAAGCTCGGTTGAACATTCCTGCCAGCGCCCTCGACCTGAGCGTCCCCACAGCCTTTGGGAAGACGCTCAAGGCCTGCTCACGGGTTGCTTGTTCGTGGCGTTTGGCGTGTTGCTGTTCCGCGAGGCGGCGCTGTTCACTGGAGGCGTGCCCGGTTTGGCGTTTTGGGCGCACTACGGCTGGGGTGTGCCGCTGGGCTGGGCGGTGTTTGCCATCAACCTGCCGTTTTATGTCTTCGGTTGGTTCCGCTTGGGCCGGGCCTTCACCGTCAAGACGTTTTTGGCGGTGGCGCTGTTGTCACTCTACCTGGAGCTGCTGCCGCGCTGGATCGACTTTGCGTTTGTGCAGCCGGTGTTCGCGGCCGTGTTGGCGGGCTTGCTGGTAGGCACGGGCATCTTGATGCTGATCCGCCACCGCGCCAGCTTGGGCGGCGTGACCATCGTGGCGCTGTACTTGCAAAACACGCGCCGCTGGCAAGCGGGCCATGTGCAAATGGCCATCGATGCGGCCATCTTGGCGGCGGTGTTTGTGGTGGTGGATGTGCGCACGGGCTTGCTGTCGCTGCTCGGCGCGGTCGCGCTGAACCTGGTGATCGCCATCAACCACCGCGCCGGGCGTTACCACGGCGCTTGAGCGTCAGACCCCGTAGCGCTGGCGGTACGCCTCGGTGCGGGCCAGGTGCTCGCCCATGGTGTTGCCGGGCTGGGTGCTGAGGTAGCTCAGCAGGTCGCTGAGTTGTGCGATCGCACAGACCTGCAAGCCCACTTGTTCGCGCACGTATTGCACAGCGCTGTAGGGAACGTCACGCACCGAACCGTCGGCGAGTTTTTCGGTCGCCATTTCTTGGCGGTCCAGCGCAATCGCCACCGCGTGGGGCGTGGCGCCTGCGGCCTTGATCAAAGCAATCGATTCGCGTGCGGCGGTGCCCGCGCTCATCACGTCGTCGACGATGAGCACACGGCCTTGCAGCGGCGCGCCCACCAGGGTGCCGCCTTCACCGTGGTCTTTGGCTTCCTTGCGGTTGTAGGCAAAGGGCACGTTGCGACCCAGGCGCGCCAACTCAATGGCCACCGCCGCGCCCAGCGGGATGCCTTTGTAGGCGGGGCCAAAAATCATGTCGAACTCGATGCCGCTGCTGACCAAGCGCTGGGCGTAGAAGCTCGCGAGCTGGCCGAGCTTGGCGCCGTCGTCGAACAAACCAGCGTTAAAAAAGTAGGGCGATAGGCGGCCGGCCTTGGTTTTGAACTCGCCAAATTTGAGCACGCCACAATCCAGCGAAAATTGCACAAACGCCTGGGCCAACGCGTCTTGGTTTGCCGCACTCTGATTCATGGGGATATTCCTTGTTCACACTCACCAGCCTCAACCTCAACGGTATCCGTTCAGCGACCAGCAAAGGCCTCGAAGCTTGGCTCGAAAAAGCCAAGCCCGATTGTATTTGTGTGCAAGAGGTCAAGGCCCAAGCCTCGGACGTGGCCGGCAAGTTCGAGGTGCTCGCGGGCTTGACAGGTCATTTCCACTTCGCCCAGAAGAAGGGCTACTCTGGCGTGGGTGTGTACACCCGCGAGGAGCCCAGCGACGTGCGCGTGGGCTTTGATGGCGGCGAATTTGACGATGAGGGCCGTTATGTTGAACTGCGCTTTGACACGCCCACGCGCCGGCGCTCCATCATCAGCAGCTACTTCCCCAGCGGCTCCTCGGGCCCCGAGCGCCAAGAGGCCAAGTACCGCTTCTTGGCCGCCATGCAGCCGCACCTGCAAGCGCTCAAGGCCGAGCGCGAGTTTGTGCTGTGTGGCGACCTCAACATCGCGCACACC
>CAMDCY010000120.1 GCA_945890705.1 Hydrogenophaga intermedia | reverse complement strand
GGCGTGCCGCTGCACTGGATGCGCGACTGGGGCACGCCGTTCGCCTTGCACGTGGCGCAGGCCAGCGGCGCGCAGGTCATCGACGTCGACGGCCACCACCGCGTGGACTTCTGTTTGGGCGACACCGGCGCCATGTTCGGCCACTCGCCAGAACCGGTGGCCCGCGCCCTGACCCATCAGGCCACACGCGGGTTCACCACCATGCTCGCCAGCGAAGACGCGGCCGTGGTCGGTGAACAGCTCGCGCAGCGTTTTGGCTTGCCGTTTTGGCAATTCGCCATGAGCGCCACCGACGCCAACCGCTTCACCGTGCGCTGGATCCGAGCGGCGACGGGGCGCAGCAAGATCCTCGTGTTCAACGGCTGCTACCACGGCACCATCGAAGACGTGTTCGTGGACTTGGTGGACGGCCAGCCGGTGCAGCGCAACAGCCTGCTGGGCCAAGTGCACGACCTGACCGAACACACGGTGGTGGTGGAATTCAACGACTTGGCCGCCCTGGACGCCGCCTTGGCCTCGGGCGATGTGGCCTGTGTGCTGGCCGAGCCGGTCATGACCAACATCGGCATGGTGCTACCCGCGCCTGGCTTTTGGGCACAAGCCCAAGCCACCATCCGCCGCCACGGCGCGCTCTTGGTGATGGACGAAACCCACACCATCAGCACTGGCCCCGGCGGCTATGCGCGTGCCCATGGCCTCACACCCGACGCCTTGGTGCTGGGCAAACCGGTGGGCGGCGGTGTGCCTTGTGCGGTCTACGGCATGAGCGCCGAGCTGGCCGAACGCGCCGTGCGCGCCAAACAGATCGCACCACCCGGTCACAGCGGCATCGGCACCACGCTCACCGGCAACATGCTGGCCATGAGCGCCATGCGCGCCGCGCTCACCGAGGTGATGACGCTCGACGCCTACGCCCACATGCTGGCCTTGGCCGAACAACTGGCCGAAGGTTTGCGCCAAACCATCGCCCGACACGCCCTGCCATGGTGTGTGACGCAGGTCGGTGCGCGCATCGAATTCCAGTTCACGCCCACGCCGCCCACCAACGGCACCGAGGCCGACCGGATCTTGGACGGCGAACTCGAGCACATCATCCACCTGGGGCTGCTCAACCGCGGCGTGATGATCACGCCCTTTCACAATATGATGCTGACCAGCCCCGCCACCGCGGCCGAGGACGTGCAGCGCCTGTTGCACGCTTTGGACGCGGTGTTGACCGAACTCACCACGCCCAAGCCATGAAACCCACGCCGGCCCTGCCCCAACAAGACAGCACCTACCAGCAGCTGCGTGAGTGGATCAGCGTGGGCCGCTTTCTGCCAGGGCAGCGCCTGAAAATCCACGACCTGGCCGCGCAGCTGGGCACCGGCGTCATGCCTGTGCGCTCGGCCCTTCAACGCTTGTCGGCCGAAGGGGCGCTGGTCAATGTGCCGCACAGCGGCGTGACGGTGCCCAAGCTCTCGGCCGCCGAATTTGACGACGTGCTGCAAATGCGTTTGTTGCTCGAAGGCGAAGCGGCCGAACGCGGCGCGCACCGCATCGACGAGGCCGGCATCGCCAAGCTGCGCGAACTCGACCACGCCATGGCCAAAGGCCTGGAAGCCGGTGACGCCCCGGCGTATTTGAGCGCCAACGAGGACTTTCACCGCCGTCTTTACTTGGCCGCCGCCTCGCCCACGCTCATGGGCCTGATCGAAACCGTGTGGCTCAAGATCGGCCCTCTTTCCAACCGGCTCTTTGAGGTGCAGGCGGCCCAAAACGTCATCAACCACGCCCACGGCGAGGCCATGAATGCCTTGACCCGCCGCGACAGCGCCGGCGTGCGCCGCGCCATCGAGCAAGACCTGTTCGTCGCGGGCCAGTTCCTGCGCCCCTTCTGCACCGCCTGAAACACGCCCATGTTGCCCCACCACATCGAACTCCTCGCCCCTGCCCGCGACGCCGACATCGGCATCGAAGCCATCAACCACGGTGCCGACGCGGTCTACATCGGCGGGCCTTCGTTTGGCGCGCGCGCCGCGGCCGACAACTCGGTACAAGACATCGCGCGTCTGGCGAGCTACGCCCACCGATTCAACAGCCGCATCTTCGTGACGATGAACACCATCTTGCGCGACGACGAGCTGGAGCCTGCCCGCCAACTGGCTTGGCAGCTGTACGACGCCGGCGTGGACGCGCTCATCATCCAAGACATGGGCTTGTTGAAAATCGACATGCCGCCGCTGCAGCTGCACGCCAGCACCCAAACCGACATCCGCACGCCCGAGAAAGCCCGGTTTTTGCAAGACTCGGGCCTGTCGCAAATCGTGTTGGCGCGCGAACTCACGCTGGCACAAATCGCCGACATCGACCGCGCTCTGGGCCCACACGACGCGCCGGGCCGCGCGGTCATGGAGTTTTTTGTACACGGCGCGCTGTGCGTGGCCTACAGCGGCCAGTGCTTCATCAGCCACGCCCACACCGGGCGTAGCGCCAACCGCGGCGACTGCAGCCAAGCCTGCCGCTTGCCTTATGAGGTCAAAGACGCGCAAGGCCGCGTCGTGGCGCACGACAAACACGTGCTGTCCATGAAGGACAACAACCAAAGCGACAACCTGCGCGAGATCATCGACGCGGGCGTGCGCAGCTTCAAGATCGAAGGCCGTTACAAAGACATGGCCTATGTGAAGAACATCACCGGTCATTACCGCGTCTTGCTCGACGAGATTTTGGAAGAACGCCCCGAGCTCGCGCGCAGCGCCAGCGGCGAGTGCACCCTGCACTTCCAGCCCGACCCCAACCAAAACTTCAACCGCGAATTCACCGATTACTTTGTGCAAGGGCGCAAAGAAGACATCGGCGCGTTTGACACCCCCAAAAACCCCGGCCAGCCCATCGGCTGGGTCAGCCGCGTGCACGAAGACCACCTGGAGCTCACGGTGGACGACCCGGCCAGCGAACTGCACAACGGCGACGGCCTGTGCTACCACGACCTGCAGAAAGAACTGGTTGGTTTGCAAATCAACCGCGCCGAACCCGCCGCCGCCAAGGGCGTGTGGAAGCTGTGGCCCAAAGACCCCATGGACGGCTTCAAAGACCTGCGCAAAGGCGTGGTAGTCAACCGCAACCGCGACATGAATTGGGTTCGCACCTTGGAAAAAAAATCCGCCGAGCGCCACATCGGGGTCTGGGTCAGCTTGAACGAGTTCGATGGCGGTTTGCAATTGAGCCTGACCGATGAAGACGGCCACAGTGCCAGCGCCCAAATGAAAGGTCCGCTTCAACTGGCCAAAGACCCCGGCATGGCCGAGACCCAGCTGCGCAAACAGCTCGACCGTTTTGGCGACACCATCTTTGCGCCGCACCACATCGACCTGCACCTGAGCCAGCCTTGGTTCGTGCCCGCCTCGCAGCTCAACACCTTGCGCCGCGACGCCGTGGCGGGCTTGGAAGCCGCGCGCGCCGCCGCTTGGCAACGACTGCCCCGCGCCACCCCGGTGGT
>CAMDCY010000119.1 GCA_945890705.1 Hydrogenophaga intermedia | reverse complement strand
AAGAGCGCGGCCAATCGCGTGGGCGAGGCACCCAACACGCGCATGAGCGCGATGTCCGTGCGCCGCTCGCGCAAAGCCTGCCACAGCGCCACCCAGACCGAGAGCGCCGCCACCAAGAGCATCACCACGCCCAAGCCTTGCACGGCCTGTGTGCCCACCGCCAGCATGGACAAGAGCCGCGTGACCTCGATGGCGGGTGCGGCGGCTTGCAAGGTGGTGGTGGCGTTGACTTGGCGCGGCAAAGTGACCGCAGCCAGTGGCGTGTTGTAGCGGATCAGCGCCATGCTGACCTCGCGATCGGCTTGCAACGCAGCCCAGTCCTCGGCACCCATGTCGGGCGTGGCGTGCATCTCGTCGTGCACCTGCCACACCGATTCGGTGGCCGTCAAGACCAAGCGGTCGAGCACACACGCGCAGGGCGTCAACACACCGACCACGGTGTAGGCGGCCTCGTCGTGCGCCGGCCCGCCCATGCCCAAACCGTGGGCACCCACAAAGGCCTGGCCCAACACCAAACCCGTGGCTCGGGCTACGTCGGCACCCAGCACGGCTTGCATGGGCGCGCTCCACCACTGCCCCGCTGCGGCGCGTGCGCCGTGGTGCGTGAGGTAATCGTGTGTGGTGCCGACGATGCGAAAACCCGCGAGGTTGTCGCCCACGCTCAGCGGAATGAAGCGCTCAACCTGCGGGTGAGCTTGCAGCCAGCGCAGGTCCTCCAGCAAGACATTGCCGGGCGGCACGTCCACATGGAACACCCCGGCCATGATGAGTTGCATGGGGCTGCCCTTGGCACCCACCACCAAGTCCACGCCCGCCAGATCGCGCTGCAAGGCGCGCTCCACCTGCTCTTGCGCTTGCAAGACGACACCGAACACCGTCAAACCCAAGGTCAACAAAACCAAGTTGAGCACGGCCGTCAGCGGCCGCGACCACAGGTAGGTCCAGGCCAAGCGCCACACGCTCATGCGCCACCCCCGGCTGGCAAATTCAGGCTCGGCGCATCCGGCCAAGCCTGCACCGCACGCGCATCATGCGTGGCCACGATCAGCGTGGCGCCGTGTGCTTGCGTGTGCTCGCGCAACAGCGAGAGCACCGCGCTACAAGCCGCGTCGTCCAAACTCGCGGTGGGCTCATCGGCCAAGACCACCGCTGGGCGGCGCAAAAGCGCCCGCGCCAAGGCCACGCGCTGCGCTTGGCCGCCCGAGAGTTGCGCGGGTCGGCGCTGCGCCAAGCCGCCCACATCCAAAGCCGCCAAGCTCTGTTGAATGGCGCCGCGGTCCACCGCCAAGCCGGCAGCGAAATACACCAGCGCCAAGTTGTCGAACACCGTGAGCGCGTCGCTCAAACCCAAGCGCTGCGGCAATACGCCGACGTGGGCGCTGCGCCATTGGTCGCGCTGCGCGCCGCTGAGCGCGCCCAAGTCGGTGCCGGCCACCGACACACGCCCTTCGCTGGCCACCATCAAACCGGCGACCAAAGACAACCAGGTCGACTTGCCGCTGCCAGAGGGCCCGCGCAACAACAAGGTGCCGCCGGCGGGCACGTGCACATCGTCAAAGCGCAAGGTGCTGCTGGTGCCGGCGAAACGAAAGGCCAAGCCTTGCGTGTCGATCATCGTTGCTGGGTTCAGCGCGCCAACCGCGCAAAGGTCTTGCGGAACTTCGCCACCTTGGGCGCGGCCACGGCCATGCAATAGCCTTGGGTGGGGTTGCGCTCGAAGAAATCTTGGTGGTAGTCCTCGGCGGCAAAGTACTTCTCCAGCGGCAGCAGCTCGGTGACGATGGGCGCGCCAAAGGCGTCTTGCGCGCTGAGTTCGTCCATCAGGGCCTGCGCCACTTCACGCTGATCGTCTTGAGTAAAGTAAATGCCGCTGCGGTACTGCGTGCCCACGTCGTGGCCTTGGCGGTTGAGCGTGGTGGGGTCGTGGATCACAAAGAAGATCTCAAGCAAGTCGCGCGTGCTCACCTGCTCGGGGTCGTAGAGCAGCTTGACCACCTCGGCGTAGCCCGAGCGCCCGGTGCACACCAACTCGTAGTTGGCCACGGGCGTCAGCCCATTGCAGTAGCCCGACTCGACATCCAGCACACCGCGCACCGCTTTGAACACCGATTCGGTGCACCAAAAACAGCCGCCGCCCAAGACCAAGGTTTGTGATGAGTTCATGGCGTGTTTATACAGGGTAGGAGTCCAGTGTATTATTAATAACCAACCGGTCATTAATATGTCACACGCCGCCCTTGCCCCCGACACCACGCCCCGTCGCAGCCGGCGCAAGGACGCACGCCCGGGTGAGCTGCTGGCCGCCGCGCTGAGCCTGTTTGTGGAAAAAGGCTTTGCCGCCACCACGGTTGAAGCCGTGGCGGCACGCGCAGGCGTGTCCAAAGGCACTTTGTTTTTGTACTTCCCCAGCAAAGTGGAGCTCTTCCAAGCGGTGGTACGCGAGAACATCGTGGGTCGCCTGAGCGAATGGGCGCAAACCATCGAACGCCACGAAGGCCCACAAGCCCCCTTGTTGCGCGAGCTCATGCACCAATGGTGGCAGCGCATCGGCATGACCGAAGCCTCAGGCATCACCAAGCTGGTCATGAGCGAGGCCGGGCAGTTCCCCGACATCGCGCGCTTCTACCAAACCGAGGTCATCGAACCCGGCCAAGCGCTGATACGCCTGATCCTGCGCCGCGGCGTGGCCAGCGGCGAATTCCGTGACCTGAACCCAGAGCACACCACCCATGGCCTCTTCGCGCCCATGTTGTTTTTGGTGATGTGGAAACACTCACTCGGCCTGTGCGCCCCCGCACAGACCCAACTCGATCCATCCGCTTTCATCGACAGCCAGCTGCAGCTCTTGCTGCACGGCCTCATGCCACCCAGCCCCCACACGCCATGAACTTCAGTCAAAAAAACAAATCCCTGCCTTGGATCTTGCTCGCCCTCTTGGTCGTGGTCATCGCCATTGGCGTGGGCCGAGCCTTGGTCAAGCGCAACACCCAACAAAGCGACGCCACGCAAGCCGCGCAGTTGCTGCAAACGGCGCCGGTCTATGAATTGGTGCCCGCCGATTGGATGACCGCCGACAACGTGCCCTTGACCCAAACGGTGGCGGTGTCGGGCTCGATCAAGGCCTTGCAAAGCGCCCTGGTCAAGGCCCGCGTGGCTGGCGAGTTGCAAGGGCTGAACAAACGCGAAGGCCAAAGCGTGAGCGAGGGAGAAGTGGTAGCGCGCGTCGTCAGCCCCGACGCGGGTGCACGGGTGCGCCAAGCCGAGCAACAGGCCCAAGCCGCCAAAGCCCAAGCCGACATTGCACAGCGCACCCACGACAACAACCTGGCCTTGGTGGCGCAGGGCTTCATCTCCAACACTGCGCTGCAAAACTCGCTGTCGCAGCTGGCCTCGGCGCAAGCCAACCACCGCGCGGCCTTGGCCGCGCTCGACATCGCCCGCCAATCGCTCAGCGACACGGCCTTGCGCGCACCCTTGAGCGGTCAAATCTCGGCGCGCTTGGCGCAAAACGG
>CAMDCY010000118.1 GCA_945890705.1 Hydrogenophaga intermedia | reverse complement strand
CGATGGGCGATTTCGCCGGCGCCAAAAAAGCCCACCAAGGGCACGTCGCCCAGCGCGTGACGCACCAATTGCATCTCAGCGTTGGGCTGACCGAAGTGGGGGCCGCCACGGCCCACGCAGCTGATGTAGACCGCGCCCAAGATGGGGCGGGCGGGTTCGGCTTGGAGGGGGTCGGACCACTGCTCGTCCGACACCGAGGCGGTTTCGAGCTCTTCTCGGATTTCGGCGCACATGCGCATGAGGTCGGCGCGGGCGGCGACGACGTGGCGTTCGCAAAAGGTCAATCGCGTGCCCACCGGGGCACTGGCGGCGATGGCCACGCCCCGTCGCTCGGGGTCCAAGCCCACCAAGTGCCGCACCAGCACGTCCGAGCCGAATTGCCCGGCCACGTGCAAACCCGATCGGGGCTCAGGCAAGGCATCGGGCAAGACCAAACCCACCAAGCTGCGCCGCACGCGGGCAATCGCGGCTTCGGGGTGGTCGAGTGAAATGGCGAGGTCGCGCAACATGACGTCCAAAGCGGGCTCACCGTCCAGGGCATAGACAACATTGCGCTCGGCGTCGGTGACGGTGCGGGTGGGCCCCAAAGGCTGTGCGCCTTGGGTGACGCGGGACACCAAGGCCACCTCGGGCGAAAACGCCACGCCACTCAAGCCCCCGCGCAAGACCGCGCTGGAAGCACCTTGCCCGACCAATTGCCCCGCGCTGCTCAAGGCAAACTGCACGACCGAGCCTCGGCCGCTGGACAGGCCACCGAACACGTGTCCACTGGTGGTGCGCTCGGCCATTTCGATGATCAGTTCGTCGAGCTCGCTGGCTTGGCCGTCGACATGAATCAGCGCCGTGTGGGCCACAAAGCCCGCCGCACCGGTGCGCCCACTGGGCGACAGCGGCGCCACGCCACTGAACACGCGGTATTGATCCACCGGCACGTCGCAGAGCATGACGGCGAGCGCACCTTCGTCAAAGTACTCGACGTTGTTGGCCACGATGCCGATGCCGGTGGTGCCCACCCAATCGGTCACCTCGGGCAGTTCGGCGCTGAGGTGGTCAAGCAGGGCTTGCGCATCGTCGGCGTACAGGTCGGTGATGTAGAGGACGCCCAGCGGCGGCGCGGCGGCGTGGTCGGGCAAGGCCATTTGCGCGCGCAACTGCGCCAGCACCAATGCGGCGGCCATGCGCCACTGCGGGTGCGTGGCGTGGGCGTGAACGAAACGTTTCATCGACCGGCGGGTTTGCGTTTGGCAGCTGTTTTGGCTGCGGGCTTGCGGGCCGTTTTGGCGGCGGGTTTGGCCTTGGGTTGGGCTTTGCTGGCGCTGGGCGCGGCGTGGGCCTGAGCGTGTTGCCCCATGTCTTGCACGGCTTGGCTGGCGATATTTTGAAACTGTTGCGTCAGCGCATTCCACCACTGTGCGGGGTCCACGCTGGGGGCGGTGGGTTCGGCACCCGCCTTGTCACCCGCGGCCGTGGGTTTGGCGGCATCGACCATGTCTTGGAAATTCATGTTCATGCTCTTGAGGGTGCTCAGCGTCATGCGCTGTACCTCCAGCGCTTGGATGGTCGCGCCCAAGGCCTTGGCGTTTTGCTCCAACCAAAATTGCACGGTCTTGAGCTCTTGGATGCGCTTGTCCAACTCTTCGGGGTCCATCGTGGGGGCGACCCATGCGCTGGCAGCGTTGGAAGAGCCACCTGAGCCGGCGCCCAGGTTTTTCAAGAAATCGAACCCGGGGACGAACTGGGTGAAATCAAAGCCGGGGGTGTTGGACATGGTGGCGCTCCTGAGCGTTGAACAAACAAAATCCATTAAACCTCAAGCCACCCGACTTGGGGCTGACAGCTGTTGTAAGCTGTTCTCCATGAAAAGCCTGTTTCACTTCGCCTTCAATGTGACCGACTTGGACGCCGCTCGCCGCTTTTACGGCGACGTGATGGGCTGCCAAGAAGGCCGCAGCACCGACACCTGGGTGGACTTCGACTTCTTTGGTCACCAAATTTCCATGCACCTGGGCGAGCCCTTCAAAACCCAAAACACCGGCAAGGTGGATGGCCACTTGGTTCCCATGCCGCACTTCGGTTTGGTGCTGAACCTGCCGGACTGGCGCGCTTTGGCCGACCGCCTCACGGCCGCTGGCATCGACTTTGTGATGAAGCCGCAAATTCGCTTTGAGGGCAAGCCCGGCGAACAGTGGACGATGTTTTTCCTGGACCCGTTCAAGAACCCTATCGAGGTCAAAGGCTTCGCCGACCTGAACCAGATTTACTGAGGCTCAGGCAGGGGCGGCAAGCCCTGCTCGAGGGTGCCCCAGACGCTCTGGCCATCGGCGCCTCTGGCTTCAACCGCCACGCGCTCGCCCGGCGCCACCCATTCGGTGCTGATGGCACCGTCCATGGCCATTTCCATCGCCCGCTTCTCAGCCACGCTGTGGTAGCCCTTGGGCCAGCGGTTGGCCCCGCTGTCGGCGGCGGGATTGCTCACCGGGCCGGTGCCGACCACCGTGCCGGCGCGCACCGGGCGCTGGGCCGCCACGGCCGCGATCAATGCGCCCATGTGGTGCGTCATGCCCACAGCGGCGTCACACAAACCCACCTTGCGATCGTTCCAGCGGGTCTGCAGCGTCAGGTGCACGCGCCCGCGCGACCAAGCCTCGCCCAACTCGTCGGGCGTGACCGCCACGGGCGAGAAGGCCACCCAAGGCGCACCGATCTGCGGCGCTTCTGGCACCAGCCAGGCATTGACCAAGGCCAACAAGCGCACGCCGTCGATGGCATCGCCAGTCGCCACGCCCTGCGCCACATCTCCGGTGATGGCGGCCCAACCGGCCGCGAAGTCCGCACGCGGCGCGTCGCCTGGCAAGACCACGGCGTCGGTGGCGCCCAAGAACGCGGCGCTGCTGCCCCATTGCAGGGTCAAATCTTTGTCGGCGTCTGTGCCGCGCGTCAGGGCGTGGTGGGAGGCGTAGGCATTGCCCTGCACCCATTGGTGGGCGCGCGGCAACGGCGCCATGCACAAGGCCGAATCGAAGGCAAACGCATGCCGCGCCTTGCCTTGGTTAAGGGTGCTGTAGAGGTCTTCCAACTGCGGCGCGATGAAGTTCCAATCGTCCAAGGCTTGTTGCAGCGTGTGGGCGATGCCGGTCGCATAATGGGCCGTGCTCAGGTCTTTGCTGACCACCACCAGTTGTCCATCCCGTGAGCCGTCTTTGTACGTGGCCAGTTTCATGCGCAATTCTCCAGATGGTCAAATTTTAGGCCACCCCAGCTCCGGCATCCCGCGCCGCGCCTTGTGGTGGCTGGTCGCGCTCGTGGTGATGGCCCACGCGGCCCTGTTGTTTGACTTCTCAACCCTTAGCCCAGAGAGCACAGCCACGACCAAGGTCTCGCCCGATGCGCTGTTCACGCCACCAGCCGACCCCACCGCCACCGATACCGCTCCACGCAAGGTGAGTGCGGTGCGCTGGGTGGCGAGCCCGCCACCGCCCCCCACGCCCCCTGCACCGCGCCCCAGCCTGATGGCCAAGCCCACGCCGCCTGCGCCAGCGCCAGCACCTGCCCCGATCGACGTGCCAGAGGCCGCCCCCACCGAATCCAGCGACACGC
>CAMDCY010000117.1 GCA_945890705.1 Hydrogenophaga intermedia | reverse complement strand
CTTTGTCTTCACCTTCAACATCGGCGCTCCATTGGCCACTGGTCAAACGCCACCCGTGGCCACCCAAGAGCGGCGCACCATGGACGTGGCGGCTGGCTTGGCGTGGGTGTGGCGGCGACTGAAGGGAGAGGACATCGACCCACCCCGCTGAGAGCCTATAGTCCAAAACAGCTTTGTCAGGGCGGATTCAATTGCCGCTTTTACGATCCGCGACGTTGTTCCATTTGCCCAGGCGCCTGGCGTCTGCCACGCCCTTTGGCGACCCACTGAGCGCTTGCTTCTATAGTGTTCACCATATTGGCTGAACCTGGAGTGTGAGATGGCTGAAAAACGATTCGTCCCGATGGACGTGAGCCTGTATGTGTCCTTGGACCGCATGCAGCTGATGATCCTGTGTGTGTTGGTGCTGGCCTTGGTGGGCACGGCGGTCTGGGCCTTTTTGCAGTGGCGCGCCACCGTCACTGGCCAACACCAAGTCGAACGCCACCAAGGCTGGGTGGACCAAGTGCGCGGCGAAATCGCGGCCTATTTGGCGGCCGTCATGGCGGTGTGGAGCTACCGCAACCAGCGTAACGAAGAAGAGCGCAACCGCTACGAACAGTGGTTCCAAGAGGTGCGCCGCCTCAAAGTCAAGATCCACATGGACCTGAGTACCGCTGGGCCTGCAGCCAAGCCCTTGATGCTGCAAATCAACAAGATTTACGACAAGGTCATCGTCAGCGATCCCTCGGTGATGGACATCGCCGATGAGATCGTCAAGCTGTCGGTGGACGTGCTCAAAGACGACTGAGCCTTCAGGCCCAGCGCGCGCGGTGCCGCGCAATTTGTGAACGCACTTGGGCCGGCGCGGTGCCGCCCAAGGTGTTGCGGGCGTTCATGGAGCCTTGCAGGCTCAAGGGGACGAACACATCGGCTTCGATGCGGGCATCGAACTGTTGCAGGGTTTGCAGCGGCAGCTCAGACAGGTCCACACCCAAGCCTTGCGCGGTTTTGACCGCATGGGCCACGACCTCGTGGGCGTCGCGAAACGGCAGGCCTTTTTTCACCAAGTAGTCGGCCAAGTCGGTGGCGGTGGCGTAGCCTTTTTTCACGGCGGCTTCCATCGCCGCGGCGTTCACGGTGATGCCGCCTTCTTTGACGCCCGTGGCGGGGTTGACCTGGCCGCCCACCATCTCGCAGAAGATGCGCAGCGTGTCTTTGAGCGTGTCCACCGTGTCGAACAGCGGCTCTTTGTCTTCTTGGTTGTCTTTGTTGTAGGCCAGGGGCTGGCCTTTCATCAGGGTGATCAGGCCCATCAGGTGCCCAACCACACGGCCGGTTTTGCCGCGTGCGAGTTCGGGCACATCGGGGTTTTTCTTCTGCGGCATGATGCTCGAGCCGGTGGTGAAGCGGTCGGCGATTTTCACAAAGCCGAAGTTCTGGCTCATCCACAAAATCAACTCTTCCGAGAAGCGGCTGATGTGCACCATGCACAGCGAAGCGGCGGCGGTGAATTCGATGGCGAAGTCGCGGTCGCTCACACCGTCCAAGCTGTTTTGACTGACCTGTGCGTGGCCGTGTTCATCGACCATGCCCAGGATGCGCGCCACACGCTCGCGGTCCAGGGGGTAGGTGGTGCCTGCCAAGGCGGCGCTGCCCAGTGGCAGGCGGTTGGTGCGGCGGCGCACGTCGACCATGCGCTCAGCGTCGCGGGCAAACATTTCCACGTAGGCCAGCAGGTGGTGCGCAAAGCTCACCGGCTGCGCCACTTGCAGGTGGGTGAAGCCGGGCATGATGACCTCGACGTTGCGCTCGGCCACATCCACGAGTGACTTTTGCAGGTCGGCCAACAACCCGATGATCAGGTCCATCTCGCCACGCAACCACAGGCGCACGTCGGTGGCCACCTGGTCGTTGCGGCTGCGCCCGGTGTGCAGGCGCTTGCCGGCGTCACCCACGAGCTGGGTCAGGCGCGCTTCGATGTTCAGGTGCACGTCTTCGAGGTCGAGCTTCCATTCAAACGCGCCGGACTCGATCTCTTGCGTGATCTGCGCCATGCCGCGTTGGATGTCGGCCAGGTCTTGGGCGGCGATGATGTGTTGCGCGGCCAACATCTCGGCGTGGGCCAGCGAGCCTTGGATGTCGGCTTGCCACAGGCGCTTGTCGAAGAACACGCTGGCGGTGTAGCGCTTGACCAACTCGCTCATGGGCTCAGAAAACAGCGCGGACCAGGCTTGGGATTTTTTGTCGAGTTGGTTTGTCATGGGATGGGATTTTATCGGGCGGGTGAGGGCCGCCGTTTCAGGTCTGCGCGGCCTCGATCAGGAAGCGCACGCGGCGCTGGCCTTGCCAAGCGTCGGCGTCCAAGCGAAAGGCCAGGGTCACCCGGGCGGGCAGGGGCTCGGTGTGGCCAAACCAAATGCCGTCGACGGGCTCGCCGCGGTGTTTGAGTTTGACGGCCAGGTGTTTTTCCCCGACCAAGCGCTGCGAGACCACCTCGACCTCTTCGCTGAAGACGGGTGGCGCAAAGCCTTGGCCCCACACGGCTTCGTGCAAGGTGTCGACCACGTCGGGGCGGCGGTACTGGGGCTCCAGCGGCCCGTCGGCTTCCAGGCGGCGCTCCAGGGTGTGGGCGTCCAGCCATTCGTGCGCCACTTGTTGCAGCGCTTGCTCGAAGGTGTCGAGCTGGTCTTCGTCGATGGTGCAGCCCGCGGCCATGGCGTGGCCGCCAAAGCGCAGCAATACGCCGGGGTGGCGCTTGGCCACCAAGTCCAGGGCGTCACGCAAATGAAAGCCCGGGATGGATCGGCCCGAGCCCTTGAGCTCGTGGCCTTTGCCATCGGCCGCGCTGGGCGCGAATACAAAGGTCGGGCGGTGCAGTTTTTCTTTCAGGCGCGAGGCGACGATGCCGACCACGCCTTCGTGGAAGTCCGGGTCGAACACGACCATGGCGGGCGGTGGTGTTTCGTCTTCGTCGAACATGGCTTCGGCCAATTGCAAGGCCTGTTCGCGCATCTCGCCTTCGATGGATTTGCGCTCGCGGTTGATGCCATCGAGCGCGCGTGCGAGTTCGTCGGCGCGCTGGGCGTCGTCGGTGATCAGGCATTCGATGCCCAAGCGCATGTCGGACAAACGCCCGGCGGCGTTGATGCGTGGGCCCAGCGCAAAGCCAAAGTCAAAGCTGGTGGCCGCGCTGGCTTGGCGGCCGGCGACTTGCAGCAAGGCCCCCATGCCCACCGGCATGGCCCCGGCGCGCACGCGCCTGAGGCCTTGGGCCACCAAGCGGCGGTTGTTGGCGTCGAGCCTGACCACGTCGGCCACCGTGCCCAAGGCCACCAAGGGCAAGAGCACGTCGATCTTGGGCTGGGTGGCGGTGGTGAACACACCGCGCTGGCGCAGCTCAGCGCGCAAAGCCAACAAGACATAGAACATCACACCCACGCCCGCGATGGCCTTGCTTTCAAAGCCGCAGCCCGGTTGGTTGGGGTTGACGATGACGCAGTCGCGCGGCAAGGTGATCTGCCCGTTCACGCTGGCCGGCAGGTGGTGGTCGGTGATGAGCACGCCCAAACCCAAGTCGTGCGCGGCGCTCACGCCGTCGACGCTGGCGATGCCGTTGTCCACGGTGATGAGCAGATCGGCGCCGCTGGCCTTGACGCGCTCGGCGATGCTGCGGGTCAGGCCGTAGCCGTCTTGCACGCGGTCGGGCACGAGGTAGCTC
>CAMDCY010000116.1 GCA_945890705.1 Hydrogenophaga intermedia | reverse complement strand
TGGCGTTGAGCGGCGTTGCGTTCGCGGCGTGCCGACCACCAAATCGGCAGCATCAGCAACACGCCCAGGAAGACACCGATCAAGGTGGTGAGCAACAGCACCAGCACCAAAGGCGCTTGCCATTGGAGGCCAAAGAAAAGGTGCAAGGTGACGTTACCTTGGTTGTTCAAGGCAAAAGCGAACAGGGTAAAAAAAATGGCTGCTTTGAGCAGCCACATCAGGTATTTCACATCATCCCCTTTGTGGAGGATCGATTGTAGCGGTCGCACCTTCGCGGGCGAGCATCTCGGCCGTTCGTGCATCGACTTGCTCGCGCAAGGCTTTGCCCGGTTTGAAGTGGGGGACGCGTTTTTCGGGAATCATGACGCGTTCGCCGGTGCGGGGGTTGCGCCCCACACGCGGCGAGCGGCGGTTCACAGCAAAGCTGCCGAAGCCCCGGATTTCAATGCGATGACCTTTGACCAAGGCGTCCCCCATGGCGTCGAGAATGGCTTTGACAGCAAACTCGGCGTCGCGGTGGGCGAGCTGTCCAAATTGTTTGGACAGCGCTTCAACCAGGTCACTTCGGGTCATGGCAATCGATCCGGGGTGCTTCGATCCACTCAGTTGTTGTCCAGTTTGGCGCGCAACAAAGCGCCCAGGCTGGTGGTGCCGGCGTTGCCGGTGTTTTGGTTCAGGCTGGCCATGGCTTCTTGCTGGTCGGCAGAGTCCTTGGCTTTGATCGACAGCTGGATGTTGCGGGTCTTGCGATCCACGTTCACCACCACGGCCGACACTTCGTCGCCTTCTTTGAGCACGTTGCGGGCATCTTCCACGCGGTCGCGGGAGATTTCCGAGGCGCGCAGGTAACCCAAGACGTCGTCGCCCAGGTCGATCTCGGCGCCTTTGGCGTCAACGGTCTTGACCTTGCCGGTGACCACAGCACCTTTGTCGTTGATCGACACGAAGGTGGTGAATGGGTCGCCATCGAGCTGTTTGATGCCCAAGGAAATGCGCTCGCGCTCCACGTCGATGGCCAACACCACGGCTTCAACTTCTTGGCCCTTCTTGTAGTTGCGAACGGCGGCTTCGCCGGTTTCGTTCCAAGACAGGTCAGACAGGTGAACCAAACCGTCGATGCCAGCGGCCAAGCCCACGAATACGCCGAAGTCGGTGATCGATTTGATGGGGCCTTTGACCTTGTCGCCGCGCTTGGTGGCTTCTGCAAATTCATGCCAAGGGTTGGCACGGCACTGCTTCATGCCCAAGCTGATGCGGCGCTTGTCTTCGTCGATTTCCAAGACCATGACTTCGACTTCGTCGCCCAAGGAGACGAGTTTGGAAGGGGCCACGTTCTTGTTGGTCCAGTCCATCTCAGACACGTGTACCAAGCCTTCGATGCCGGGTTCGAGTTCCACAAACGCGCCGTAGTCGGCGATGTTGGTGACTTTGCCGAACATGCGGGTCGACTGGGGGTAGCGACGGGCCACGCCCATCCAAGGGTCATCGCCCATTTGCTTCAGACCCAAGGACACGCGCTGCTTGTCGGTGTCGAACTTGAGGATCTTGGCGGTGATTTCTTGACCAGCGGCCACCACCTCGGAGGGGTGACGCACACGGCGCCAGGCCATGTCGGTGATGTGCAGCAAACCGTCGATGCCGCCCAGGTCCACGAACGCACCGTATTCGGTGATGTTCTTGACCACGCCGGTGACGATGGCGCCTTCTTTGAGGTTGTCCATCAGCTTGGCGCGCTCTTCGCCCATGGAGGCTTCCACCACGGCGCGGCGGCTCAGCACCACGTTGTTGCGCTTGCGGTCGAGCTTGATGACCTTGAATTCCAAGGTCTTGTTCTCGTAGGGGGAGAGGTCTTTGGTGGGGCGGCTGTCGACCAAGGAACCAGGCAAGAAAGCGCTGATGCCGTTGACCATGACCTTGAGGCCACCTTTGACTTTGCTCGAGGTTGTGCCGGTGACGAATTCGCCGGACTCGAGGGCTTTTTCCAAGCTCATCCACGAAGACAGGCGCTTGGCCTTGTCGCGCGAGAGCAAGGTGTCGCCAAAACCGTTTTCCACGGAGTCGATGGCCACGGAGACGAAGTCGCCCACTTGGACTTCGAGTTCGCCCTGGTCGTTTTTGAATTCTTCGAGCGGCACATAGGCTTCGGACTTCAGACCGGCGTTGACGACCACGTGGTTGTGGTCGATGCGCACGACCTCAGCGGTGATGACCTCGCCAGAGCGCATTTCGGCGCGCTTGAGGGATTCTTCAAACAGGGCGGCAAAAGATTCAGACATTGAGTTTCCTAAAGACACGTTCGATCGCTGTCGGCAGCACAAGACCCGTGAGGGTTGGGTGATGACGGGAAAGGCGTTCGGTGTGGCTGTCATGTGCGGTGCGTGGCACCGCGGGGGTTGGTTAGTGAACCGTCAGACCTGCGAACGCGAGGCGTTCGGCGGGGCCTTCAGGGCCAAAGCGGAGCGCTGCCACCAGTCCAACACCTGGGTCACCGAGGCTTCGATGGTCAGGTGGGAGTTGTCCAGTGTCAGCGCATCTTCGGCGGCTTTGAGGGGGGCGGTGCTGCGCTGGGTGTCGCGCGCGTCTCTCGCCCTCAAATCCGCCAAAAGACTGTCGATATTAGCAGGAATTCCCTTGGAAATCAATTGCTTATGCCGTCTTTGGGCGCGCTGCTCGGCGCTGGCCGTCAAAAACACCTTCAGGGGCGCGCCGGGGAAGACCACGGTGCCCATGTCGCGGCCATCGGCGACCAAGCCGGGCAAGCGGCGCATGCCCAGTTGCAAGGCCATCAAGGCCTCGCGCACGACGGGCACGGCCGAGACGCGCGAAGCGGCCATGCCGGCGCTCTCGGTGCGCACCGCGTCGCTAACGTCCTGGCCGTCGAGCCAAATGCGCTCGCCCTCGAAACGCACGGGCAGGTGCTGGGCCATGTCGGCCAAGCGCTGGGCTTGGGCCGGGTCGCGCAGGTCGGCCTCTTGGGTGGACCAGCCCATCCGTTCGGCCGCCAGCCCGACCAAGCGGTACAAAGCGCCCGAGTCCAGCAGGTGGTAACCCAAGCGTTGGGCCACTTGGCTCGACAGGGTGCCTTTGCCCGAGGCCGTGGGGCCGTCGATGCACAGCACGGGAATGCGGTCCACATCGGTGTGCACGCGCTCGAACAGGGTTTCGAAGTAGTCGGGGAAGGTTTTGCCCACGCACTGGGGGTCGAGGATGCGCACCGGCATACCGTCGGGGTTGAAGGCGGCCAGCGAAAAGCACATGGCCACGCGGTGGTCGTCGTAGGTGTGGATGCTGGCCGCGCGCCATTGGCCGGCGGGCAGAGGGTGGATGCGGATCCAGTCGGGACCACTCTCGACCTGCGCGCCGAGCTGACGGCACTCATGCGCCATGGCCTCGATGCGGTCGGTTTCTTTGACGCGCCAGCTCGCGATGTTGCGCAGCGTGCTCGGGCCGTCGGCGTACAAGGCCATCACGGCCAAGGTCATGGCGGCGTCGGGAATGTGGTTGCAGTCCAAGTCGATCGCCTTGAGCGGCCACTGGCCGCGCGCGATGTGCAGTTGGTTGTCTTCGCCTTGGATCTGGGCGCCCATTTGGCGGGCTGCTTCCACAAAGCGGATGTCGCCTTGGATGGACGAGAGGCCCAAGCCTTCGATGGTGATGCCAGAGTGGCCAGGGCTGGGCGGTGCGATGGCGCCCAGAGCAATGAAGTAGCTCGCCGATGAGGCGTCGCCCTCAACGTGGATGCGCCCAGGAGAGCGGTAGCGGCTGCCCGCGGGAATGGTGAAGCTCGACCAGCC
>CAMDCY010000115.1 GCA_945890705.1 Hydrogenophaga intermedia | reverse complement strand
GCGGGCGAGTCGGTGGTTCAAGCCTTGGAGCGAACCGCGCTGCGCGGTGTGCGCGTTTGGCTGTTGGTCGACGGGGCGGGTACGGGCGATTTGCCTGCCGAGTGGCGCGAGCGTTTGGACAGCGCGGGCGTGGTCTGGCGCGTGTTCGCCCCCTTTGGCACTTGGGGCTGGTTCGTGCCCAGCCGCTGGCGGCGTTTGCACCGCAAGCTGTGCGTGGTCGACGACCGCGTCGCCTTTTGTGGCGGTATCAACATCTTGGACGATTGGCACGACCCCAACCACGGGGCTTTGGAGCGCCCGCGGCTGGACTTCTCGGTGCAGGTACAAGGCCCGGTGGTGCACGACATCCACGAGGCCATGAATCAGCTGTGGTGGCGCACCGAAGCGGCCACGCAGGTGCGCCGCCGGGATTTGCCAGAGGCCCTGTCGGCCCTGCGTGCCACGCGTTGGTTGGGTTGGTTGAACCGAAAACCTGGGTCACGTGTGGCTGTGTCGGGCACCAAAGCGGGACTGCTCTTGCGCGATAACCTGAGCCACCGCGGTGACATCGAGCGCGCCTACCTGAAGGCCATTGCGTCGGCGCGCCACGAGATCGTGATCGCCAACGCCTATTTTTTGCCTGGCCGCCGCTTGCGCCGTGCCTTGACCCTGGCGGCTGCGCGCGGTGTGCACGTGCGGCTGTTGTTGCAGGGTCGTTACGAATACTTCATGCAATACCACGCCGCACGGGCGGTCTACGCCAGCTTGCTCGCCGTGGGTATCGAGATACACGAGTACCAGCGCAGTTTTTTGCACGCCAAGGTCGCGGTGATTGACCCCGAGCATGGCCGCCCTTGGGCCACGGTGGGCTCGTCCAATTTGGACCCTCTGAGCCTGTTGCTGGCCCGAGAGGCCAATGTGCAGGTGCTCGACGCGGCCTTCGCACAGCAGCTGCACCAGCGCCTGTGCCAAGCCATGCGCGACGACGGGCAGGCAGTGAGCGCCGAGCAATTTGCTCAGCGCGGCCGGGGCGAGCGCCTTCGCGAGTGGACGGCCTTGGCGCTCATGCGCTTGGCTTTGTGGCTGACGGGGCGGCGTTATTGATTCGGCTAGGCAAAGTCCCGCAAGCAGTTGGGCCATTGGGCTCGGTGTTAGGATACTTTTAAGACATCCAATCGAACCGAACATGACCGTTTCCATTCCCTCAGACGACGACCACGGCACCCCCGTGTCGGTCAAGATCCGCGAGCGCATACAGGCCAGCCGCCGGCGTTTTCACTCCAACGACAACATCGCCGATTTCATCGAACCCGGTGAGTTGGACCAGTTGCTCGACGAAGTCGCCAGCAAGATGCAAGGTGTGCTGGACAGCTTGGTGATCGACTTGGAACACGACCACAACACCGCCGATACGGCGCGCCGCGTGGCCAAGATGTACATCAAAGAGGTGTTCAACGGTCGTTACGTCAAAGCGCCCAACATCACCGAATTCCCCAACGCTGAGCACCTCAACGAGCTCATGATCGTGGGCCCGATCACCGTGCGCAGCGCCTGCAGCCACCACTTTTGCCCCGTCATCGGCAAGATCTGGATTGGTGTCTTGCCCAACGAACGCACCAACGTCATTGGCCTGTCCAAGTACGCGCGTTTGGCTGAGTGGATCATGGGCCGCCCACAAATCCAAGAAGAGGCGGTGGTGCAACTCGCCGACCTCATCCAGCAAAAAACCCAGCCCGACGGTCTGGCCATTGTCATGGAAGCGAGCCACTACTGCATGTCGTGGCGCGGCGTCAAAGACATGGACAGCAAGATGATCAATTCGGTCATGCGCGGGGCTTTCCTCAAAGACCCGAATTTGCGTCGCGAATTTTTGTCCCTGATTCCCAAGAAGGATTGAGCCATGTTGGTCCGTTTGTTGTATGTCAGCCGTGCGATCGATTCCCAAGCCGAGTCCGCCACCGAATCCATCCTCAACAGCGCCAAAGCGCACAACCTGAACAACGGCATCACCGGTGTGCTGTGCTACGGTGGCGGTATCTTTTTGCAAGCGCTCGAAGGCGGTCGCAAGCAGGTCAACGAGCTCTACACCCACATCGTCAAAGACCCGCGCCACCAAGACGTGGTGTTGCTGGCCTACGAAGAAATCGAAGAGCGGCGCTTTGGTGGTTGGACCATGGGCCAGGTGCGCTTGGACAAGCTCAACCCCTCGATCGTGCTCAAGTACTCCGAGAGCGCCGAGCTCGACCCTTACGCGGTCTCCGGCCGTGTGTCGTTTGCGCTGCTCGAAGAATTGATGGCCACCGCCGCCATCATCGGCCGCGCCTGAGTCCAGCCGTGCCGACGCTGATCGGCTGCGACTTCACCAGCCGCCCCACGCGGCGCAAGCCCATCGTCTTGGCCACCGGTCAAGCGCGCGCGGGGCGGGTGCAGTTGCAAGCCTTGCTCACCTTTGAAACCCCCGAGGCCTTTGCGCAGTGGTTGTCGCAAGAGGGCGATTGGATCGGGGGCTTTGACTTGCCTTTTGGCTTGCCGCGCGAGCTGATCCAAACCTTGGCTTGGCCCAGCGATTGGGCCGCGTGCATGGACCACTACGCCGCCTTGTCGCGCGCCGAAATCCGCGAGCACTTCGTGGCCTTTTGCGCGGCGCGCCCCGTGGGTGCCAAGTTCGCCCACCGCGCCACCGACGGCCCCGCGGGCTCCAGCCCGTCGATGAAATGGGTCAATCCGCCGGTCGCCTATATGTTGCACGCCGGGGTGCCGCTCTTGCGCCAAGCGGGCGTGCACCTGCCCGGTTTGGCCGAGGGCGATCGCCGCCGCGTGGCCCTGGAGGCTTACCCGGGCCTGCTGGCCCGCGAGGTCTTGGGCGCGCGCAGCTACAAGAGCGACGACAAGGCCAAACAAACCCCCGATCGTCTCTTGGCCCGGCGCGAACTCATCGGCGCTTTGGAGCGCGGCCAAACCCGCTTGGGCCTGCGCTTGGTGGCCAGCAACGCCCTGATGGAGCGCTTGGCCGATGATCCCAGCGGCGATGCCTTGGACGCCACGCTGTGCCTGATACAAGCCGCTTGGGCCCAAGCCCAACACGAGGCTGGCCACCCACAATACGGTTTACCCAACTCCGACCCCCTGGAAGGGTGGATCGTCACCGCTTAACGCTTTGCCTTGAAGGACCTCACCATGACCATCGCCGAACTCTGCATCTTGATCGCTTGCCTCTTGCCCATCGTCTGCGCGGGCATCGCCAAATCGAAGGGTTTTGGCGTTTCGCGTCGCGACGGGGGCTTTGACAACCACAACCCGCGGCAGTGGTTGGCGCGCTTGGAGGGCTGGCAAGCCCGCGCCAACGCCGCGCAGCAGAACAGTTTTGAGGCCTTGCCCATCTTCATCGCGGGCGTCTTGATCGCGCAAGCCCATGGTGCAGCGGCCGCCACCGTCGACACCTTGGCCGTGGTATTCGTCTTGGCCCGCGTGGCCTACATCGCCACCTATTTGGCCGACCGCGCCAACCTGCGCACCCTGAGCTGGGTCGTGGCTTTGGGCTGCGCCATCGCTTTGTTCTTCGTTTAAGGGCCAGCCCATGGATTCTTTGACGCAAATTGCCTTGGGGGCTTCCATTGGGGTGGCCGTCATGGGCCGTCGCACGGCCGCTTGGAAGGCCGCGCTGTGGGGCGGCGTGGCGGGTTTGTTGCCCGACCTAGACGTGCTTCTGGACCACGGTGACCCAGTGCTCAACATGGTGCTGCACCGCGCCGAGACACACGCTTTGTTTTGGCTGGCGTGGGCGTCTGGGCCGCTGGCTTGGCTGGTCGCGCGCATCACCGGCGAGCCGGGCTTGTGGCGCCGTTGGTGGCTGGCCATCGCCTTGGCCCTGCTGACGCACCCGATCTTGGATTGGTTCACGATTTACGGCACCCAGCTGCTCTTACCCT
>CAMDCY010000114.1 GCA_945890705.1 Hydrogenophaga intermedia | reverse complement strand
GAGAACGCGCGCCAAGAGCACCACATCGAGCTGATCGCCAGCGAGAACTACGCCTCGCCCGCCGTCATGGCCGCCCAAGGCAGCCAACTCACCAACAAATACGCCGAGGGCTACCCCGGCAAGCGCTACTACGGTGGCTGCGAGCACGTGGACGTGGCCGAGCAGTTGGCCATCGACCGCCTCAAACAGATTTACGGTGCCGAAGCCGCCAACGTGCAAGCGCACTGCGGCGCCTCGGCCAACGTGGCCGTGTTTTTGGCCTTTTTGAAGCCCGGCGACACCATTTTGGGCATGAGCTTGGCCGAAGGCGGCCACCTCACCCACGGCATGGCGCTCAACCTGTCGGGCAAGTGGTTCAAGGCCGAGTCCTACGGCTTGGACAAAAACGAAGCCATCGACTACGAGGCCATGGAAGCCAAGGCGCGCGCGACCAAGCCCAAGCTGATCATCGCGGGCGCCTCCGCCTACAGCCTGCACATCGATTGGGCGCGCTTTGCCAAAGTGGCCAAGGAAGTCGGCGCGATCTTCATGGTCGACATGGCGCACTACTCCGGCCTGATCGCCGCGGGCCTGTACCCCAACCCCGTGCCGCACGCCGACATCGTCACCTCGACCACCCACAAGAGCCTGCGCGGCCCGCGCGGGGGCATCATCTTGATGAAGGCCGAGCACGAGAAGGCGATCAACAGCGCCATGTTCCCAGGCCTCCAAGGCGGCCCGCTGATGCACGTGATCGCGGCCAAGGCGGTGGCGTTCAAGGAAGCGCAACAACCAGAGTTCAAGGCCTACCAAGCGCAAGTGATCAAGAACGCGCAGATCGTGGCGCAGACGCTGACCGAGCGCGGGCTGCGGATTGTGAGCGGGGGCACGCAAAGCCACGTGATGTTGGTGGACCTGCGCGCCAAGGGCATCACCGGCAAAGATGCCGAAGTGGCCTTGGGTGCGGCGCACATGACGATCAACAAGAACGCCATCCCCAACGACCCGGAAAAGCCGATGGTCACAAGCGGTGTGCGCATCGGCACGCCGGCCATGACCACCCGAGGCTTCAAGGACGAAGAGGCCCGCGCCACTGCGCACCTGATCGCCGACGTGCTGGACAACCCCCGCGACGAGGCCAACTTGGCCGCTGTGCGCGCCAAGGTGCACGCCCTGACCAGCCGTTTCCCTGTTTACGGTTGATCGGAAACTGCCATGACCATCAGCACCTTTGATTTGTTCAAAATTGGCATTGGCCCGAGCAGCTCACACACCGTTGGCCCCATGAAGGCGTCTGCGTTGTTTGTGGCTGCCTTGCTGGCCCATCCTTTGGCGGCTCAGGTCAGCCGCGTGCGATGTGACCTATACGGATCGCTGGGCGCCACGGGCAAAGGGCATGGCAGCCACAAAGCGGTGATGCTCGGCTTGCAAGGTGAAATGCCCGATCAGGTCGACGTGAAGACCATTGCGCCCAGTTTGGCGGACATCCGCGAGAACCAACGCATCACCTTGGGAGGCAAACACACGGTGGCCTTTGACGAGGCCCGTGACCTCGTGTTCCACCGCCGAGAGACTTTGCCTTTCCATTCCAACGCCATGATGTTGCAGGCCTTTGACGCTCAAGACACTTTGCTGCTGAGCAAGACCTATTACTCGGTCGGGGGTGGATTTGTGGTCGACCACGACGCGCAGGGTCAGGCCCATTTGGTTCAAGACCCCACGCCCGTGGCTTACCCGTTCAAGAGCGGCGACGAACTCTTGAAGCAGTGCCGTGAGCACGGCCTGACCGTGGCGCAGCTGATGTGGGCCAACGAACAAGCGTGGCGCAGCCCCGAGGAGATCCGTTCGGGCTTGTTGCGCATTTGGTCGGTGATGCAGGCCTGTATCCAGCGCGGCATTGAGACCGACGGCGTGCTCGAAGGCGGCATGAAGGTGCGCCGCCGCGCGGCCGAGCTCTACCGCAAGCTGTCGCAATCGCCCGAAGCGGGCTTGCGCGACCAACTCACCATCATGGACTGGGTCAACCTGTACGCCATGGCGGTCAACGAAGAGAACGCCGCCGGCGGCCAAGTGGTGACCGCCCCCACCAACGGCGCGGCGGGCATCGTGCCGGCCGTGCTGCAGTACTACGTGCGCTTTTGCCCCGGCGCCAACGACCAGGGCGTGATCGACTTTTTGTTGACGGCGGCCGCGATCGGCATCCTTTACAAGGAAAATGCCAGCATCTCCGGTGCAGAGGTCGGCTGCCAAGGCGAGGTGGGCGTGGCTTGCTCCATGGCCGCAGGGGCTTTGGCCTCGGTCATGGGTGGGACGGTCGAACAAGTGGAAAATGCGGCTGAGATCGGCATGGAACACAACCTCGGCTTGACCTGTGACCCCGTGGGGGGCTTGGTGCAGATTCCTTGCATCGAGCGCAACGCGATGGGCTCGATCAAGGCCATCAACGCCGCTCGCATGGCCTTGCGCGGCGACGGCAAGCACCACGTGAGCTTGGATAAGGTGATCAAGACCATGCGCGAAACCGGGGCGGACATGAAAATCAAATACAAAGAGACCTCGCGGGGCGGTTTGGCCGTCAACGTGGTCGAGTGCTAAGAGGATTCAACAGATGCAACATTTTTCTATCTGGTCATTGCTGCGCAACAGCATGTCGTACCACGAGGGCTGGGAGCGCCAGTGGCGCTCGCCCGAACCCAAGCGTGAATACGACGCGGTGGTGATCGGGGCCGGCGGCCACGGTTTGGCCACGGCCTATTACATGGCCAAAGAGCACGGCATGCGTAACATCGCAGTCGTTGAGCGGGGTTGGTTGGGCGGCGGCAACACCGCGCGCAACACCACCATCGTGCGCTCGAACTACCTGTGGGACGAGTCCACGGCCTTGTACGAAAAAGCCATGGTGCTGTGGGAAGGTTTGTCGCAAGACCTCAACTACAACGTCATGTTCAGCCAGCGTGGCGTCATGAACTTGGGCCACACGCTGCAGGACATGCGCGACATCGAGCGCCGCGTCAACGCCAACCGCCTCAACGGCGTGGACGCTGAGGTCGTCACGCCCGAACAAATCAAGGAGATGATCCCCTTCATCAACTTGAACACCCGCTACCCCGTGCTCGGCGCTTCTTTGCAGCGCCGCGCGGGCGTGGCCCGCCACGACGCCGTGGCCTGGGGCTTTGCGCGCGCCGCCGACGCCTTGGGTGTGGACATCATCCAAAACTGCGAGGTCACCGGCATTCGCCGCGAGGGCGGCGAGGTCACTGGCGTGGACACCGCGCGTGGCTTCATCAAAACCAAAAAGGTCGCGATCGTCGCGGCCGGTCACTCCAGCGTGGTGGCGAGCATGGCCGGCATCCGCCTGCCCATCGAGAGCCACCCGCTGCAAGCCTTGGTGTCCGAGCCACTCAAGCCGATCTTCCCTAACGTGGTCATGAGCAACGCCATCCACGCCTACATCAGCCAGTCCGACAAGGGCGACTTGGTGATCGGCGCGGGCATCGATGCCTACAACGGCTATGGCCAGCGCGGCAGCTTCCAGACCATCGAACACACCTTGCAGGCCATCGTGGAGATGTTCCCCATCTTCTCGCGCGTGCGCATGAATCGGCAATGGGGCGGCATCGTAGACGTCTCGCCCGACGCCTGCCCCATCATCGGCCTGACACCCGTCAAAGGCCTCTACATCAACTGTGGTTGGGGCACCGGCGGCTTCAAAGCCACGCCCGGTTCGGGTTGGGCCATGGCCCACACGGTGGCCCAAGACCGCCCGCACGCGCTCAACGCCGCGTTCTCGCTGGACCGATTCCACACGGGTCATTTGATCGACGAACACGGCGCTGCAGCCGTGGCGCACTGATCCACCCGCCCATTTCGACAGGACCCTTGCATGCTCATCATTGAATGCCCTCACTGCGGCAAACGCGCCGAAACCGAATTCAGCTTTGGCGGGGAGGGCGGCATCGCCCGCCCCTTGGAAACCGAAAAATTGAC
>CAMDCY010000113.1 GCA_945890705.1 Hydrogenophaga intermedia | reverse complement strand
CAACAACAGCGACACGGCTTGTTGGCGGTGCCACTCGCGGTCTTGCGCGTCGTCAAAACGTTCGGGGTATTTGGTGCGGTCCAAGTGGTGTTTGAATGGGCCATCACAGGCCTCTAGCAAATACCGGTTGGCGGGGGTTTGTGCGCGCGTCCACCAACCCTGTGCATCGCCCGTGTGCTCAAACGCCCAGCGCACGATGTCCCAGCTCTGTTCGATCACACGGCCATCGCTCAACACCAAGACCGGTACCGTGCCTTTGGGCGAGACGGCCAGCATCGCGGCGGGTTTGTCGCGCAGCACGATCTCGCAAGTCTCAAAGCGCACCTGCGCTTGCAACAAAGCCATGCGTGCGCGCATAGCGTAGGGGCAACGCCGGTAGGTGTAGAGCAATGGCGAAGTGTCCATACCCGCGAGAGTTACGGGTCAAGAGTTGGCCGGTGAAATGCCCAAGACCTTCAGCACCTCGGTGAGGTCGCGGCCCGTGTGGTGGGGCGCAGGGCCAATGGCCTCGGGCGGCAGGCTTTGGCGGTTGACCCACAGGGTATTGAACCCAAACCACGTCGCGCCCATCGCGTCCCACGCATTGCTCGACACAAACAGCACATCCTCGGCTGCAAAGCCCAAGTGCGCCTGCACCAGTTGGTAGCTCGTGGGGGTGGTCTTGAACTGGCGCACGCGGTCCACCGAGAGCACGGCGTCGAGCAGCCCGCTCATGCCGGCGCTGTGCACGGCCGACTGCAGCATCTCTGGGCTGCCGTTGGACAAAATCGCCGTGGCCACGCCGCGCTGGCGCAGGGTTTGCAGCACGCCCAAGTTTTCCGGGAAGGCCGTGAGCTGGGCGTATTGCGCCATCAGTGCGTCTTCGCTGGCGGGCGTGTGCACCAAGCCCAAACGCGCCAGCGCATAGCTCAGCGAGGCGCGCGTGATGTCCCAAAAGGTTTGGTAATGCTGACTGCCCTTGGGGTTGGGGTCGCTCAACGAAATCAGTCGCGTGTACTCGATTTGTTTGTCTCGCCACAGCACAGACAGGGCCGCGCCCTGACCGGGGTACAGCTGCTCGGCCAACGCGCCGATCGAGTAGACATCGAACAGCGTGCCGTAAGCGTCGAACACGACGGCGCGAATGGGGTTTGCGGGTGATGCCATGGTCAAACCAAGTGCCCGGTCTTCACCAAAATCAAACAGCCCTCGCGGCTGAAAGGCTGGTGCTGGCTCATGTGCGGGCTGCGCAACCAGCTGCCCGCGGGGTAGTCGCCGTGCTCGTCCGAGAACACGCCCTCGATCACCAAGATTTCTTCCCCGCCCCAATGCCGGTGCGGGTTGAAAAAGGTTTGTGGGGCCCAGCGCACCAAGGCGGTGTTTTGGGTCTCGAAGGTGTTCAGCGGCAAAACCTTCAAGCCCTCCACCAAACCTTGGCGCCACTCGCTGCGCCGTGTATCGATGACCACGCGCTCGTCGTCGCGTGGGTCCAAGTGGCGCAGCTTCACAAACAGTGTGCAGCCCTCGGGGGATGACGGCGCGTGCGAGCTGCCCACAGGGTTCTTGATGTAGGTGCCGGGGCCATACACCCCGTGCTCGTCGTGCAGCGTGCCGTCGAGCACCAAAATTTCTTCGCCCCCGGCGTGGATGTGGCTGTCAAAAGCCGAACCTGGCGCATAACGCACGATGGACGTGACACGTGCCACTTCGCCTCCATCGCGTTCGAGCATGCGGCGCGACACACCCGCGGCGGGTGAGTCCACCCAATCGAGCAAAGGGCTGTGCACGATGCAACGTTGGGTTCGGTCGGCGTTCAGTGTGAGGTGTTCGGTGGTGGTCATGGTGTTTCAAGCTTTCAACAGCACCGGCTCGATGGCCTCGCTTGGCGCTGTGATGCGGCCAATGATGGCGCAGGCCGAGTAACCCTGAGCGATCAAGGCTTGCACACAGGCCTGGGCCTGTGCCGCGGACACGCTGGCGAGCAAACCACCCGCGGTTTGCGGGTCGAACAATAAGGGAACACGGGCGTCGCCCGCGAACGCGTCGGCGTTGCGCACGGCGCTGCGCAGTCGCCCGTTGCTGGCTTGCAAAGAACTCACGATGCCTGCCCGCACGCAGTCCAGCGCGCCGTCGAGCAGCGGCAGCGCGCCCAAGCTCAACTCGGCGTCCACGCCAGAAGGCCGTGTCATTTCGAGTAAGTGCCCCAAGAGGCCAAAACCGGTCAGGTCGGTGCAGGCGGTGGCGCCGTGGCTGCGCAACACCTGTGCGGCGGCTTGGTTGGACTGGCGCATGGATCGCAGCGCGGCGTCGACCCAGCGGCCTTTGGCCGCGTGGCGCGCGTGCGCGGCCATCAAAGTGCCGGTACCGATCGGTTTGGTCAGCAGCAGCGCATCGCCCGCTTGCATGCCACCTTTGCGCATCACGCCGTCCAGCCGCTCGTCGATCAGGCCATTGATGGCAAAGCCCAAGGCGAGCTCGGCGCCCTCGCCCGTGTGCCCGCCCACCAAGGCGCAACCGGCGGCGTTGAGCACCTCAACCGCGCCGCGCATCATCTGATTCAGCAGCTCTTCGACCTTGCGCTCCAAGCCCGGCGGCACGGTGACCACGGCGGTGGCGGTCTGAGGCTCAGCTCCCATGGCGAACACATCGCCCAGCGCATGGTTGGCCGCGATCTGGCCGAACACATAAGGGTCGTCGATGAAGGCACGAAAGAAGTCCACCGTTTGCACCACGGCCTTGCCCGGCGGCACACGCACCACGGCCGCGTCGTCCGGCGCCTGCAGGCCCATCAACACCTCGGGTTTGCTCACCACCGAAAGCGACGCCAAAGCACGCGACAAAACATCCGCGCCCACCTTAGCCCCACAACCGCCGCAGCGCATGGCCTTGGCGGACAAGGCTTGCTGCGACTCCTCGCCGCTCAAAGCCAATGAGGGTTGTGGCGCGGCGCGCGCTGGTGCCACCGGCGGCAGCTCGGTGAAGCGGCGCATGAAAGTCCGGTCGATGTGGTCTTTCCAGCGCCACACCCAAGCCCCAGCTAAACCCAGTGTCCCATGCGAAGCCACTGCGTAGCGGTCGCCCGTGGAGATCAAGGACAACCAGCTGCGTTGGGGGTGATAGGTGTTGAGCGGCTCGCCGCGCAAGCGCCGGCGCAGGTTATCGGTCAAGGGCTTGCCCATGCGCACGGCGAACACACCGGCTTTTTCCAAAGGTCTGTCGGTGAAGTCGGCGATATCGCCCACGGCAAACACATCGGAGTCGTTCAGGGTTTGCAGCTGCGCGTTCACGCGCACAAAACCGCTGGCGTTGAGCACCAAGCCTGTGCCTTGCAACCAGGCCGGGCCACCAGCTTGGGTGACCCACAAGGTCTCGTCGGCGTCCCAGGTTCGGCCATCGCGGGTGTGCAGGCAACCACGCGACACCTTGACCACCTCGGCACCGGTGTGCACCGTCACACCGCGCTCGCGCAGCACACGGGCAAAGCGCTGTTGCACCCCCACGTTGTGGGTGGGCAGCACAGTGGCGCTGGAGGTGAACAACACAAAGCGCAGGCTCTCGGGGTTGCGACCCAAAACCTTGAGTTCGTTGCGCAAGCGGTATTGCATGGACAGCACCAGCTCGACACCGCCAGCGCCCCCGCCCACAACCGCCACCGTCATCGGGGGACGCTGCACAGGCCATTGGCGCACCTGCTCGAGCAAGGCCAACCAGCGTTGGTTGAAGCGAGCGATCGGCTTGACCGGCACGGACAGCGAGGCCGCGCCTTCGACGCGCTGCACCTGCGGCGTGGAGCCGATGTTGATCGACAGCACGTCGTATGGCACGGGCGGACGGTCTCGGCACAGCACGAGCTTGCGCTCTCGGTCGATGCCCACCACCGCGTCGTGATAAAACCGCGCCCCGGCAAACGCACACAGTTTTCCCAGGTCGATGTGCACATCGTCAAAGCTGTAATGGCCCGAGATGTAGCCCGGCAACATGCCGGAATACGGCGTGTCGATGTCGGTGCA
>CAMDCY010000112.1 GCA_945890705.1 Hydrogenophaga intermedia | reverse complement strand
AGGGCATCACCAACGCGGTGGGCATGGCGCTGGCTGAGAAGCTGCTGGCGGCCGAGTTCAACCGCCCCGGCCACGCCATCGTTGACCACCACACCTATGTGTTCATGGGCGACGGCTGCTTGATGGAAGGCATCTCGCACGAGGCCTGCTCCTTGGCCGGCACCTTGCGTTTGTCCAAATTGGTGGCGCTGTACGACGACAACGGCATTTCGATCGACGGTCACGTCGACGGTTGGTTCACCGATGACACCCCCATGCGCTTTGCCGCTTACGGCTGGCACGTGATCCCCAACGTGGACGGGCACGACCCCGCCGCCGTGGACGCGGCCTTGCGCCAAGCCCGAGAGCAGTCGGCCCGCGCCGATGGCAAACCCACCTTGATCTGCTGCAAGACCGTCATCGGTCAAGGCTCGCCCAACAAGGCCGGCACACACGATGTGCACGGTGCCGCCTTGGGTGCCGCCGAGGTGCAAGCCACACGCGACGCTTTGGGCTGGAACGCCGCCCCCTTCGAAATCCCCGCCGACATCGCGCAAGCTTGGGATGCCCGCGAGCGTGGCCAACAAGCGCAAGCGCAGTGGGAGCAGCGCATGGCCGCTTACCGTAGCGCCTTCCCCACTGAGGCTGCCGAATTCGAGCGCCGTATGGCCGGTGAGACCCCCGCGGCTTGGGCCACGCAGTTGCCCACCGTCTTGGCCACCATCGCCGCCAATGAACAAGCCCACGCCACCCGCAAAGCCAGCCAAAACGCCTTGGACGCCATGGCCCCGCTGTGGCCCGAGATGTTCGGTGGCAGCGCCGACTTGACCGGCTCGAACCTGACCAACTTCAAAACCTGCGTGCGCGCCGGTCGCGACCAGTGGGGCAACCACCTGAGCTACGGCGTGCGCGAGTTCGGCATGGCCGCCATCATGAACGGCATCACGCTGCACGGTGGCTACCTGCCTTACGGCGGCACCTTCCTGACCTTCAGCGACTACAGCCGCAACGCCATCCGCATGGCCGCGCTCATGAAGCAGCGCGTCATCCACGTCTTCACCCACGACTCCATCGGTTTGGGCGAAGACGGCCCCACCCACCAGTCGGTGGAGCACGTGCCGAGCTTGCGCATCATCCCGGGCTTGGACGTGTGGCGTCCGGCCGATGGCCTGGAGACGGCCGTGGCGTGGGCGGTGTCTTTGGAGCGCCGCGATGGTCCTAGTGCCTTGTGCTTGTCGCGCCAGAACCTGCCCCGCCTGAGCCACATCGACCAGGCCTCCAAGATCCGCCAAGGCGGCTACACCTTGCGCGACGTGGCCAATCCACAAGCCGTGATCGTGGCCACTGGTTCGGAGTTGGAAATCGCCTGCCAAGCGCAAGAGCGTTTGAGCGCCAAAGGCCTGCGTGTGCGGGTGGTCTCCATGCCGTCGACCAATGTGTTCGACCGCCAACCCCAGGCCTACCAAGATCAAGTGCTGCCTTTGAACCTGCCCGCGGTGGCCGTGGAAGCGGCGCACCCCGATGGCTGGCGCAAATACGTGGGTCGTACCGGTCGTGTGGTGGGCATCGCCAGCTTTGGCGAGTCGGCACCCGCCAAAGACCTCTACGCTCACTTTGGCATCACGGCCGACGCGGTGGCCCAAGCGGTCGAAGCGGTGGTGGCCGCATGAGCACGCGCGCTTACGACTTGGTCATGTTTGACCTTGATGGCACGCTGGTGGAAACCGGCCCCGAGATCGCCGACGCAACCAACGACACCTTGGCCCATTTTGGCTGGGCCACGGTCAGCCAAGAGCAGGTCAATGCTTGGATCGGTCACGGCACGCGTGAGCTCTTGCTGCAGGCCATGGCGTTTGTGTTGCAAGAGCCATCCGAGGCTTTGCGACAGGACCTGCGTTTTGCCCAAGCCGAAGCCGTCTTCATCGGTCACTACCAGGCCCGATGCGGCACCCGCAGCCACCTGTACCCACAGGTGTTGGAGACCTTGCGCGCGCTGCGCCAACAAGGTGTGTTCACCGCCGTCATCACCAACAAGGAAGGGCGTTACACCCAAACCGTGCTCGATGCCCATGGCCTCATGCCCTTGCTCGATCGCGTCATCAGCGGTGACACCCTGCCCAAGAAAAAGCCCAACCCAGCAGGCATTGAATTTTGTCTGGCGCACTTTGGGGTGGACGCCTCGCGGGCTTTGTTCGTGGGCGACTCCAGCATCGATGTTCAAACCGCCCGCAACGCCGGCGTGGTGGTGTGGGCATTGCCTTATGGCTACAACATGGGTCAACCCATTGAAGCCTGCCAACCCGACCGGGTGATCCCGGATGTTTCCGCTTTGCTGGCCTGACGGTCCAGTCCTGACGTTTTTTTACTTTAGAGAGAGTTTTCCATGACCATTCGCATCGGTATCAACGGATTTGGCCGCATCGGCCGCATGGTGTTTCGCGCCGTCACGCAAGAAGCCGAATTCAAAGACATCGAAGTCGTTGCGATCAACGACTTGCTCGAGCCCGACTACTTGGCTTACATGTTGCAGTATGACTCGGTGCACGGCCGCTTCAAAGGTACCGTGGCCGTTGACGGCAAAGACCTCGTGGTCAACGGCAAAAAGATCCGCTTGACCGCCGAACGCGACCCCGCCAACCTCAAGTGGGGCGATGTCGGTGTGGATGTGGTGGTGGAAGCCACCGGCTTTTTCTTGACCGGCGACACATGCCAAGCCCACATCAACGCGGGCGCCAAAAAAGTGGTGCAGTCGGCACCTTCCAAAGACGACACGCCGATGTTCGTTTTCGGTGTCAACCACGGCAGCTACGCTGGCCAAGCCATTGTGTCGGCCGCGTCTTGCACCACCAACTGCTTGGCCCCTGTGGCCAAGGTGCTCAACGACCACTTCGGCATCAAACGCGGTTTGATGACCACGGTGCACGCCGCCACCGCCACCCAAAAAACCGTGGACGGTCCTTCGAGCAAAGACTGGCGCGGTGGCCGTGGCATCCTGGAAAACATCATCCCTTCAAGCACCGGCGCGGCCAAGGCGGTCGGTGTGGTCTTGCCAGAGCTGAACAAAAAGCTAACCGGCATGGCCTTCCGTGTGCCAACCTCCGACGTGTCGGTGGTGGACTTGACGGTCGAGCTGAACAAAGAAGCCAGCTATGACGATATCTGCAAAGCCATGAAAGCCGCTTCCGAAGGTGCACTCAAAGGCGTGTTGGGTTACACCACCGACAAGGTCGTGTCCACCGACTTCCGCGGTTGTTCCATGCCCTCCATTTTTGATGCCGAAGCAGGCATCGCTTTGGACAAGACCTTTGTCAAGGTCGTGGCTTGGTACGACAACGAGTACGGCTACACCTGCAACATGATGCGCTTCGTCAAGCACGTCGGCAGCCACTGATCGGGAGGCCAACATGCACTTCCTGCGATTTTCTGACGTGTGCGCCAACGGCTTTGCTGCTGGCAAACGCGTGTTCATCCGCGCCGACTTGAACGTGCCGCAGGCCGACGACGGCAGCATCACCGAAGACACGCGCATCCGCGCCAGCGTGCCTTGCATCCAGATGGCTTTGGACGCCGGTGCGGCCGTGATGGTCACAAGCCACTTGGGCCGCCCCACCGAGGGCGAGTTCAAGCCCGAAGACTCGTTGGCTCCCGTGGCCAAGCGCTTGGGCGAGTTGCTCGGCCGCGAAGTACCGCTGGTGGCCAACTGGGTCGGTGGTGTGTACGTGCAGCCTGGCCAAGTGGTCTTGCTCGAGAACTGCCGCGTCAACCAAGGCGAGAAGAAAAACAACGAAGCCCTGTCGCGCCAAATGGCCGCGCTGTGCGACATCTACGTGAACGACGCTTTTGGCACCGCCCACCGCGCCGAGGGCACGACCCACGGCATCGCCCGCTTTGCGCTGATCGCCAGCGCTGGCCCTTTGCTGGCCGCTGAGATGGACGCGATCTCCAAGGCTTTGGCTGCGCCCAAACGCCCACTGATCGCCATTGTGGCGGGCTCCAAGGTGAGCACCAAGCTGACCATTTTGCAAAGCCTGGCCAAGAACGTGGACGGTTTGATCGTGGGTGGCGGCATCGCCAACACCTTCATGCTGGCCGCCGGCCTGAAGATCGGCAAGAGCTTGGCCGAGCC
>CAMDCY010000111.1 GCA_945890705.1 Hydrogenophaga intermedia | reverse complement strand
GGTTTGTTTTGGTCCACATAGCTGTTGACCTTGTCGGTCAGCAGCATGATTTCGCGCTGGGCTTTGGCGTATTCGCGCTGGTCGTAAAAAGCGGCGATGCTCGGCGTGGCGGCTTGCAAGGCCGAGAGCAGGGCTTGGCCGTCGGCGCTCACGGCGCCGAGTTGGCCGCCAAAACGTTTGGCGATGAAGCCAGCCGAGCGCGAGGCGATGTTCACAAACTTGCCGATCAAATCGCTGTTCACCCGCGCCATGAAGTCTTCGGCGTTGAAATCGATGTCTTCGTTGCGTGCCGAGAGTTTGGCCGCCAGGTAGTAGCGCAGCCACTCGGGGTTCATGCCCAGGCTCAGGTATTTGAGTGGGTCCAGGCCCGTGCCGCGGCTCTTGCTCATCTTCTCGCCGTTGTTCACGGTGAGGAAGCCGTGAACGAAGACGCTGTTGGGCGTTTTGCGGCCCGAGAAATGCAGCATGGCCGGCCAGAACAGCGTGTGGAAGGTGACGATGTCTTTGCCGATGAAGTGGTATTGCTCCAGCGCGGGGTTGGCCATGTAGGCGTCGTAGCTTTCGCCGCGTTTGTCCAACAGGTTTTTGAGCGATGCCAAATAACCCACGGGCGCGTCCAACCACACATAAAAGTACTTGCCGGGAGCATCGGGGATCTCGATGCCGAAATAGGGCGCGTCGCGCGAGATGTCCCAGTCGCCCAGGCCTTCGCTGGTCGTGCCGTCGGGGTTGGTGCGCAACGAAAACCACTCTTTGACCTTGTTGGCCACCTCGGGCTGCAGCTTGCCGTCTTGGGTCCATTGGCTCAAAAACTCGACGCAGCGTGGGTCGGAGAGCTTGAAGAAAAAGTGTTCCGAGGTTTTGAGCTCGGGCTTGGCACCGGAGAGGGCCGAGAAGGGGTTGATCAGCTCGGTGGGCGCGTAGACCGCGCCACAGCTCTCGCAGTTGTCGCCGTATTGGTCTTTGGCGTGGCACTTGGGGCACTCGCCTTTGATGAAGCGATCTGGCAAGAACATGTTCTTTTGCGGATCAAAGAACTGCTCGACCGAGCGCACCTCGATCAGCGAGCCGCCGTCGGCCGCGCTGATGTCGCGCAGGTCGCGGTAAATTTGGCGGGCCAACTCGTGGTTCTCGGGCGCGTCGGTGCTGTGCCAGTTGTCAAACGCGATGTGAAAGCCGTCCAAATAAGGCTTGCGTCCCGCGGCGATGTCGGCCACGAACTGCTGGGGCGTTTTGCCGGCTTTTTCGGCGGCGATCATGATGGGTGCGCCATGGGTGTCGTCCGCGCCCACAAAGTTGACCTGGCTGCCTTGCATGCGCTGGAACCGCACCCAGATGTCGGCCTGGATGTATTCCATGATGTGGCCGATGTGGAAATTGCCGTTGGCATACGGCAGGGCGGTGGTGACGAAGAGTTGGCGCGGGGTGGGCATGGCAGGGGCGGTGTGTAGGGTTAGCTCTCGATTTTAGTCGCTGGGGTGACCCGCGCAGCGCCAGTGGCCAGCCGATCAATGGGGATGCTGGTGGGGTCATGCGGTGCCCGGGATGGGCAGCCCAGCCCGCACCAGTAGACTTCGGCCACGCATTCAACGGAGCCGTCCCCCATGTCAGTGTCAGAAATCGCCATCAAAGCCGCCCTTCAAACGGTGTTGGACCCCTTGACCGGTCAGGCCTTGGTCAGCGCCTCGGCGCTCAAATCTTTGCGCCTCAGCGGCGCCGATGTCGCCGTCGACATCGCCTTGCCTTACCCCGCCCAAAGCCAGTGGCCAACGCTGCGCGCCTTGGTGCAAGCGGCCGTGCAGGGCGTGTCGGGTGTGGGCGCGGTCGACGTGTCGTTCAGCTTGCAAGTGCAGTCCCATGCGGTGCAGCGCGGCGTGCAGCTCTTGCCGGGTGTGAAGAACATCGTGGCCGTGGCCTCGGGCAAAGGCGGCGTGGGCAAGAGCACCACGGCGGCCAACTTGGCACTGGCCTTGGCCGCCGAAGGCGCTCGCGTGGGCCTGTTGGACGCGGACATTTACGGCCCTAGCCAGCCCATGATGATGGGCCTGAGTGGCCGCCCTGAGAGCTTGGACGGCAAGACCATGCAGCCCATGGTCAACCACGGCGTGCAGGTGATGTCGATCGGGTTTTTGGTCAAGCCCGAGGACGCCATGATTTGGCGCGGACCCATGGCCACGCAGGCCTTGGAGCAGCTGCTGCGCCAAACCGATTGGCACGACTTGGACTATTTGATCGTTGACATGCCGCCGGGCACAGGCGACATTGCCTTGACGCTGTCACAGCGCGTGCCGCTGACCGGCGCGGTCATCGTCACCACACCCCAAGACATTGCCTTGCTCGATGCCCGCAAAGGCATTCGCATGTTCGAAAAAGTGGGCGTGCCGATTTTGGGTTTGGTGGAAAACATGGCCGTGCACGTGTGCAGCCAGTGCGGTCACGCCGAGCATATTTTTGGCCAAGACGGCGGGCGTCGCATGGCGGACGAACACGGCATGGACTATCTCGGTGCCTTGCCTTTGGCCATGTCGATCCGCGTGCAGGCCGATGGCGGTGCGCCCACGGTGGTGGCCGAACCCCAAGGTGAGTTGGCCGAGCAGTACCGACACGTGGCGCGCCAAGTGGCGGTGAGCATCGCGTCCAAGGCCAAAGACTTCTCGGCCAAATTCCCCACCATCACCATCAGCAAGGGCACCTGAAACGCCCGGGGTTGGCGCTTGGGGGCTGCGAATTATGATGAACCAAAACCATTGGAGCGATCCATCCATGTCCCGTACCCAACGCATCGATGAACTCTTGTCTCATTACCGCTTGAGCCACCAGCACCCACGCAACGAAGCGATTCACTGCGTGGCTGTGCCGGTCATCATGGCCAGTTTGGTGGGCCTGTTGTGGTCGGTGCATCCGGCCTTGATGGTGGTTTTTTTGCTGGCCAGCGGTGTCTATTACGCCCGTTTGACTTGGCGCACCTTCCTCCTCATGGCGCTGTGGACCGCCGCGGTCTTGGCGCTGTTGTGGCCATTGGGTGCGGCCCGCGCTTGGGTGTGCGCGCTGGCGTTTGTCTTGGCTTGGGTGGGCCAGTTTGTGGGGCACCGCATCGAAGGCAAGAAACCTTCTTTCTTCGAAGATATCCAATACCTGTGGGTGGGACCCTTGTTCGTGGCCGATGTGATGCTGCGACGCTTTGGCTGGCGCTGGTGATGCGCCCCATCCCGTGTGTTGATCGCCCATCTTTTTTTTGAAAGCCGCTATGAGCCGCCTTGTTCACGTCCTTGACCACCCTCTGATTCAGCACAAGCTGACCTTGCTGCGCCAAAAAGAAACCAGCACCAACGGCTTTCGCCAGTTGGTTACCGAGGTCAGCATGCTCATGGCCTATGAGATCACCCGTGACATGCCGATGCAAACCATCACCATCGAGACGCCCTTGCGAACCATGCAGTCGCGCGTGATCGACGGCAAGAAAATCGTTTTGGCTTCCATCTTGCGCGCGGGCAACGGCTTGCTCGACGGCATGCTGCAAGTCGTGCCCTCGGCCCGCGTGGGCCACATCGGCCTGTACCGCGACCCCAACACCCTGCAGGCGGTGGAGTACTACTTCAAGATGCCCCAAGGCATGGCCGAGCGCGACGTGATCGTGCTCGACCCCATGCTGGCCACCGGCAATTCGGCCGTTGCAGCCGTGGACCGCTTGAAGCAAACCCAGCCCAAATCGATCCGCTTCGGTTGTTTGGTCGCCTGCCCTGAAGGCATCGCCAACTTCCACCAACACCACCCCGATGTACCCATCTTCACGCCGGTGATCGACGAAGGTTTGAACGACCACGGCTACATCGTGCCGGGCTTGGGCGATGCGGGCGACCGCATTTTTGGCACCCAATGAGCAGCGCCGTCACGGTGTCTTTTTGGGGCTTGGGTTGGCGCGCCCTGTGGCGCGACGCGCGAGCGGGCGAACTGCGTTTGCTGATCTTGGCGGTGGCCTTGGCCGTGGCCGCGCTCAGTGCGGTGGGCTTTTTTGCCGACCGTTTGCAAGGCGGCTTGGCGCGCGACGCCAAGGCCTTGATCGGTGGCGATGCGGTGCTGCGCAGCGACGGTGCCACGCCGCCACCCTTCAT
>CAMDCY010000110.1 GCA_945890705.1 Hydrogenophaga intermedia | reverse complement strand
CCGGCCGCGGCCACCACGAACATGGAGCAGGTGGAGATGTTGAAGGTGTGCGAACCATCGCCGCCGGTGCCCACGATGTCCACCAAGTGCGTGCGGTCGGGCACCTGAACTTGGGTGGAGAACTCGCGCATCACCTGCGCGGCGGCGGTGATTTCACCAATGGTTTCTTTCTTCACACGCAAAGCCGCGATGAAGGCGGCCAACCAGACGGGCGACACCTCACCGGCCATGATGAGACGCATGATGTGCAGCATCTCGTCGTGGAAAATTTCGCGGTGCTCGATGACGCGCTGCAGCGCCTCGGTCGGCGTGATGGGGGGCATTGGACTGAGCATGGCCGCTCCTTACAAAAAGTTTTTCAGCATGGCGTGGCCGTGCTCGGTGAGGATGGACTCGGGGTGGAACTGCACGCCTTGGATGTCCAGCTCGGTGTGGCGCACGCCCATGATCTCGCCATCATCGGTCCAGGCCGTGACCTTCAGGCACGCGGGGATAGAAGCCCGCTCAATGGCCAAGGAGTGGTAGCGGTTGACCGTGAAGCGCTCGGGCAGACCGGCGAACACGCCTTCTTGGGTGGTGGTGATGACGCTGGTTTTGCCGTGCATGAGCGCTTGTGCGCGGATGATCTTGCCGCCGAACGCCGCGCCGATGCTTTGGTGACCCAAGCACACGCCCAAGATGGGCAGCTGGCCGGCGAAGTGTTGAATGGCGGCGACCGAAATGCCCGCCTCGGCCGGCGAACACGGCCCTGGCGAAATCACCAAGCGATCGGGCTTGCGTGCGGCAATGCCATCCAAGGTGATTTCGTCGTTGCGGAACACCTCGACCTCGGCACCCAATTCGCCAAAGTACTGGACGATGTTGAAGGTGAAGCTGTCGTAGTTGTCCACCATGAGGACTTTGATCTTGCTCATTCCATGCCCTCCTCGACCAGTTCGCTGGCGCGCAACAAGGCGCGGGCCTTGTGTTCGGTTTCTCTCCACTCCAACTCGGGCACCGAGTCGGCCACCACACCGGCGGCGGCTTGCACGTAGAGCGTTTGGTTTTTGATGATGCCGGTGCGGATCGCAATGGCCACGTCCATATCGCCCGCAAAACTCAAATAGCCACAGGCGCCGCCGTACAGGCCGCGCTTGGTCGGCTCGAGCTGGTCGATCAGCTCCATGGCGTGCACCTTGGGCGCGCCAGTCAAGGTGCCGGCGGGGAAGGTAGCTTTGAGCACGTCCATGCTGCTGAGCGCTTGGCCGTCGGCGCCGTCAAGCAACAAGCCTTCGACGTTGCTCACAATGTGCATGACGTGGCTGTAACGCTCCACCACAAAGGCCTCGGTGACCTTGACGCTGCCGGTTTTGGCGATGCGCCCGATGTCGTTGCGCGCCAAGTCGATGAGCATGACGTGTTCGGCCCGTTCTTTGGGGTCGTTGATCAACTCGGCTTCGGCGGCCAAGTCGGCCTCGGGCGTGGCGCCGCGCGGGCGCGTACCGGCCAAGGGGCGGATGGTGACTTTTTGCCCTTCGGGCGTGGACTCTTGGCGAACCAAAATTTCGGGCGAAGCCCCCACCACGTGGGCATCACCCAAGTGGTAGTAATACATGTAGGGGCTGGGGTTGAGCGTGCGCAAGGCACGGTAGAGCGACAGCGGGCTGGCCGTGAAGCGCTTGTGGATGCGCTGGCCGACCTGCACCTGCATGAAGTCGCCCGCGGCGATGAGTTCTTTGGCGCGGTCCACCGCGGCCAAGTAATCGTCTTTGGCGAAGCTGCGCTGCGCGGGGTGGCTGGTGCTCGGCGCCATGGACGGCGCTTGTGCCGGCGCTTTGAGGCGCAACTTCAATTCCGCCAAGCGCGCTTGGGCTGCCGCATACGCACCGGCTTGGGTGGGGTCGGCGTAGACGATGAGCGAGAGCTTGCCCGAGAGGTTGTCGATCACCGCGAGTTCTTCGGTTTGCAACAACACGATGTCGGGCATGCCCAAATCGTCGGGTGGGCAAGAGTGCACCAATTTCTTTTCGATGTGGCGCACCGTGTCGTAACCAAAGTAGCCCGCCAAGCCGCCGCAAAACCGCGGCAAGCCGGGGCGCAGCGCGACCTTGAAACGCTTTTGGTAGGCCGCCACAAAGTCCAGCGGGTTGCCGGCGTGGGTTTCCACGACCACACCCTCGGTCACGACCTCGGTCTTGGCGGCGTCACCAAAACCGCTGGCGCGCAAGAGCGTGCGGGCCGGCAGGCCAATGAAGCTGTAGCGACCAAAGCGTTCGCCACCGACGACCGACTCGAGCAAAAAGCTGTGCTGGCCGCCCGCTTGCACGTGGGCGAGTTTGAGGTAGAGGGACAGTGGCGTCTCGAGGTCGGCAAAGGCCTCGGCCACCAAAGGAATGCGGTTGAACCCTTGTTGGGCCAATGCTTGGAATTCGGTTTCGTTCATCGCGGTGAGCCTCCGCAGCTCAAGCCCCCGGCTGGGGGTCGTTCATCAAGGACGTGTCGGCCAAAGGCGCGACGGGGATCAAAACGGTGGGCCGCCTAGGCCCACGGGCGATCAGACCCGCCAGGGCCAAGCTCCCCGGTCGGCAAGACCTGTGTTGATGGTGCGGTGGATGAACATGGTGTGCAGTTTAGCAAAGGCTCAGGCCCACGCCGGATCGATCTCGTCCAAGCGGTCCACACAAGCGCGAGCGTCCAGCTCGCGCACCGGCTCGCCGTGGTTGTAACCGTAGCTGACCAAGACCACGGGACTGCCCGCGCCGGTGGCGGCCTGCGCGTCGTTGCGCGAGTCGCCCACCATCCAAGTGTCGGCCGGGGCCGTGCCCAAGGCCTCGCAGGTGAGCAGCACCGGCAAGGGGTCGGGTTTTTTGCGCTCAAAACTGTCGCCGCCGAACACATGGTCAAAAAACCCCAACAAACCTTTGAGCTCCAACAGGTCGCGGGCGAAACCCACGGGCTTGTTGGTCAGGCAAGCCAGTGGCACACCGGCCTGTTGCAAGCGCTGCAGGCCCTCCACCACGCCGGGGTAAACGGCCGAGTGTTGGCCGTTGTTGAAGCCGTAGTGGTGTTGGTAGCGTTCCAGCGCCAAGGCGTTGCGCTGGTCTTCGGTCCAAGTCAGCAGGACTGTGCCAGCCGCCAAGACCTCGGGCAAGGCCAGTTGGTGCGCCAACACCTTGCCCACCAAGTGCCCAGAGCCTTGGCCAATGGCCCGCTCCACCGTGTGCGCGTCGACCTCGGGCAAGCCCAAATCGATCAGCATGTGGTTGAGCGAGGCGACGAAGTCACCCAAGGTGTGGACCAAGGTACCGTCCAAGTCGATGATGCAAGCCTTCATGCGGCCAACGCGCTGCGCATCTGGTCGATCACGGCTTTGTAGTCGGGCTTGCCAAAAATCGCGCTGCCGGCCACGAAGGTGTCGGCGCCCGCGTCGGCCACGCGGCGGATGTTGTCGACCTTGATGCCGCCGTCCACCTCCAAGCGGATGTCGCGCCCGCTGCGCTCAATCCATTGGCGCGCCAATTCAACCTTGCGCAAGGCCGAGTCGATGAAGCTCTGACCGCCAAAACCGGGGTTCACACTCATGATCAGGATGAGGTCGATTTCGTCGATGGTCCACTCCAACACGTCCAAAGACGCCGCCGGGTTGAACACCAAGCCGGCTTTGACACCTTTGCTTTTGATCGACTGGATGCTGCGGTGCACGTGCGCGCTGGCGTCGGGGTGAAAGCTGATGAGATCGGCACCGGCCTCGGCAAACGAAGCGGCCAAAGCGTCCACAGGCGAGATCATCAGATGCACGTCGATCGGCACGGCCACGCCAGCAGCCGTTTTGGCGTGGGGTTTGACGGCCTGACAAATCATGGGGCCGAAGGTGAGGTTGGGGACGTAATGGTTGTCCATCACGTCGAAGTGAATCCAGTCGGCGCCCGCGGCGATGACGTTTTTCACCTCATCGCCCAGGCGGGCGAAGTCGGCGGACAAGATGGAAGGCGCGATGCGGTGGGTGGTCATGGGGGGCATCCTTGAAAACCGCTATTTTGGCAGGGCCACCGCTCGGCGGTTTAACATGCCGCATGTCCGACACCTGTCTCTTCCATTGCGACGTCCGCCCGCTGTACTTGCCCGAGCAATCCAGCA
>CAMDCY010000109.1 GCA_945890705.1 Hydrogenophaga intermedia | reverse complement strand
TGGCTCATGCCCGATTGCACACCAAAGAAGGCGCTGCGGGTGGCTTGCAACACGCTGCGCTGGGCGTTGTCCAGATCGGCCTGGGCTTTGTCTTGCAGATGCAGGGTTTCGCTGATGCGGTTTTGGTGCGCAAAGCCTGCGAACAGGGGCCAGTTGAATTGCAGGCCAAGGCTGGTGTTGTTGCTTTGGCTGGAGGTGGATGAAGCATAGCTGCGGCGTTGCTGTGCGACCAAGTCCAAGGTGGGCAGGTGGTTGGACATGGCTTTTTTGGATTCCAAGCTGGCGATTTTTTGGGCGCTTTGGGCTTGTTGGAGTTGGGCGTTGTTGGCCTTCGCTTGTGTGAGCCAAAAGTCCAAGTCCAAGCTCTGCAGATCGGGCAGGGCCACGGGCACCTTGAGTGCCTTGGGCTGCACGTCGTTGATGCCCACGAGCTGCTCGAGCGCCAAGCGTTTGACGCGCAAGTCATTCTGGGCGGCGATTTCTTGGGCCACGACCAAGTCAAAACGGGCTTGGGCTTCACGCGAATCGGTGACGGTGGAGGTGCCGACTTCGAAGTTGCGCTTGGCCGCTGCCAGTTGTTCGCTCACCGCCTGTTTCTGCGCTTGCACCACGCCCACGCTGTCGCTGGCCGATAGCACGTCGAAGTAAGCTTGTGTGATGCGAATCACCAAGTCTTGTTCGGCGGTTTGTAGCTGACTCAACGATACGTAGATCGACTCTTCGCCCTGCAAAACGCCATAGTAGCTACCCATTTGATACAAGGGTTGCTTGAGCGACAAAGTTTGGCTGTCGCTGTTGATACTGGGCGCGTTGCTGAGCGCATTGTTTTGGGACACAAATTTATCGGCACTGAATGCCACTTGGGGCAGCACACCGGCCCAGGCTTGTTTGCCGCGCGAGCGCGTGGCCTTGGCGTTGGCCACGGCGGAGAGGTAATTGGCGTCGTGGTCGCGGGCGGCTTGGAAAAGTTCAAGCAGGCTTTGCGCTTGGGCGCTGGACGCAGCACCCAAGGCCAACACGGCGGCGGCGACCAAGGGGCGCAGCGAAGGGCGTGGGGTTCGGTGGCTGAAGGGGGTTGCGTACATGGTGGTGCCTTTGGGTTCAGTAGGTGGGGATGCTGGGGTCGACTTCGCTGGACCAGGCGTTGATGCCGCCTTGGACGTTGACGATATGGGTGAAGCCGTTTTGCATCAGGAAATGCACGACTTGCGCGCTGCGACCACCGTGGTGGCACAGGCAGGCAATCGGTTGGTCGCGTTGCAATTCCATGAAGCGGGCGGGCACGCTGCGCATGGGCATGGCGACGAGCTCGAAGCCATCGGCCTTGACGCTGGCGGTTTGTAACTCCCAAGGCTCACGCACGTCGAGCACCACGGGTTTGGCGCCGGAAGCTGCTTTGCTCTTGGCCCAGTCTTGGATTTGGGCGGGGCTGATGGCCATCATGTTCGGTGGTCCTCAGAAGGCGAAGCGCGAAGGCTCGGCAAAGTGTTGCAGGCGCGGGGCGACGGTGTCCCAGGGCTGGCTGGTGCTTAGGCCTCTGCCGCGGCGGGTGATGATGGTCGCGCGCATCATGGGCTCTTGGCCCACGATGGCGAACAGTCGGCCACCCTCGGGCAGCAAAGCGGTGAGTTCGGCGGGCACTTCGGCCACCGAGCCGCTGAGCACGATCACATCAAAAGGTCCATCGGCTTTGCAGGCGGCAAAACCATTGGCGCACGCGTCGGCGGGGCGCACCTGAGCGTTGGTGATGCCGGCGGCTTGCAAGCGCTGGGTGGCTTGTTTGGCCAAGTCGGGGTTGATTTCCAAGCTCGTGACGTGCTGGGCCAATTGCGCGAGCAAAGCGGCGGTGTAGCCGCTGCCCGTGCCGATTTCGAGCACGCGGTCGGTGGCTTGGATCTGCAGGTCTTGCACCAGTTTGGCTTGAACCTTGGGGGCCAGCATGACCGCATCCAGGCCGCCACCCAAGGGCAGCTCCATGTCGGCATAGGCCAAAGCGCGGTGGGCGGTGGGCACGAAGTCTTCGCGGCGCACGCGCTCGAGCAGTTCGAGCACTTGGGTGTCCAAAACGTCCCAGGGGCGAATTTGTTGCTCGATCATGTTGAATCGGGCTTGGTTCATGGCGGTGGCGCTGGTGTTCATTTTTACTCCGGGGGGTATATTAACCTAAGCTGATCCATTTTACCGACTCCAGCGTCGGCGCAGCCATTCGGTGAAGTCGTCGATGTAGACATAAATGACAGGCACGACCACCAAAGTCAACAAAGACGAGGTGATGACGCCACCAATGACCGCTTGGCCCATGGGGGCTCTCTGCTCGGCGCCTTCGCTCAGGGCAAAGGCCAGCGGCACCATGCCGAACACCATGGCCAGTGTGGTCATCAGGATGGGGCGCAGGCGCACCTTGGCGGCCATGAGCAGGGCTTCTTCGCGGGGCAGGGCGGGGATGTCGGGCGTGCCTTGGCGGGCGCGGATGGCGAAGTCGACCAAGAGAATTGCGTTCTTGGTGACCAAGCCCATGAGCAAAATCACCCCGATGACCGAGAACATGCTCAGCGATGATCCGAACATCAACAAGGCCAGCACCACGCCAATCAGCGTGAGCGGCAGCGAGCTCATGAGCGCCAGCGGTTGCAAGAAGCTCTGGAACTGGCTGGCCAAGATCATGTAGATGAAGATCACGGCCAAGGCCAAGGCCGACAAGGCGTAGCCGAAGGACTCTTGCATGTTCTTGGTGGAGCCGCCGAATTCGTAGCGGTAGCCGGGCGGGAACCTCATACCGTCCAAGGCCTTGCGGATGTCGGCCGAGACATCGCCGGCCGAACGGCCATAGACGTTGGCGTTGATGGCCACTTCTCGCGTGAGGTTGCGGCGGTTGATTTGGTTGGGGCCGGTGGACTCGTTGACCTCGGCCACTTGGCCCAAGCGCACCACGCGCGCACTGCCGTCGGCGGCCGTGCCCACTTGGAAGGGCAGGTTTTGCAGGTCGTCCAAACGCTCGCGGTATTCGGGTGCCAAGCGCACGTTGACGTTGTAACTTTGGCCGTCGATGGCGCGCCAGTTGCCCACGGTTTGCCCGGCCACCAAAGTGCGCAAGCCGCTGGCGATGGAGGCTGTGCCCAGGCCCACGTCTGAGGCGATGTCGCTGCGCACGATCACGTCCACCGTGGGTTTGTTGGCTTTGACGCTCGAGTCCAAGTCCACCAAGCCGACGATGGGGCGCACGCGCTCCATCACCTGTTGCGACAAACGCTCCAGTTCGGCCAGGTCATCGCCTTGCAGCGAAAACTCGATTTGTTTGTTGCCGCCCACCGCGTCGAGTAAGCCGGCGTGCGTCACGGTGATGCCGGGCACGGTGCGCAATCGCTCGCGCAGCTTGGCCGCCATTTGGTCGGCGTTGAGGTTACGTGCTTTGCGGTCGACCAAGCGCACATAAACGCTGGCGTAGATCTTTCCTTGGGCATTACCGGTGTTGATGGTGGTCAGCGTGTACTGCACCTCGGGGAATTCGCGCAGGATGGCTTCGACTTGCTGGGCCTTGGCTTCGGTGCTTTGCAGCGACGAACCCACGGGCGTGTGGAAGCTCAGCGAGGTCTCCGAGAAGTCGGCTTTGGGCACGAATTCCGAACCCAACAAAGGCACCATGAAAATGCTGCCCACAAAGGTGGACAGGGCCAGCAGCAGCGTGGCGATTTTGTGGCGCAGCGACCAGCGCAAGGCGTTTTGGTAGACGTCGGACACATCGTCTTGCACGCGGTCGAACCACGCGGTGACGCGGCCAATGGTTTTGTCGTACCAGTTGGCTGGGCGGCGCTCTTTGCCTTTGGGGTCGGCGTCGGGGTCGTGCCAGACCGAGGACAACATGGGGTCGAGCGTGAAGCTCACGAACATCGAGATCAGCACGGCCGCGACCATGGTGATGCCGAACTCGTGGAAGAATTTGCCGATGATGCCGCCCATGAAGCCAATGGGCAAAAACACCGCCACGATGGACAGGGTGGTGGCCAGCACGGCCAAGCCAATTTCTTGCGTTCCGTCCATGGCCGCGTTGAACGGGGTTTTGCCCATGTGCAGGTGGCGCACGATGTTCTCGCGCACCACGATGGCGTCGTCGATCAACAGCCCCACCGACAAGGTCAGCGCCATGAGCGTGATCATGTTGATGGTGAAGCCAAAGAGGTACATGAAGAA
>CAMDCY010000108.1 GCA_945890705.1 Hydrogenophaga intermedia | reverse complement strand
TCGGGCGTGAGCGAAGTGGCCACATTGCAAGCCAAACAAGGGTATGTGTACTTGCGCCCATGAGTGATGCGAGCAAGCAACGTTTGGCGCAGCCCGCTTCGTTGAAAGCGGCAGCCCAAGCGGCGGTTCGGCAAGGGCATCCCTTGGTGGTCATGACCACTTTGCAGGGCTGCCCCTTTTGCGATGTGGTCCGCGACCGTTTTTTGCAACCCGCTTTGGCGGCGGGTCGTTTGTTCGCGGTTCAAGTAGACATTCGCGACCGCCAAACCCCGCTGCAAGACTTTCAAGGCAACACCCGAACCGGGGCCGACATGGCACGCCAATGGAAGGCCCGTTTTGCCCCCACCGTGCTGTTCTTCGATGCGCAAGGCCGCGAACTGACCGAGCGCTTGGTGGGTGTGGCGGTGGCCGATTTTTACGACGATTACCTGTGGCAACACATCGCCCAGGCGCAGCGCCAGTTGGACAAATGAGTCGGGGCTTTCAGTCGCGCTCGAGCAGCCAGAGCTGAACCTTGAATCCGAGCCAAGCGCCCCCGACAATGCCGGCCATCGCCAAGGAGCTGGTCACGCTCAGGGTCGACAAGCCGCTCAGGCCGTGACCCACGGTGCAGCCCATGGCGGTCACGCCGCCCGCCCCCATCAGAACGCCGCCGCCCACGTGCAAGGCGGTGTCTTGCGTGTCGCGAAAACCTTCCCAATGGAAAGTGCCGCTGTGGCGTGCGTAGAGCCAGGAGCCCAGGATCACGCCCCAGACGCTGACCACGCTCAAGTTCAAGGTGTTGTTCGCATCACTGAAGTACATCAACCAGTCCAGGTGCAAGGCCATCGGCGCTGAAAACGAGAGCGACTCCAGGCGCCCACTGTGCGTGGCCAAGTAAACCGATTCCAAGGTGCCGGGGTGCTCGGCCACAAAACCCAAGTGACCACTGACCCACCACATGGCCGTCACACACGCTGCCACGCCCATACCGCCCAGCACCGATGCCAGCCCCAAACCGCCGCCTCGGCGCAAGGCCCAAACGATCAAAGCCAAGGCCACCGCCACCGCCAGCCAAGGGCCGGTACCTGACCAGACGTGGCTCAACCAAGCTGTCCAAGTGTTGCCCGCCGAAACGGTCCAGGTTTGGGTGTCGACTGTGTGGTGGCGCAGGACCGCGGTGACGCCGCGCATGGTGGCCAAGGCGCTCAGGCCCATCACCAGCATCACCACCAAGGCTTTGAGGCTGCCGCCACCCACGCGCGCCAAGGTTTTGCTGCCACAACCCGAGGCAAACACCATGCCCATGCCAAACAAGACGCCGCCCACCAGCGCAGACAGCCACAGCATGGGCCCAGTGGCGTAGATGGTTTGTAAAGGGTTGATCCAGCCCAGGCTGGACAGGGCTTGAAAGCCCAGCATGGCCAAGCCCAGTGCCAAGGCCCACATTTGTAAGCGTTGGGTGTCGTCTAAGTTGAACCAGTCGCTCAGAGCGCCCATGGTGCAAAAGCGGCTGCGCTGGATCACATAACCGAACAGCAGGCAGACGAAGAAGCCCGCGGCCAAAACCCAGTGTTGCAGTGTGATCAGCGCTTCGGTGCTCATGACGTGGATTGTAGGAGCCCGGCACTGGGTGGGTGCGTCAGTTCAACAAGGCTTGAGCGAATTCCAAGGCATTGAAGGTTTCCAAGTCCTCGAGCTGCTCACCGACACCAATGAAGTAGATCGGGATGGGGCGCTCGCGCGCGATGGCGCAGATCACGCCGCCCTTGGCCGTGCCGTCGAGTTTGGTGACGACCAAGCCGGTCAGGCCAATGGCGTCGTCAAAGGCCTTGACCTGAGCCAAAGCGTTTTGACCGGTGTTGCCGTCGATCACCAGCAAGACTTCGTGCGGGGCTGAGCCGTCGGCCTTGGCGATCACGCGTTTGATTTTGCGCAACTCTTCCATCAGGTGCGCCTGCGTGGGCAACCGCCCCGCGGTGTCGATGAGCACCACGTCGCGACCACGGGCTTTGCCCGCGGTGACCGCGTCAAAGCTGACCGAGGCGGGGTCGCCGCCGTCTTGCGAGACGATGTCCACCGTGTTGCGGTCGGCCCAAACCCCGAGTTGTTCCCGCGCCGCGGCACGGAAGGTGTCGGCCGCGGCCAGTAGCACGCTGGCACCGCTCTGGGCCAAGTGGCGGGTCAGTTTGCCGATGGAGGTGGTCTTGCCCGCGCCGTTGACACCGGCGACCATGATCACCGTGGGTTGTTGCTCGCCTACGCGCAAAGTGCCTTCCAGCGGTTGCAAGAGGTCCACCATGGCCTCGATCAGCAAGCCCTTGACGGCCGCGGGGTCGGTGGCTTTGTGGGTTTTGACGCGCTGCTTGAGGTCGTTCAACAAATGCGTGGTGGCGGCCACGCCCGTGTCGGCCATGAGCAAAGCCTCTTCCAAGGCCTCATACAAAGCGTCGTCGATGCGCGTGCCGGTGAAGACGGTGGTGAAGTTGCGACCGGTTTTGCGCAAGCCGGCTTGCAGCTTGCTCAGCCAGCTGCTGCGCTCGGGCGCCGCCGTCGCGGCTTCAGAGGGGGATTTTTTACGGAAGAATGAGAACATTTTTCAATCGCTTGTATCGTATGCATTCTATGAAACACACCAGCCCCCTTTTCAAACAGCTGTTCTTGGGCCTCTTGGCCAGTGCCAGCCTGTGGTCAGCGTCGGTTTGGGCGCAAGCCCAGTCCTTCACCTTGGGCAATGGCATGACGCTCATCGTCAAGCCCGATCGGCGAGCACCCACGGTGGCGCACATGGTGTGGGTGCGCGTGGGGGCGATGGACGAGGTCGACGGCACCTCTGGCGTGGCTCACGTGTTGGAACACATGCTTTTTAAGGGCACCCCCACGGTACCGGCGGGCGAGTTCTCGCGCCGCATAGCCGCTTTGGGGGGGCGTGAAAACGCCTTCACCAGCCGCGACGCCACCGCCTACCACCAGCAGGTGCCGGCCGATCAACTCGAAGCTGTGATGCGCTTGGAAGCCGATCGCTTTGCCAACAACCAGTGGCCCGACGACGAGTTCGTGCGCGAGTTGGCGGTGGTCAAAGAAGAGCGCCGCCAACGCACCGAAGACTCGCCCCGCGCCTTGTTTTTTGAACAATACGCCGCCAACGTGTGGTCAGCCCACCCCTACCAGCGCCCCATCGTGGGCTGGATGAGCGACTTGCAAGCCATGACACCCGATGACGCACGGGCCTTTTATCGGCAGTGGTACATGCCGGCCAACGCCGCGGTGGTGGTGGCGGGCGATGTGGACGTGGCGCAGGTGCGTCAGTGGGCCGAGCGCTACTACGGTGCCATTCCAGCGCGGCCCGTGCCCGCTCGCAAGCCGCGCGAAGAGCCTGTGCAGCAAGGTCCCAAGCGCATCGATTACCGCGCCGCGGCCGACCAAGCCGTGGTGGTGCTGGGCTACAAGGTGCCCCATGTGGTGGACCCGGCCCAAAGCAACGCGGCCACCACCGATGCCTTGGCCCTGACCCTGCTCGCGGAGGTGCTCGATGGTCACGACGGCGCCCGTTTGGGGCGGGCCTTGGTGCAAGGCCAAGCGGGACCGCGCTTGGCCGACAGCGTCAGTGCCAGCCACGGTTTGACGGGGCGAGGGCCCCAGTTGTTTTACCTGTCGGCGGTGCCGGCCAAGGGCGTGAGCCCAGAGACGGTGATGGCTGCGCTGCAAGCGCAAGTGCGGCGTGTAGCGCGCGAGGGGGTCACCGAAGCCGAACTCCAACGCGTCAAAACACAGTGGACCGCCTCGGAAATTTACAAGCTCGACAGCGTCTTCAACCAAGCCCAAGAGTTGGGCAGCCAATGGCTCTTGGGCTGGGGCTTGGAGGGGCAGGCGCAGCTGATGGTCGCGCTGCGCGCCATCACGCCCGCGCAAGTGCAATCGGTGGCGCAACGCTATTTTGGCGACGAGCAAATGACCGTGGGGGTGTTGTGGCCCGATGCGGCCAAGCGCGCTGCAGCCACCCAACGTCCAGCCCAAGCCCAACCCGCCCTGAGACACTGAACCATGTTCCCAACCCTTCAACACCGCCGCACGCGAGCGCCTGCGCTCTGGGCACTCAGCGTGGGCCTGCTCCTTTCTTCGGCTTCGCACGCGGCCATCGACATTGAACACTGGACAGAGCCTTCAGGCGCACGCGTTTATTTGGTCACCAGCGACAGCATCCCAATGGTGGACGTGCAAATCGATGTGGACGGTGGCAGTCGCCGCGACCCCGCTCGCCAAGCCGGTTTGGCCAGTGCCACCGCCCAACTCGTGTCCTCGGGTGTGGCGGCTTGGCAAGGCCAGCC
>CAMDCY010000107.1 GCA_945890705.1 Hydrogenophaga intermedia | reverse complement strand
AAGATCACTCCCGACGAACACGACGGCACCGGCCTCATCCGCATCCGAGGGGCGCGGCAACACAACCTCAAAAACCTCGACCTCGACATCCGCACGGGCGAACTCACCGTGGTCACCGGCCCCAGTGGCTCGGGCAAGTCCAGCTTGGTTTTCGACACCTTGTTCGCCGAGGGCCAGCGCCGCTACGTCGAGACCTTCAGCGCGTACGCGCGTCAGTTTTTGGACCGCATGGACAAACCGGCGGTGGACCGGGTGGACGGCGTGCCGCCGGCCATCGCCATCGACCAAACCAACCCGGTGCGCAGCTCGCGCTCCACCGTGGGCACCATGACCGAGCTCAACGACCACCTGAAGCTCTTGTTCGCGCGCGGGGCCCAGCTCTTCGACCGCCAGACCGCGGTGCCGGTGCGCCACGACTCGCCCGATTCGATTGCCCAAACGCTGCGCGAGCGCGTGGCGGCCATGCCGGTGGAGCCGCGTTTGGTCATCAGTTTTGCGGTCGAGCTGCCCGCCACGGCCAGCGCCGATGAGGTCACGCAGTGGCTCTCGGCCAGTGGCTTCACGCGGGTGCACGGCCAGCGCCTCGAGACGCGCGCCGCAGCCGTGGCCGACGAGGCCAAGCCCAAAGCCAAAGCCAAAGCCAAAACCCCAGCCGCGCCCGCACACACCGAGGTGCAGGTGCTCGACGTGGTGGCCGACCGCTTCCGTTTGAGCAGCGCCGAGCCGGCGCGCTTGATCGAGGCCATCGAGGTCGCGCTCAAGCGCGGCGGTGGGCATTTGCAGGTGCACGTGGTGCCCGAGGACGGCCCCGAGCTGAGCTGGAAGTTTTCGGTCGGTCTGCATTGCCCCGAGAGCGGTTTGCGCTACAGCGAACCCACACCGTCGCTGTTTTCGTTCAACTCGGCGGTGGGGGCTTGTGAGGCCTGCCGCGGCTTTGGTCGTGTGATTGGGGTGGACTACGGCTTGGTCATCCCCAACGACAAACTCACCTTGCGCGGCGGCGCGATCAAGGTCTTGCAAACCCCGGCTTGGCAAGAAAACCAAGACGACCTCATGCGCCACGCCGAGGCCGCGGGCATTCCCCGCGACACGCCGTGGGCCAAGTTGACCGACGCACAACGCGATTGGGTGATCCACGGCAGCCCAGAGTGGAAGGGCCAGTGGACCAAGCAGTGGTACGGCTTGGCGCGGTTTTTTGAATACCTGGAGAGCAAGGCTTACAAGATGCACATCCGCGTCTTGTTGTCCAAGTACCGCAGCTACACCGAATGCCCCAGCTGCGGCGGTGCGCGCTTGAAGACCGACAGCCTCTTGTGGCGCGTGGGCACGAAAGCCCAAGCCGATGCCGTCTTGCCTCCCGCCAAACACCACCTGCCCAAAGGTGTGGCGTGGTCGCGCGAACAGCTACAAGCCTTGCCAGGCCTTAGCTTGCACGACCTCATGCTCTTGCCGCTGGACGCCTTGCGCCGCTTCTTCGCATCGCTTTCGCCCGAGGTCGACGCCACGGGCGCGGGCGAACAACAGGCGCTGCGTTTGTTGCTCGACGAAATCAACACCCGCTTGCGCTACCTGTGCGACGTGGGCATCGGCTACCTGACGCTGGACCGCCAAAGCCGCACGCTCAGCGGCGGTGAGGTGCAGCGCATCAACCTGACCACCGCCTTGGGCACGTCTTTGGTCAACACCTTGTTTGTGCTCGACGAGCCCAGCATCGGCCTGCACCCGCGCGACATGGCGCGCATCAACAAAGCCATGCTGCGCTTGCGCGACGCGGGCAACACCTTGGTGGTGGTCGAGCACGACCCGGCGGTCATGTTGGCGGCGGACCGTTTGATCGACATGGGCCCCGGCCCCGGTGAGCGCGGCGGTGAGATCGTGTTCGACGGCACCCCCGAGGCCATCCGCCACGCCGACACCTTGACCGGCGCGTACTTGGGTGGGCGCAAGCAGGTGGGCATGGGCTTCAAGCGCATGGTCACCGACAGCACACCGCGTTTGATTTTGGAAGGCGCGCGCGAGCACAACCTGCGCGACGTGACGGTGGACATCCCGCTGCAGCGCATGGTGGTGGTCACTGGGGTGTCGGGCTCGGGCAAATCGAGTTTGGTGCAAGACATCTTGGCGCCGGCCTTGTTGCGCCACTTTGGCCAGTCTTCCGACACGCCGGGTGCGCACGACCGCTTGCTCGGCGCCGACCATTTGGGTGGGGTGGTGTTCGTGGACCAGTCGCCGATCGGCAAAACCGCGCGCTCCAACCCGGTGAGTTACGTGGGGGCGTGGGACGCCATCCGCACGATCTTCGCCAACACGCCGGTGGCGCGCCAGCGCGGCTACACCGGCAGCAAATTCAGTTTCAACAGCGGCGATGGCCGTTGCCCCACCTGCGGTGGTTCGGGCTTTGAGCACGTGGAAATGCAGTTCCTGAGCGACGTGTATTTGCGTTGCCCCGATTGCGATGGCCAGCGTTACCGGCCCGAGGTGCTCGAGGTCAAGATCGAGCGCGGTGGGCGTTCGCTCAGCGTGGCCGATGTGCTGGAACTGACCGTGAGTGAGGCCGCTGGCCTGTTCGCCAACGACCGCGAGGTGATCCGTGTGCTGCAGCCCATCGTGGACGTGGGCTTGGAGTACGTGCGTTTGGGCCAACCCGTGCCCACGCTCTCGGGCGGCGAAGCGCAGCGATTGAAGCTCGCGGGCTTTTTGGCCGAGGCCGCCAAAAGCCAAACCGCCAGCCGCCAATCGGTGGCGCGCAAAGGCACGCTGTTTTTGTTCGACGAGCCGACCACGGGCTTGCACTTCGACGACATCGCCAAGCTCATGCGCAGCCTGCGCCGCTTGTTGGAGGCCGGTCATTCCTTGGTCATCATCGAGCACAACTTGGATGTGATCCGCTCGGCCGATTGGCTGATCGACCTCGGCCCCGAAGGCGGCGAGGGCGGTGGCCTGGTCGTCGCCGAAGGCGCCCCCGAAGACCTGCGCCAACACCCCACCTCCCACACCGCGGCCGCGCTGCGTGACTACGCCCTGTCCATGGGTGAGGCCGCCTTGGTCAGCGACGTGACGTCCTTGGCCCGCGTCATGGCGAGCGCAGCGAAGCAACCCCCCAAGCGCGCCATCACCCCGCCCAACCCCAACATCCAAATCGTCAACGCCAAAGAACACAACCTGAAAAACCTCAGCGTGGACATCCCGCGCGGGCGCTTCAACGTGATCTCGGGCGTGAGCGGCTCGGGCAAGTCCACCTTGGCCTTCGACATCTTGTTCAACGAAGGCCAGCGCCGCTATTTGGAAAGCCTCAACGCCTACGCCCGCAGCATCGTGCAGCCGGCCGGCCGACCCGAGGTGGACGCGGTCTACGGCATTCCGCCCACCGTGGCCATCGAGCAGCGCCTCAGCCGTGGTGGTCGCAAGTCCACCGTGGGCACGACCACCGAGGTTTGGCACTTCTTGCGCTTGCTTTACGTCAAGCTCGGCACCCAACACTGCGTGCACGACGGCGCGGCGGTGATGCCGCAAAGCGTGGACAGCATTGCTGCGGCCTTGGTCTCGCGCTTCGATGGCCAGCACATCGGCTTGCTTGCGCCGCTGGTGATCAACCGCAAAGGGGTCTATACCGAGCTGGCCGATTGGGCGCGGCCCAAAGGCCACAGCCACTTGCGCGTGGATGGTGAGTTTTTGCCCACCACCAACTTCCCGCGCTTGGACCGATTCAAAGAGCACACCATCGAGCTGCCCGTGGCCGATGGCGTGGTCAGCCGCGCCAACGAAGCGTGGTTGCGCGAGCAACTGGCCAAGGCCTTGGAGATCGGCAAAGGCGTGGTGCACGTGCTCAGCCCTTTGGGCGGCTTGGCGCAGGCCTTGGCCGACGGCACGTCCACCCGCGACCTCGGGCACTTGGAGGTGTTCTCGACCATCCGCGCCTGCCCGGTGTGCGCCACCAGCTACCCCGAACTCGACCCGCGCCTGTTCTCCTACAACAGCAAACACGGTTGGTGCCCCGACTGCGTGGGCACCGGCACGCGCCTTTCGCGCGAACAGCGCAAGGTCTTGGACGATTCGGTGCGCGACGACAAAGACCGTGGCCGCGAGCAAAGCTTTGCCGAGCCCGAGGTCGACGACCTTGTCGACGAGGCATGTCCCACCTGTGAGGGCACGCGCCTCAACGCCCAAGCCCGCGCGGTGCGCTTTGGCGCCCAAGCGGGCCAAGGCCAGGCGGGGGTGACCATCACCGAGGTGGCGCGCTGGTCGGTCAGCGAGGTACGCGAATGGGTGCGCGGCCTGATGCAGCCCGGTGCGCTCAGCACCCGCGAAGCCGACATCGCGCGCGACCTTTT
>CAMDCY010000106.1 GCA_945890705.1 Hydrogenophaga intermedia | reverse complement strand
CGCCCCTTGGGGCAGCGACATCCAGCGCTTGGTGCAAGACGAGCTCCAGCGCGTGTGCGACTTTGCCGAGCGCGTGCGAAGCGGCGCCGTCAAAAGCAGCACCGGCGCGGCCTTCACCGATGTGGTGAACATCGGCATCGGCGGCTCCGACCTCGGCCCGCGCATGGCCGCCGACGCCCTCGCCCCCTTGTGCAGCGATCGGCTGCGCGTGCACTTCGTCAGCAACCCCGACGCCTGGGCGCTGCACAGCACGCTGCGCGGCCTCAACCCCGCGACCACCCTGGTCGTCGTGGCCAGCAAAACCTTCACCACCCAAGAAACCATGACCAACGCCGCCTCGGTGCGCCGCTGGTTGCAAGACGGTGGCATCAGCGGCGCAGCGCAAAGCGCGCACCTGGTGGCCGTTACCGCCGCGCTGGCCAAGTCCAGCGCCGCCGGATACCCGCCCGAGCACACCTTCACGTTTTGGGACTGGGTGGGCGGACGCTACTCGCTGTGGTCGGCACTGGGCCTACCCCTGGCCATGGCCATGGGCGCCGCAGCGTTTCGCGAGTTGCTCGCCGGCGCTCAGGCCATGGACACGCACTTCCAAACCGCCCCGCTGGACCAGAACCTGCCCGTCATCTTGGGCCTGTGCGGTGTGTGGAACCGCAACTTTTTGAACTGCCCCACCCAACTGCTCTCGTGCTACCCGAGCCGCTTGGTGCGCTTCGCGCCCTTTGTGCAGCAAATGGACATGGAGAGCACCGGCAAACGCACGCGCAAAGATGGCCAACCCGTGGACACCGGCACCGGCCCCATCGTTTGGGGTGGCTTGGGCATCGACGGTCAGCACGCTTACTTCCAGTTGCTGCACCAGGGCACGCACCGCGTGCCGGTGGAGTTCATTGGCGTGTTGACCGAAGACACGCCGCTGCCCATGGCCGCCGAACACCACCGCGTGGTCAACCTGAATTTGCGCGCCCAAGCCCAAGCGCTGGCCCTGGGCCGCGACGAAGCCGCCACGCGCCAAGCCTTGTTGACCGAGGGCTTGAGCCCCGCCGACGCGGACCGCTTGAGCAGCCAGCGCAGCTTTGCCGGCGACGTGCCCAACAGCACCCTGTGGCTCGACCAACTCAGCCCCCACCGCTTGGGCGCGCTGATCGCGCTGTACGAACACAAGGTGTTTGTGCAAGCCGCCATCTGGGGCATCAACGCCTACGACCAATGGGGCGTGGAGCTGGGAAAAACCATGGCCAAGGCGATGGAAAACGCGTGAGGCACTGCTGCTGCCTTTGAAGGTGTTTGGTTTCGCAACGGTGTGAACGGGTTCTGGTCTCGTTGCCTGAGTGGTACAAGGCAGCGAAAAGGCAAACACGTAAAGCGGGAGTCAGGTGAAATCGGTCTGAAGTGACGTGGTACATCGATAAAAGCAATGACGTTTTTACTTAAGTCCTTGTCCCTCAGAACGTCACGCATGAAAGTATCTAAATGGATACAATCAACAAATTCCGGCTCACCGAAACCGTCACCTTTGCTCGTTGGCTCAGCGGCTTGAAAGATCACCGAGCCAAAGCTGCCATTCTTTTTAGGCTCCGACAGGTGGCGGCTGGTCACTGGGGCGATGTCAAAAGTGTCGGTTCAGGCGTCTGTGAGTTGCGTTGGCACTTGGGCCCGGGGTACCGGGTCTATTTCACACGCCGTGGCGAACAGATCGTTCTGCTATTGGGCGGTGGAACCAAGTCCAGTCAATACAAAGACATCGCCAAAGCCCAACAACTTGCGAAGGAACACCCCGATGAGCAAAACCACTGAATTTGACCCCGCCAGTTACCTCGATAGCGAGGCGCTGATTGCCGAATACCTCAACGTCGCATTGGCCAGTGGCGACACCGACTTGTTGCTGGCCGCCATTGGTGACGTGGCCAAAGCCCGAGGGATGGCTCAAATTGCAAGGGACAGTGGGCTGGGGCGTGAGAGCCTCTACAAGGCTTTGAGTGCGGGTGCCAAGCCTAGATTTGACACGGTCTTCAAAGTCCTACAAGCGTTGGGCGTGCAAATGCAAGCGCGTGCTGTCACGCCCAGCGATCCAGCGGGTTTGGCCCCAACTGCCCGGGGCTTGTGAGCCGGGTCATGAACCCTACTCACCTCATTTCAACAAAGCCTTAGCCGCCTCAACCCGCAGCGCCATGTCCACCGTGGCGTCGTTCATCACGCTGAGCAAGAAGCGGCGCGGTTCGTCGTGGGCCGTGGGTGGGGTCGCGGCTTGGGTGACAGGTGGCGCGACGGGCGCGGCGCTGGCGATGGCGCGCTGCCACTCGTTGGCGGGGATGGGCTGGATGCGCGCGAGCACCTCGGCCTGTGCGTCGTCGCCGGGCGGCAAGTCCAGCGAGGGGTCGTCGCCGAACACCGCCGCCAAATCGGGGGCCACGAAGGCCGACCAGCGGCCGGTGGCGGCGTGCAACTGGGGCTGCGCTTGGGGAGACGCACTCAGGCCTTCGTCCAGCTCGGGCCACAGGCGCCAGCGGGCGGGCGCCACGTCGCTGAGGTAACGCGCGCACAGGTGCTGCAAGGCACGGCGGGCCTCGTCCTGGGACACGGCCACCTGCAGGGGCATCCAAAGTTCAAACGCGTCCACCCCGTTGATGGCGATGGCCGGGGCGGGCCAGTTCAGCTCGGTTTGTACGCCGCGCCACACCGCCGCGAGTACGGGCCAATCGGCCGGGCCTGAGATGCCCAGCACCAGGGTGCGCACGCGGCCTTGGGCGTCGGGCTGGATGTCAAAGAGGCGCTGCAGTTCGGTGTGAAGTCGTGATGAGTTGGACATGAAAAATTCGGTCAAGCCGCGTTGCGCATCACCACATAAACCACGGTGGCCACGGCCATGCTGGCCAAGGCGTTGCGCCCCCACCATTGCAAGGCCAGCGCCAGCAGCACCGCCACCGCCTCGGCCCAGAAGCCGCGCGCGTGGCTTTGGGCCATGGACACGCTGGCGTGCAGCAACAACAAAACCATGATGGCCATGGGCAAGAAGCGCCCCAGGCGCGCCACGACCGCGTGCCGCTGCAACCAGCGCGAGGCCACGAACGGCAAAGCGCGCAGCGCAAAGGTCACCGCGCCCATGGCCAAAATCACCCCCACCACGTAGGCCGTGTCATCCATGCGCGGGCTCCCGGGGGTGCCACACCACTGCCGCGATCACACAAGCCGCGATCGACAAGACCAAGGCGTTGACCGGTGATAGTGGATAGGCCACGCTGTACGCGCCCAAGGCCAGCCACATGGGCACCGCGCTGGTTCGCCGGCGCCACTGCTCCACGGCCAAGACCGCGAACAGCGCGACCAAGGCGAAGTCCAAGCCTTGCCAAGTCACCGTGGCCTGCGCCCCGAGCCAAGCACCCAAGGCCGTGCCGAGCACCCACCAGGCTTGGTTGAGGGCGGTGATGGCGACCCAATGGCGCGTGGGCGTGTGAGCGGGCAAGGTGGTGAGCACGGAGTAGGTTTCGTCCGTCAGGCCAAAAACGGCGTACCAACGCGACCAGCCTTGGGCGGGCCAACGGTCGAGCAAAGACAAGCCGTAAAAGGCGTGGCGCAAATTCACCACCACAGTGGCCAAGGCGATCGCGCCCCAAGGCAGGCCCGCGGCCACCATGGGAATCATCATGTATTGGGCGGCGCCGGCGTACACCACGATGCTGGTGAGCACGGCCAGCCAAGCCTCACCGCCGGCTTGAACAAACAAGAAACCAAAGACGGCGCCCAAGGGCACGTAGCCCATGGCCACCGGCACCGTGGCCGACCACCAAGCCAGCGCTGGCTCGGTGTCGTTGCCCGCTGGCGTGGCGGGCTCAGCACTCATGATTGGTGAGAAGGCTGGCGAATCAGAGAAGCCACCAAAGCCACCACGGTGATCGGCACCACAAAGCCCATCATCACTTGGGACATCATGGGCAGCGCATCGTGCTGCTGCGAAGCCAAGATCAGGTAGGTGACGTAGGCCACGTAGTAGGCCAAGAAGAAGCCGCCTTCCCAGCGGGCGATTTCACGGCCACTGAGAAAAATCGGCAAGCAAGCCAAGGTCACGGCGAGCAAGACCCAAATGTCAAAAGTCAAAATGGAGGGGGCCAAAACCAAGCCTGTGGTCCCGGCCACCACACCGCTCAAGCCAATACAGCCCAAAATGTTGAAAATATTGCTGCCCACCACGTTGCCGACCGCGATGTCGCGCTCGCCTTTGATCGCCGCCATCACCGAGGTGGCCACTTCGGGCATGGAGGTACCCGCCGCCACGATGGTCAAACCGATGACCAAATCGCTCACGCCCAAGGACTTGGCAAACACCACGGCAGAGGTGACCAACCAATCGGAGCCCAACACCAAGAAAGCCAAGCCCACCACGATCAAACCGATTTGAACAGGCAATTTTGAATCCCAGGCACCGGGCGCTGCAGGTTCAATTTCGTCGCTGTATTCGGCGGCTTCAGCCGCCGTGGCACGACGCGACTGCACGATCAAAAAGACGGTGTAAACCACCGTGAGCACCAACAACAGGGCCGCTTCAAACCAAGCGATGTTGCCGTCCCAACCCATGACCAACAACAAAATGGCTGCGCCCATCATGATGGGCAACTCTTGTCGAATGACTTGGATATGAACCACCAAGGGCGCGATCAAGGCACTGATACCCAGAATGAACAAGACGTTGAAAATGTTGCTACCCACCACGTT
>CAMDCY010000105.1 GCA_945890705.1 Hydrogenophaga intermedia | reverse complement strand
AGGACCGGTGGGCATCAGGCCTTTAAGCGTTTCCTCGCTGATCAAGTCCACCATGTTGACCACCTGTTTAACCCCAGGCGTCATGCGAACAATGCCGATCGCGCGATCGGCTTCGCGTGGGGTCACCACACCCAAGACGTACACCGTGGCTTGGCTGGTCGTGATTTTGAACGCGCTGGAGGTCAAGTCTTTGGCGCCAATCAAAGCGGTCTGGATGCGTTTGGTGATCAAAGCATCTTGCGAGCGTTGACTGGCCGAAGCGTTGGGCATGACCTTCAACTCGCTGATGACGCGCTGGACGTTGTCGACCGAGGCCGCCACCCGCTCGGCCATCACCTTGTCTTCGGCGGTGGGTACCTCACCGAGCAAGAGCACGCGCCGGCCATAGCTCACGGCGCTCACGCGGCCTTTGTTGTTGGTGCTGGTGATCAAGCGGTTGAAGACGCGCAACTCGATGGCCTCGTCCACCAACTGGGTCTCGGCGGTGCGGCGATCGGTGGCCACATTGACCGTGCCAAAAAAAGCACCGCCGATCACCAACGGCGCGCAAGCACTCAAACCACCCACCAAGACCGCGGCGGACAAAATGAGGGTGCTCAATCGAAACAAGGGGGACATGGGCATGTGTTCACTCCGTTTGTGAAAGGGGAGACTCGGGCAAGCCCAAGAGCTGGGCATCCACACCGTCGCACACGCAGTGCAGCACCAATTGCTGGACTTCGTGCACGCGGGCAGGCGATTCGTGCGGCACCGCGATGTGCACATCGGTGTCGCTCAAGGCGAGCTTGAGTGCACCACCTTGGGCATCGGTCAGCGCCACCACCGTCATGTCGCGGCTGTGTGCGGCTTTGACCGCTTCAATCAAATGGAGTTCCTGACCAGTTCGGGCCAGGATGAGCAACACATCGCCGGCCGCACCCAAGGCGCGCACGGGGCGTGCCACCACCGACGCCGCGTCGATGTCGCCGGTGATGCTCGAGAGCAAGGTCGCGTCAGCGGTCAAGGCGAGGGCCGCCAACTCGGGCCGGTCACGGTCGAAGCGGCTGAGGAAAGCCGAGGCAAAGCTTTGGGCCAAGGTCGTGCCCGTGCCACTGCCACAGGTCAGCACCTTGCCGCCCCCCGTCACGCAAGCCATCACGGCCATCACCGCCATTTCCACACGCGGGGCCATCGACTGTGCGCACTGGTATTTCAAGTCGGCACTCTCGATGAATTGCTGTTCGATGCGTTGCAGGAGCATGGCCGAATCATAGCGGCCCTCAGGCGCAAGCGCCCTCAAGCCACCGAAGCATCAAAAGCGGCAGGAACCCAGGTCACCCTGCAAGCCGGGTCGCCTAGCTTGCCTTGCAACAGCACCGCGTCGAATCGGCACGGCGGGGTGGTCGTGCAGCGCAGCAAGAAATACCTCGCCGCCCACACGATGCGCCGCTGTTTGGTGCGCCCGATGCTGGCCGCTGCACCGCCTTGGGTGGCGCTGGCGCGTTGGCGCACCTCCACAAAGACCAAGGTGCCATCGCGCTCGCGCATAATCAGATCGACCTCGCCGCCGCCCCGCCCTGGGGTTTTGAAATTGCGCCGCACCAAGTGCAGCCCTTGCGCTTGCAAGTAGCGCAGGGCCTCGTCTTCGGCGGCGTCGCCGCGTTGTTTTGAGGATGTCCACATGTCTGTTTCCCCGTCCCTGATGCAAGCGGTCGAAGATGCCGCCGCTCACCAGCAGTATCCGCAGGGTGCCCTCTACATGGTCGCCACTCCCATTGGGAATTTGGCCGATATCGGCTTGCGTGCCCTGCATGTGTTGGGCTTGGCCGACACGGTTGCGTGCGAAGACACGCGCCACACCGGTTCGCTCTTGCAAGCCTACGGTTTGCACAAGCCTTTGTTGGCGGTGCACGAGCACAACGAAAGTCAGGCCGCCCTCACCGTGGTCGAGCGTTTGCAAGCCGGAGAGCGTGTGGCCTATGTGAGCGACGCGGGCACCCCCGGCATCAGCGACCCAGGCGCGCGCTTGGTGCAAGCGGTGCAGGCCGCGGGCTTGCGTACCCTGCCCATTCCAGGCGCGAGCAGCGTGACCACCTTGCTCAGCGCCACCGGCCACAAAGGTTGGGACGGCCGCTTCGTGTTTGGTGGTTTCCTGTCCACCAAGGCCGCTGAGCGTTTGCGTGAGGTGCGCGCCATCGCCGCCGACCCACGCGCCTGTGTTTTGCTCGAAGCCCCCCACCGCATCGCCGCCCTGGCGCAAGACTTGGCCACCTTGGGTGAGCGCAGCCTGACCGTGGGGCGCGAGCTGACCAAACAGTTCGAGGACATCGCCCAACTCAGCGCGGCCGACTTCCCCGCTTGGCTGCAAGCCGACGCCAATCGCCTGCGCGGTGAGTTTGTGTTGGTGGTGCACCCCGATGAAGCGCCCGCCACCGACGACGGCTTGGGCGCTGAGACCCAGCGCGTCTTGGGCCTCTTGCTCTCCGAGCTGCCACTCAAAACCGCGGTCAAGGTGTGCGCCGACATCAGCGGTCAATCGCGCAACGCGCTCTACGAGGCCGCGCTGGCCTTGCGCCAAGCCAGCGCCGAGGACTGAGGCCGCTCAGCGCGGCGGCTGATCGCGCTCGATCGAGCGCGGTGGTGCTTCGCTGACCTCGTGGGCTTGCACGTCCACCACGTCCTCGGGGTTCACCCCAGGCGGCGGGCGCTGGCCTGGCCAAGCACCGTCCTGTCTAAAGGCCTGCGAGGCCTGACGGAACTGGGTGTAGGTGGTGTAAATGGCGGGCTTGCGTCCGCGCAGCAAAGACCACAGCGCGGTGACCATCACCACCGCGATGGCGGCCAGCAAAAACGCCACACCCAAAGAAAAGGTCAGCACCAGCAAGGCCAGCTTGAATAGCCCGCGCAACACGCTCTTGAGTTCGTTCATCAACCAATACATGGTGCCAACTTCTTTCGTTTCAAGGGTTCACATCGACGTCTTGGCCGTTGACCCGACGCTGCAAACGGTAAGGGGGCAAGCCTTGGAGCATGCGCCGCCCATAGGCTTGGCGCAACAAACGGGGGTCGTAACAGACCACCACGGCTTGGTCGTTTTCGGTGCGCAAGGCGCGCCCAGTCCACTGCAACAAACGCGCCCCTGTGGCCGGCACCACCAATTCGCTGAACGGGTCACGGCCTTGTGCTTTGACCCAATCGGCGCGGGCCTGCCCCACGGGGTCGCTGGGCGAGGCAAAGGGCAGCTTGGTGATGAAGACCCACTCGCACAACTCGCCGGGCAAATCCAAACCCTCGCCAAACGACTGCAGGCCAAAGAGGATGGAGGGCAAGCCAGATTCAACGCGGTCGCCGTGGCGCTTTAGCAAGACGGTGCGCGAAGCATCGCCCTGCACCAACACCCGCTCGCGCAAGTCGCGGTTCGCGCCTTGCTCCAAGGCCAACAAGGCCTGCTTCATTTGGGCGCGCGAGGTGAACAAGACCAACGCGCCGCGTTCGACCTGTTGCAAGTCCACCATCAGGGTGGCCAGCATTTCATGGGTGTAGGCCTCCACGTCCTTGGGGTCGGCCTGCGTTTGCACCACGACCAAGCGGCCCTGTTCGGCGTGGTTGAAGGGGCTGTGCACCTCGCGGGTGTGCACCGCCGGATCGCCATACAAACCGGACTCGCGCAAAAAATGGTCAAAGGTGCCGCAGGTGGTGAGCGAGGCCGAGGTGACCACGGCGGCGCGCACACGTTGCCACAAATGGTGGCGCAGCAACTGCCCGGGTTGCACCGGACAGGCGTGAGCGCTGAGCGTGACCAAGCCGTTGTGCACCTGCGCCTCCAACCACTTGGCCAAAGGTGGCTGTTGACCCACGGGTGCCTCCAACCAGCGCCGGGCGGTTTCTTCCACGCTTTGCAAGCGCGGCGCCAACACGCCCAAACGGCTGTAGAGCTGCGCCAAACGCGGCGCGTCGCCGGGGTTGTCGCGCGCCTGGGCCTTGAGTTGCGTGGCCATGCCCTCGAACACCTTGAGCAAGGCGCTGGCGTCGTTTTGCAAAGACTCGATCCACGGCACCCACTCGCTGGGCAAAGCGCCTTGGTCGAGCCGGTCGATCACCGGTGGCGGGTGGTCGTTGCCCTCGCGGCGCTCACCGTTGCGCGGGGTGCGAGAGACCAAGACCGTCCAGGCCGGCTGCTGCGCGATGCGCATCATGCCCATGCGGGCGAGTTCGCCTTGCGCGCTTTTGATGGACTTGCTCAGCTGCGTCACGTCCACGCCGACGGTGTATTGGATGCCCGCGGCCACGTCTTCCACCATCCGCGGCAAGCGGTCGAGCCACTGCGTGCGCATCCAGTCCATGGCGCTGGTGAACTGGCCTTGGGCCACGCTGCTCAGGTGGTGGGCCTCGTCGAAGATGACGTAACAGTCGTCCGTTGCTGGCAAGGCACGCAAGCCCAAGGTGGACAGCAACAGGTCGTGGTTGACCACGATGACCTGCGCTTGCGCCAAGCGCGCACGGGCTTGGTAGTAGCTGCAGCTGTTGTAGGCGGGGCAGTGGCGTGCGGTGCAGGTGTGGCGCTCAGCGGCCACCGGGGCCCACCACTCGCCGCTGGGCGGCTCGGCCAAACGGTCGCGGTCTCCGTCCCAATGACCGGCGTCCAAATCGGCGCTCCAGCGCTCGTACAAGGCACCACGTTCTTCGCGGCGTTGGGTGTTGCGCTCGCTGCTGGCCGCGTCGGGCGAGCCGACCATGTCGGCGTCGAACAAATCCACGCCGTCGGGGTCGGC
>CAMDCY010000104.1 GCA_945890705.1 Hydrogenophaga intermedia | reverse complement strand
CAGAACGGCCATTGTATGCCCAGGCGGTGATGCTGTGCAAAGAACCGTGGTGGTGCGGCTGGCGGGGATCGAACCCACGACCCTTGGCTTCGGAGGCCAATACTCTATCCACTGAGCTACAGCCGCACACGGGGACGATTCTACCAGTCGACCCCCCTGCAACGGCCCCTCTTGAAAGGCCCGGTTCAGCGCGCTGGCTATAATCAGGGGCTGTCTGGCATCGGGCCAGCGACCCCACCATTCACGGCCTTTTGGCCTCTGCGAGGACATCATGAGCGACGCACACGAAGACCACACCGGCCCCATCAAAACGCCCACCCAGTTGCTCTGGACATCGTTTTTCTTTTTTGTCGCACCCGTTTTCATCATCATCGGCTTGGTTTACTTTGTCACCTCTGGCAACAAACCCGCGGCCGGTGCCGACACCTCCGAATTGGCGGTGGCCCAACGCATCGAACGCGTGGGCACCGTGGAAGTGCGCGACGCCAACCGCCCCTTGGCGGCAGGCGTTGAGGTCTACAAAGCCCAATGCGCGGCATGCCACGACGCCGGCTTGGCTGGCGCACCGAAGTTCGGTGACAAAGGCGCTTGGGGTGGCCGTTTGGGCCAAGGCTACGAGGGTCTGCTGACCTCGGCCCTCAAGGGCAAAGGTTCCATGGGTGCTCAAGGTGGTGGTGCTTACCGCGACCCCGAAATCGGCCGTGCCGTGGTGCACTTGGTTAACTCGGCCGGTGGCAACTTCCCAGAGCCACAAGCCCCAGCCGCTGCACCTGCCCAATAAACACAAGCTTGGTGCAAACGACAAGCCGGTCTCAGACCGGCTTTTTTTTCGCCTCGGCCAGGGCCTGAGGGCTTCGCACAAAGCCGCCCAAATTGGGCAACGCCGAGGATGACCACGTTTGCAAGTCCCACTCACCAGCCTCCACCCGCTGGGCGGCTTCGAGCATGTCGGCGGTGTGCACCAATCCCCATCCGCGTGAACTCACCAAGTACAAACGGCCACGCTCGTCGCAACCGGCTTGGGTGATCTCCACCACCTCGCCGGTGTGCGCACAGACCCGACCATCGGGCATCAGCCGCCAGATCCACGGCGTGTCTTCCAGCTCCACGTACACGCGCTGAGGCCCGTTTTGAAAGTACCACTGGCCTTGTGCATCGGCCATGTAGTTGCGCCCAATGAAAGCGATGAGTTTGTCGTGCTGCAAGCGCGAGCCTTTGCGGCCGTGAGCCTGCGCGGCTTCGTCGCGCATGTACCAATCGCCCCGCGCATCCAAACCCAACCAGCCGTAACAATCCGGCACGTTGGGCCACTTGGCCATGGCGGCGTGCACCAAGTCATCCATGCGTTTGCTCCCACCACTGCGCCACGGCTTCGGGCAAGGCCCGCACATCGCCCGGCCAAGCACCGCGGGCAAAACCGACGTGCCCACCCTGCGGTGGCTGCCACAAGGTCACGTCGGGACTGACATCACCCACTTGCGGCAAAGAGCTGGCCGGCACAAACGGGTCGTTCAGGGCGTTGATGGTCAAGGCGGGCAGCCCGATGTGGCGCATCACGGGTTTGGCTGAGGCCCGCGTCCAATAGTCGTCGGTGTCTTTGAAGCCGTGCAAGGGCGCGGTGAAGACGTTGTCGAACTCGAACAAATCTTTGGCGCGCAGCGCCGCTTCCAGATCGAACAGCCCGGGGAACTGCTGCCACTTCTGCACCGCTTTGGGTTTCATGGTCCTTAGGAATCGCGGTGTGTAAACCCAGCGGTTGAAGCCGCGCCCAATGGCGTGACCGCTGGCGGTGAGGTCCAGTGGCGAGCACACGCTGACCACCGAATCCACCACCCGCGCCGCGGCGGAGCCGTGTTCGCCGGCCCAGCGCATGAGCGCATTGCCCCCGAGCGAAATGCCCACAGCGCGGCGCGAACGCTGGGGGTGCTGCTGCGCGAATCGCGTCAAGACCGCATCGATCTCTTCGTGATCGCCCGAATGGTAGGCGCGGGGCGCGCGGTTGATCTCACCCGAGCAGCCGCGAAAGTGCACCAAAGCGAATGCCCAGCCGCGCTGCTGCGCGACCTTGGCCATGGCTTGCACGTAGTGGCTCTCGGCATTGCCCTCTAAGCCGTGGAACATCACCACCAAGGGCGCGTGGTCGTCCACGGTGTGCTCGCTGTGATCGATGTCGATGAAGTCGCCATCTGGCGTGTCCCAACGCTCGCGCTGCCAACGGGGTGCCGCTTGTGGCCAGTGGCTATGCGCCACTTTGGCCGACCAAATGGTTTGCGCGTGGCCGCCCGGCAACCACCAAGGGGATTGGTACTGCATGGCGCTTTCAGTGCAAGACCGGCGCACTGATCGAGACGTCCGGGGGTTCGGTGCGCGTGCCGGGGCTGGCGTGGTGCGCGACCATGCGCCAACCTTGCGCGGTTTTGGCATAAACGTTGGTGGCCACCACCCAGGCTTGTTGCACACCGTCGTCGCTCACGACTTGCACTCGCTCCACCACGCTGTGCACGCTGCAGGCGCCAACGTCGGCGCGCCGCACTTTCTCGGGATAAGCCAATACCGGGCCGTTGGCAAACAAGGCTTCAAAGCCAGCGCGTACCTCGGTGTGACCGACCAAACGGGGGCCGCCCGGGTGCACGCAGACGACCTCGTCTTCATCGTTCCAACAGGCCATCAAGCGGTCGATGTCGCCATGTTGCAAGGCTTCGTAAAAGGCGGCTTCGGTGTCGTCCGGGGTTCCCGGTGGGAGTTTGACTTTGGGCATGCGCGCATTGTGTCACGCGCCGCGCAGACAACAAAAAACCGGCACGAGGCCGGTTGTTTGCAGGAAACGATCCGCAGGGATCACTTCTTTTGGCGGTACTTGCGCAGGGCGGAGAGTTGGGCGGCCAGGATGGCGAGCTCGGACGTGGCCATGGCCATGTCGATTTCGCTCTTGGCGTTTTTCAAGGACTCTTCGGCTTGCTTGCGCGCATCGTTGGCCTTGGCTTCGTCCAAGTCTTTGCCGCGGATGGCGGTGTCGGACAAGACGGTCACATGGTGGGGTTGCACTTCCAAAATGCCACCCGCCACGAACACGAACTCTTCGCTGCCATCTTCTCTTTCGATGCGCACAGCACCGGGCTTGATGCGTGTGATGAGCGGCGTGTGACCGGGCATGATGCCCAGCTCGCCGGACTCACCAGGCAGCGCCACAAATTTGGCCATGCCCGAGAAGATCGACTCCTCGGCGCTGACCACATCAACCTGGATGGTGCTCATGGGTTCTCCTGTAAAAAGCCGCGATTAGGCCGCGAGCTTTTTGGCTTTCTCGAAGGCTTCGTCGATGGTGCCGACCATGTAGAAGGCCTGCTCGGGCAGGTGATCGCACTCACCGCTGGCGATCATCTTGAAGCCACGGATGGTTTCTTTCAAAGGCACGTACTTACCAGGCGAGCCGGTGAACACTTCAGCGACGTGGAAAGGCTGCGACAAGAAACGTTGGATCTTGCGAGCGCGGGCCACGGCCAGCTTGTCCTCAGGGGCCAATTCGTCCATGCCCAGAATCGCGATGATGTCGCGCAATTCTTTGTAGCGCTGCAAAGTGCCTTGCACGGCGCGGGCGGTTTCGTAGTGCTCAAGGCCCACGACCAAGGGGTCCAACTGGCGGCTGGTGGAGTCCAGTGGATCGACAGCAGGGTAGATACCCAAGGCAGCGATGTCACGGCTCAACACGACGGTGGAGTCCAAGTGAGCGAAGGTGGTGGCAGGCGATGGGTCGGTCAAGTCATCGGCGGGCACGTAAACGGCCTGGATGGAGGTGATCGAACCGACTTTGGTCGAGGTGATGCGCTCTTGCAAGCGGCCCATTTCTTCGGCCAAGGTAGGCTGGTAGCCCACGGCGGATGGCATGCGGCCCAGCAAAGCGGACACTTCGGTACCGGCCAAGGTGTAGCGGTAGATGTTGTCCACGAAGAACAACACGTCACGGCCTTCGTCACGGAAGGATTCGGCGATGGTCAGACCGGTCAAGGCGACGCGCAAACGGTTGCCTGGTGGCTCGTTCATCTGACCGTACACCATGGCCACTTTGGACTCGGGCAGGTTCTCCAAGTTCACGACGCCGGAGTCGGCCATCTCGTGATAGAAGTCGTTACCTTCGCGGGTACGCTCACCCACACCGGCGAACACGGACAAGCCGCTGTGCGCCTTGGCGATGTTGTTGATGAGTTCCATCATGTTCACGGTCTTGCCCACACCGGCGCCACCGAACAAGCCCACCTTACCGCCTTTGGCGAAGGGGCAGACCAAGTCGATCACTTTGATGCCGGTTTCCAGCAGCTCTTGCGAAGGCGACAGTTCGTCGTACGCAGGGGCTTTGCGGTGGATGGGGGCGGTGAGGGTCTGGTCAACCGGACCACGCTCGTCGATGGGCGCGCCGAGCACGTCCATGATGCGGCCCAACGTCGCCTTGCCCACGGGCACGGTGATGTTGGCGTGGGTGTTGGTCACCAACATGCCGCGGCGCAGGCCGTCAGAAGAACCCAAGGCAATGGTTCGCACCACGCCGTCACCGAGTTGCTGCTGAACTTCCAACGTCAGGGCGGAGCCTTCCATTTTCAGTGCGTCGTAGACGCGGGGCATTTGGTCGCGAGCGAACTCGACGTCGACCACTGCACCGATACACTGAACAATCTTGCCTTGTACTTGAGCCATGATTGAAACCTTCTCTGTTATCTAAATTCTGTTGAACGCTGCTTCAGACCGCTGCGGCACCGGCCACGATTTCTGA
>CAMDCY010000103.1 GCA_945890705.1 Hydrogenophaga intermedia | reverse complement strand
GTTGAAGTGCGCGCGGGCTTGTTCGGCGTTGAGGCTGCTGGGGTCCATGGCTTTGTACTTGGCGTACAAGCGCTCATCGGCGCCCAAGCGCGTCCAGAACTCGGTGACCTTGGGCAGCACGGCGTTGTAGGCCGCGCGCCACTCGGGCGTGTCGACCACGCTGTTGAGGTGGTTGACCGCGCCCCAGGCCATGCCCAAGCGCTCGGTGGCCACGTCCAAAGTCTTGGCCATGCTGCGCCATTCGGCGGGGAAGTTGTCGGCCGTGACGGTGGCCAAGGAGGTCTCGGCGTCTGCCAACAGGGCGTCGATGCCCGGCGCGATGTCGGCCGCTTGGATCTCGTCAAAGCGGGGCAGGGCGCTGGGGGTGCTCAAGGGGTTGGGGCGAAGGGCTGTGTTCATGGCGATTCAAATGGGGATTGGAGCTAAGAACGCAGGGCGTCTGTGTGACTGATCTGTGTGACTGATCAGCGCTTGGGCTTGTCGGCCAGGGTCTTTTTGACGCTGGTTTGGTTGCGCTTGGCGCGCTTGATTTGCCCGCCGGCGGTCAGGCGTTCGTTGCCCAAGACGCGCACGACCTTCACCTCAGGGCGCTGGCCACCGCGTTTGCTGAACTTGAGCACCTTGACGTCGCGGGGCCCAGGCATGCGGTCCTCGTCCACGGCTTTTTCTTTTTCTTCCACGGGACGCCAGATCACCAGCAACTTGCCGATGTGCTGGATGGGCGCGGCGCTGAGTTCGTCGGTCAAACGCAACAAAATGGCCTCGCGCTCGGCGCGGTCGTCGTTGAAGACGCGGATTTTGATCAGGCCATGGGCCTTGAGGGCGGCATCGACTTCTTTTTGGACGGCGGGGGTCAAACCATCGCCTCCAATGAGCACCACTGGGTTGAGGTGGTGGGCGTCGGCGCGGTGCACTTTGCGCTGTGCGGGCGTGAGGATGATCAGGGACATGGGACAATTATCGTTTACCGGTGAGCAAGGTGCGCTGTGCACCCCTTGCCGCGAAGGTGCGTCCGTCCATGAAAGTCAAAACCCAGAGCAAAAAAGTCAACAAGGCTTGGCTCAACCAGCACATCAACGACACCTATGTGCGTTTGGCGCAAAAAGAGGGTTTCCGCGCCCGGGCGGCCTACAAGCTCAAAGAACTCGACGAAACCTTGGGGCTGATCAAGCCCGGCCACGTGGTGGTCGACTTGGGCTCCACCCCCGGCGCTTGGAGCCAATACCTGCGCCGTCGGCTCAACCCGGATGGCGCGGCCGTGGGCGCTTTGAACGGCACCATCATCGCGCTGGACATGTTGCCCATGGAGCCGGTGGAGGGCGTACATTTCATTTTGGGCGACTTTCGCGAAGCCGAGGTATTGGCCCAATTGGAACAAGCCTTGGTGAACAGCGGTGCCAGCGAGGTCGATTTGGTGGTCTCGGACATGGCACCCAACCTGTCTGGCATTGGCGCGACAGACGCGGCGCGCATCAGCGATTTGATCGATTTGGCCGTGGATTTTGCCAAAAACCACCTCAAGCCCGAAGGGGCTTTGGTCGTCAAACTCTTCCACGGCGGCGCTTACGACCCCACGGTGGCCTTGTTTCGCCAGACCTTCAAAGTGGTCAAGGCCATCAAACCCAAGGCTTCGCGTGAAAAATCGTCTGAAACCTTTTTGGTGGGATTGGGTCTGAAATCAACGGCGGCTAAATCTGCCTAAGATGCCCATAGGATCCTTAAAAGCCCATACCCCGCACATGGGGCTTGAAAAGCCTAAAATGAACTCAATCTTGTTTTTCTCACTTATTAACGCTGTCAGGAGTCGGTCTTGAACAACCAATGGTTCTCGAAAATCGCCGTGTGGATGGTCATCGCCATGGTGCTCTTCACTGTTTTCAAACAGTTTGAAGGTGCCAACCCGGCCGCGGCCGGCACCGTGGGCTACTCCGAATTCCTGGATCAAGTCAACGCCGGACGCATCAAGTCCGCCACCATCCAAGAAGGCTCGGGCGGCACCGACATCGTGGCCATCACCACCGATGACCGCCGTCTGCGCACCACCGCCACCTACCTCGACCGTGGTTTGGTCGGCGACCTGATCGCCAACGGCGTCAAGTTCGACGTCAAGCCCCGCGAAGAAGGCTCGCTGCTCATGTCCCTGCTCGTGAGTTGGGGCCCCATGCTCTTGTTGATTGGCGTGTGGGTGTACTTCATGCGCCAAATGCAAGGCGGCGGCAAAGGCGGTGCGTTCAGCTTCGGCAAATCCAAAGCGCGTTTGCTCGACGAAAACACCAACCAAGTCACCTTCGCTGACGTGGCCGGTTGCGACGAAGCCAAAGAAGAAGTCAAGGAAGTGGTGGACTTCCTCAAAGACCCTCAGAAATTCCAAAAACTCGGTGGCCGCATCCCCCGCGGTTTGCTCCTTGTGGGCCCACCCGGTACCGGCAAAACCCTGTTGGCCAAATCCATTGCCGGTGAAGCCAAGGTGCCGTTTTTCAGCATCTCGGGTTCGGACTTCGTGGAAATGTTTGTCGGCGTGGGCGCATCGCGCGTGCGCGACATGTTCGACAACGCCAAGAAAAACGCCCCTTGCATCATCTTCATCGATGAAATCGACGCCGTGGGCCGTCAGCGCGGTGCGGGCTTGGGCGGTGGCAACGACGAGCGCGAACAAACCTTGAACCAGATGTTGGTTGAGATGGACGGCTTCGAGACCAACCTCGGCGTGATCGTCGTGGCGGCAACCAACCGCCCCGACATCTTGGACGCGGCTTTGCTGCGCCCTGGCCGTTTTGACCGTCAGGTCTACGTCACGCTGCCCGACATCCGTGGCCGTGAGCAGATCCTCAACGTGCACATGCGCAAGATCCCGATCAGCCAAGACGTGAGCCCCTCGGTCATTGCCCGCGGCACGCCCGGCATGAGCGGTGCCGACTTGGCCAACCTGTGCAACGAAGCCGCCCTGATGGCCGCGCGCCGCAACGCGCGCACCGTCGAGATGCAAGACTTCGAAAAAGCCAAAGACAAGATCTTGATGGGTCCAGAGCGCAAGAGCATGGTCATGCCCGAATCGGAGCGCAAAAACACGGCCTACCACGAGTCCGGCCATGCCCTCATCGGCAAGCTGCTGGACAAGTGTGATCCGGTGCACAAGGTCACCATCATTCCCCGCGGCCGTGCCCTGGGTGTGACGATGAGCTTGCCCGCACAAGACCGCTACAGCTACGACAAAGAGTTCATGCTCCACCAAATCAGCATGCTGTTTGGTGGCCGCATTGCCGAAGAGGTCTTTATGAACCAGATGACCACTGGCGCGTCCAACGACTTCGAGCGCGCCACCCAAATCGCGCGCGATATGGTCATGCGTTACGGTATGACCGACGCCTTGGGCCCCATGGTCTACGCCGAAAACGAAGGTGAAGTGTTCTTGGGCCGCTCGGTCACCAAGACCACGAACATGAGCGAAGAGACCATGCGCAAGGTGGACCACGAGGTGCGCCGCATCATCGACGCGCAGTACAAGCTCGCCCGTGACCTCATCGAGTACCACAGCGACAAGATGCACGCCATGGCCAAAGCCTTGATGGATTGGGAGACGATCGACGCCGATCAAATCGACGACATCATGGCTGGCAAGCCCCCCCGCGAACCCAAAGACTGGACGCCGCGCAACCCTTCCGTGGGTGGTGGCGGCGGCGGTGGCGCGGCCGCACCCAGCACCGAACCTGCACCCACCGTGGCTTAAAGCACGGCAACGGTCTTGATCACACACACGGGGCTTCGGCCCCGTTTTCATTGAAGGTGCGCCCCATGATTTGGCAAACCAGCCGCTTTGACATTGACTTGCAGCGCCCCCGCGTCATGGGCATCGTCAACGTCACCCCCGACTCTTTTTCCGACGGCGGTCGCCACAGCAGCGCCAGTGCGGCCTTGGCGCACGCCGAGCAACTCTTGCGCGAAGGCGCCGACATCTTGGACATTGGGGGTGAGTCCACACGCCCCGGTGCGCCGGCGGTGTCGCTGGAAGAGGAACTGGCCCGTGTTTTGCCGGTGGTGCAGGGGGCTTTGGCTTGGGGTGTGCCGATCTCGGTGGACACCTACAAAGCCGAGGTCATGCTCGCGGCGCTGGACGCTGGCGCGGACATCGTCAACGACGTCTGGGCCTTGCGCCAAGACGGTGCCTTGGACGCGGTGGCCGCTCACCCGCGCTGCGGCGTGTGTTTGATGCACATGCACCGCGAGCCACAAACCATGCAAACCGAGCCCATGGTGGGCGATGTCGTGCCGGCGGTGGCGGCGTTTTTGCAAACGCGTGCGCACGCCGTGCAGGCCGCGGGCGTGGCGAGCGAGCGCATCGTGCTCGACCCGGGCATTGGGTTTGGCAAAACCGTCGAACAAAACTTCGCCTTGCTGGCCCAGCAAGAGGCCTTGGTCGGTTTGGGCTGGCCGCTGCTGGCGGGTTGGTCGCGCAAATCGTCCTTGGGCGCGGTGACCGGCCAAGGTGTGGCGGCCGATCGCGTCGCCGCCAGTGTGGCCGCGGCCGTGCTGGCGCTGGAGCGTGGCGCGTGTGTGCTGCGCGTGCACGACGTGGCCGCCACGGTGCAAGCCGCGGCCGTTTGGCGGGCGGCGCAAGCGCGATAATGTGGGCATGACACGCACTTACTTTGGCACCGATGGCATCCGCGGCACCGTCGGCCATTCCCCCATCACCCCCGATTTTGTGTTGCGCTTGGCCCACGCGGTCGGCCGCGTTTTGAAGCGCACCGAGGCCCACCCGGTGGTGCTGATCGGCAAAGACACCCGCATCTCGGGTTACATGCTCGAGTCGGCGCTGGAGAGCGGCTTCAACTCCGCCGGTGTGGACGTGGTGCTCTTGGGC
>CAMDCY010000102.1 GCA_945890705.1 Hydrogenophaga intermedia | reverse complement strand
TCGGTACGCGGGTAGGTCAGGGCCTTGTGTCGCTCGTACAGGCTTTGCGCCAAGGCCAGCGTGGTCTTGGCCGAGAAGCCGAACTTGCCGTTGGCCTCTCGCTGCAGGCTGGTCAGATCGAACAGGCCGGGGCTGGCTTGCGTGGTGGGTGTGGCCTCTTCGGTCACGCTGGCGGTCTTGCCGCGCACGGCGTCCACAATGGCTTGCGCCTCGGCAGCGGTCCACTTCCGGTCGGCTTTCTTTTCGGCGTCTTCTTCTTTTTTCCACTGGGGGTCGAACCACTTGCCCGGGTAGGTCCCTGCAACAGCGGCGAACTCGGCGTGGATTTCCCAATAGTAGCGGCTGATGAATTTACGGATCTGTTCTTCGCGCTCGACCACCACAGCCAGCGTGGGCGTTTGCACCCGGCCCACCGTGGTCAAGAAGAAGCCGCCATCGCGCGAGTTGAAGGCGGTCATGGCACGGGTGCCGTTGATGCCCACCAACCAGTCGGCCTCGGAGCGGCTGCGGGCCGCATCGGCCAGGCCTTGCATTTGTTGTTCGCTGCGCAAGCTGTCAAAGCCGTCGCGGATGGCTTGGGGCGTCATGGACTGCAGCCACAAGCGCTGCACCGGCTTGCCCAAGGGTTTGGCGCCACCGGCGTATTGCTCGATCAAACGGAAGATCAACTCACCTTCGCGGCCCGCGTCACAGGCGTTGATGAGGGCGCCCACGTCTTTGCGCTTGGCCTGTTTGACCACCGCGTTCAAGCGGCTCTTGGTTTTATCCACGGGCTTCAAATCAAAGTGCGGCGGGATCACCGGCAGGTTGGCAAAGCTCCACTTGCCGCGCTTGACGTCGTACTGCTCGGGCGCCTGGATCTCCACCAAGTGGCCCACGGCGCTCGTCACCACATAGGTGTCGCTCTCGAAGTGGTCCTCGTGTTTTTCGAACTTACCCGCCACAGGCGTCAAGGCCTTGACGATGTCTTGCGCCACCGAAGGCTTTTCGGCGATGACGAGGGTTTTGGCGGTGGTGGTGTTTTTCATCTCTACAATCGTGGTCTTACGCGCGTACGCACGCGCACCTGTGCGCACACCCGTGCGCACATGCATGAAACAACCTTACCAAACTTTCTGAGCCGTGCCACAAATGCCCCAAAAAGCTTCCAGCGCCAAATCCGATGCCCGGCGCATCCAGACCCGGCGCTCCGGCGTGCACGGCAAAGGCGTGTTCGCTTTGGTGGACTTGGCCGAAGGCGAAACACTGATTGAATACGTCGGCGAAGTGATCACGTGGAAAGAGGCCTTGCGCCGCCACCCTCACGACCCCAAAGACCCCAACCACACCTTTTACTTCCACATCGATAAAAAGCACGTCATCGACGCCAAACACGGCGGCAACTCTTCGCGCTGGATCAACCACAGCTGCAAGCCCAATTGCGAAGCCGACGAAGAAGGCGGCCGGGTGTTCATCCGCGCTCTGCGCAACATCGCCGCGGGCGAAGAGCTGTTTTACGACTACGGCTTGGTGATCGACGAGCCCTACACCAAGGCCCTCAAAGCCGAATACCCCTGCTGGTGCGGCGCGAAAAAATGCCGCGGCACCTTGCTCGCGCCCAAGAAGCGCGGCCGCTGACATGACCCTGGCCCCGAGCGACGCCAGCCTGCGCACCCACGCCGAATCGTTGTGGGTGGCGCTGTCGGCTCAGCTGCCGGGCCTGTCAATCGAGGTTTTGCCCACGGTGGACTCCACCAACACCCGTTTGATGCAACAGGCCCGCGAAGGCCTGGTGGGGCCGACCGTGTTGGTCGCTGAAACCCAAACCGCGGGACGCGGTCGCATGGGCAAGGCTTGGCACACCACCACCCACCGCGCCTTGACCTTCTCTTTGGGCCTGCCCTTGGCGCCTGCTGATTGGTCGGGCTTGTCGCTGGTGGTGGGCTTGAGTTTGGCGCGGTCTTTGCACCCCGAGCTGCGCTTGAAATGGCCCAACGACCTGTGGTGGCAACAGCGCAAAGTCGGCGGCATTTTGGTGGAAACCGCCAACATCGCCCAACGACCCGAGCGTTACGTCGTCATCGGTGTGGGCCTCAACCTGGACACGCCCAGCCAGCAAGCCTGGCCCAACGACGAAGCCCAAACCATGGCGCCACAAGCCCCCGCCGGCTTGTGCGAGGTGCTGGGCCCTGAGGTCGCTGTGACCAGGGGCGATGTGCTCAGCAAGGTCTTGCCCGGCTTGGTGGCCGACGTGATGCGCTTTGAATGCGAGGGCTTTGGCCCCTTTGCTCAAGCGTTCGCCGAACGCGACGCCTTGGCCGGTCTGTCGGTCAGCTTGTCCGACGGCCAACAGGGCGTGGCCTGTGGATTGGATGCGCACGGAGGTTTGCAAGTGCAAACCGCCCAAGGCATGATGGCTGTGACGAGTTCAACCGTGAGTGTTCGACCATGCTGAGATGGGTTCTGCTGCTGTTGGTGGCCGCCAATGCCGTTTTTTTTGCTTGGAGCCAAGGCCTGTTTGCCGATCAGGGTTGGGCGCCTGCACGGGTGAGTGAGCCGCAACGTCTGCAACAAGAAGTTCAAGCCTCGGCCATTCGCTTGCTCAACAGCGCCGCCGACAAAACACCGACCGAGGTCCCCACCGAGCCGGTGGTCGTCGCTGAGCCCACCAGCTGTCTGTGGGCTCCAGGTTTCAGTCCTGGCCAAGCCGACGCCCTGCGCCAAGCCCTGAACGCCTTGTCTTTGCCTGCCAGCGCGTGGTCCTTGAGCGAAAACCGCAGCAACGGCCGCTGGATTGTGTATTGGGGCAAATTTGAAAATCCCGAGGTGATGGCGCAACGCAAAGCCACGCTTCGTCGCCTGAAAATCGATTACCGCGAAGTCACCTTGCCCCGCTTGGCACCCGGCTTGGCTTTGGGTACGTTCTCCAACGAAGATGCGGCCAAAGAAGCGCTGATTCCCGTGCAAAGCCAAGGCATACGCACCGCTCGCGTGGCCATGGAACGGGCGGAAAGCGTCAACTGGGCTTTGCGTTTGCCCGCCATCACCGAAGCCCAGCGCTCGGTGGTCCTGAGCGTGGGCGAGGCCTTGGCGGGCAAAACCCTGCTGGCCTGTCCTTAACGGCCCACCACGCGGGCCATCTCCACGCACTTGTTGGAGTAGCCCCATTCGTTGTCGTACCAGCTCACCACCTTGATGAAGGTGCTGTCCAGCGCAATGCCGGCGTCGGCATCGAACACGCTGGTGCAGGTCTCACCGCGGAAGTCGGTGGCCACCACTTTGTCGGTGGTGTATCCCAGTACACCTTTGAGCGCACCTTGGCTTTGCGCTTGCATCTCGGCGCAGATCTCGGCGTAGGTGGCGGCGCTGTTGAGCTCGACCGTCAGGTCCACCACCGACACGTCCGAGGTCGGCACGCGAAACGCCATGCCGGTGAGCTTGCCTTTGAGCTCGGGCAAGACCACACCGACCGCCTTGGCCGCGCCGGTGCTGCTGGGGATGATGTTTTCCAAAATGCCGCGACCGCCGCGCCAGTCTTTGTTGCTGGGGCCGTCGACGGTTTTTTGCGTGGCCGTGGCGGCGTGTACGGTGGTCATGAGGCCGCGCTTGATGCCCCATTTGTCGTTGAGCACCTTGGCCACCGGGGCCAAACAGTTGGTCGTGCAGCTGGCGTTGCTGATGATGGCTTGCCCAGCGTATGACGCGTGGTTAACGCCGTAGACGAACATCGGCGTGTCGTCCTTGGAGGGTGCGGAGATGATCACTTTTTTGGCGCCTGCGGCCAGGTGTTTGCCCGCGCTGTCTTTGTCCAAGAACAGGCCGGTGGATTCGATCACCACGTCCGCACCGACGGCGTCCCATTTGAGCTGCGCTGGGTCGCGCTCTTGGGTCAAGCGGATGGTTTTGCCGTTCACCACGATATTGGCGCCTTGCACCTCGACCGTGCCCTTGAAGCGGCCGTGCACGCTGTCGTATTTCAGCATGTAAGCCAAGTAATCGGGCTCGAGCAGGTCGTTGATGGCGACGATCTCGACGTCGGGGAAGTTCGCCACCGCGCTGCGCAGCACGTTGCGGCCGATGCGGCCAAAGCCGTTGATGCCAATTTTGAGGGTCATGGTGCTGAAAAGGTAAGTTGCGAATCGGTTGCGTACCCCGTTTATATCGAATCAAGCTGTCGTCAACCTGATCCCCGGGTTGTCCGGTCGGGTGGCCCGGGGATCTGTGCGTCAGCGCGCGGCCAGGACGGCGCGCACGGTGTCGGCGACATTCTCTGGCGTGAAGCCGAAGTGCTGGAACAGCACCGGCGCGGGGGCCGACTCACCGTAGGTGTCCAAGCCGACCACGGCAGCACACCCGTACTTCCACCAACCGTCGGTGGAACCCATCTCGACCGCCACGCGGGGCACACCCGCGGGCAAGACCGACGCTTTGTAGGCCGCCGTTTGGCGGTCAAAGGTGGTGGTGCTGGGCATGGAAACCACGCGTACCGCGATCTTGAACTCCTTGGCCAAGCGCTCTTGGGTCTTGAGCGCGAGCTGCACTTCGGAGCCGGTGGCGATGATCACCGCCTGCGCTTTCTTTTTCAAACCCACGGTCTCGGGCTCGGCCAAGACATAAGCGCCACGGCTGATGTCGCCCAAATCGCTCTTGGGCGCGTAGGGCAGGTTTTGGCGCGACAGCAGCAGCGCCGTGGGGCGTTGCGTGTTTTTGATGGCCACGGCCCAGGCCACGGTGGTTTCGGCTGTGTCGGCGGGGCGCCAGACGTCCAAGTTGGGGATCAGGCGCAGGCTGGCGGCGTGCTCGACCGACTGGTGGGTCGGGCCGTCTTCGCCCAAACCGATGGAGTCGTGGGTGAAGACGTGGATGGCGCGCTGCCTCATGAGCGCGGCCATGCGGATGGCGTTGCGGCTGTAGTCGCTGAAGGTCAGGAA
>CAMDCY010000101.1 GCA_945890705.1 Hydrogenophaga intermedia | reverse complement strand
CTGGACATGGTGATTTTTGGTGGTGTGGGCGACCTCTCGGTTCGCAAACTTTTGCCCGCGCTGTACATGGCGCACCGGCACAACAACCTGCCCGCCCAAACCCGCATCCACGCCTTGGGGCGCCAAGCTTGGGGGCGCGAAGAATTTTTGGCCTTCATCCAAGACAAGGTGGTGGGCTTCATCGACGCCAACGCCATGCAAGCCCCCGTGTGGCAGAGCTTTTTGGACCGCCTGCACTTCACCACGGTGGACGCCACCCAAAGCGCGGGCTTCACCGCCTTGGGCCAAGCCCTACAAGCCGGCTCGGACCGCGTGTATTACCTGGCCACTGCGCCCAGCCTGTTCACGGACATTTGCGGCCACTTGCACGGCGCGGGCCTGATCGATGCGCGCAGCCGCGTGGTGCTGGAAAAACCCTTGGGCCACGACTTGGCCTCGGCGCGCCAAATCAACGACGAGGTGGGTCGCTACTTCCAAGAAGCGCAGATCTTCCGCATCGACCACTACCTGGGAAAAGAGACGGTGCAAAACCTCATGGTGCTGCGCTTTGGCAACTCGATTTTTGAGCCCCTGTGGCGCAGCCCGCACATCAAGAGCATCCAGATCACCGTGGCCGAGAGCGTGGGTGTGGGCAGCCGCGCGGGCTTTTACGACGGCACCGGCGCCATGCGCGACATGATCCAAAACCACCTACTGCAGCTGCTGTGCATCGTGGCCATGGAGCCACCGGTCTCGCTCGACGCCGACGCCGTGCGCGACGAAAAACTCAAGGTACTGCGCTCGCTGCGCCCGATGTCGGTGGCCGACGTGGCCAGCAACACCGTGCGCGGCCAGTACGGCTCCGGCGCCTCGGGTGGCGGGTCGGCCAAAGGCTATTTGCAAGAAGACCACGTGCCACCGAACAGCAACACCGAAACCTTCGTGGCCCTGAAGGCGCACATCAACAACTGGCGCTGGGCCAATGTACCGATCTTTTTGCGCACCGGCAAACGCATGGCCGAGCGCCGCTCGGAGATCGTCATCGAATTCGCCGACCTGCCCTTCACCATCTTCTCGGACACGCCGCGCCAGTCGGTCAACCGCTTGATGATCCGCTTGCAACCCGAAGAACACGTGCAGTTGCAAATGATGGCCAAAGAACCCGGCAGCGGCATGCGCTTGCGCCCAGTCAACCTCGACCTGGACTTGGAAACCGCCTTCTCGGAGCGCCGCGCCGAGGCCTATGAGCGTTTGCTCATCGACGTCATCAAAGGCCGCTTGACGCACTTCATGCGACGCGACGAACTCGAAGCCGCTTGGGCCTGGTGCGATCCCATCCTCAACGGCTGGCAACAACTGGGCGACAAGCCCAAGGCCTACACCGCCGGCACCTGGGGCCCCGCGGCCTCTTCGGCCCTCATGGCCCGCGAAGGCTCGGCCTGGGTGGAAGAAGCATGAGCGGTGCTTCGGTCACAGCACAACTCTCGCAGCACATCGCCGACGCGCTGCAACTCGCCATCCGCGAGCGCGGCCACGCCCTGCTCGCGGTCTCGGGCGGCAAATCGCCCATCGCCTTGTTTGAGCGCTTGCGGGAGCAAGCCTTGGACTGGCGCGCCGTCACCGTAGTCTTGGTGGATGAGCGCTGCGTGCCGCACGAGCACGCCGACAGCAACACCGCCTTGGTGCGCCAGCACCTCTTGCAAGGCCCTGCTGCCGCGGCCCATTTCGTGCCATTTTTTGAAGACATGCCACAGGGTGAACTCAGCGATGCCGCACTAACCGCCTTGGCCCAAACCGCACAACAGCGCTTGGCGGCGCTGCCATGGCCGCTGGACGTGGGCATTCTGGGCATGGGCGTGGACGGTCACACGGCCTCGCTGTTCCCGCATGCGCCGGGTTTGGAGCAAGCCTTGAGCAGCCACAACAGCGTGGCTTGGGTGCGCCCATCGACCGCCCCCCATGCGCGACTGACCTTGACCCTGCATGCGCTGCGCAGCGCCCGCGAGCTGCACCTCTCCATCGCGGGCGAGGCCAAACGCGCCGTCTTGGCTCGCGCCCAAGCGGGCATCGTCGCTGATCACCCTGTCTCCTACGTGTTGCAAGCCGGCGGTGCGCCGGTGCATGTTTGGACGTCCTGACACCCTTGTTGTGAAAGCAAGCCATGACCACCTTGAACCCCACCCTTGAAGCCGTCACGCAACGCATTGTGGAACGCAGCCGTGGCCAGCGCGCTCAATACTTGCAATCGATCGCCGCCCAACGCACAGCCGGCACCCAGCGTGCGGGCTTGGGTTGCGCGAACATGGCCCACACCACCGCGGCACTGAGCGCCAGCGACAAACTCAAAATCCACGCCGAACGCGCCCCCCACGTGGGCATCGTGACCGCTTACAACGACATGCTCTCGGCCCACCAGCCCTTCGAGCACTACCCTGAGTTGCTGCGCTCGGCGGCCCGACGCATGGGCGCTAGCGCCCAAGTGGCCGGCGGCGTGCCCGCCATGTGCGACGGCATCACACAAGGCGAATCGGGCATGGAGCTGTCGCTGTTCTCACGGGATGTCATCGCCTTGTCCACCGCCGTGGCCCTGTCGCACAAGGTGTTTGATGCCGCGCTGATGCTCGGTGTGTGCGACAAAATCGTGCCCGGCTTGTTCATGGGCGCCGTGCAGTTCGGGCATCTGTCCACCATTTTTGTACCCGCCGGCCCCATGACCAGCGGCCTGTCCAACGACGCCAAATCCAAGGTGCGCCAGCAATACGCCCAAGGCTTGGTCGGGCGAGAGGCGCTGCTCGAGTCCGAAGCGCAGGCTTACCACAGCCCCGGCACCTGCACCTTCTTCGGCACGGCCAACAGCAACCAAATGCTCATGGAGATCATGGGCTTGCACCTGCCTGGCTCCTCGTTCGTGAACCCCGGCACCGAGTTGCGTCAAGCCCTCACCGAGGCCGCTTTGGCCCGCGCTTTGGCCAACACCGGCCGCACAGGCCAAAACGCCGTGTGCATGGCCGACATCGTGAGTGAACGCACCATCATCAACGGCATCGTGGGCCTCTTGGCCACCGGCGGCTCGACCAACCACACCATCCACTTGGTGGCCATGGCCCGCGCCGCGGGCGTGCTCATCGACTGGGACGACTTCGCCGAACTCTCGGCCGCGGTGCCGCTGCTCGCCCGCGTCTACCCCAACGGCAGCGCCGATGTGAACCACTTCCACGCCGCGGGTGGCATGGGCTTTTTGATGCGCGAGTTGATGAACAACGGCTTGTTGCACACCGACGTGACCACCGTCATGGGCCAAGGCCTGCAGGCCTACACCCAAGAGCCTTGGCTCAACCAAGGGGTCTTGGCTTGGCGCGACGTGCCCGCCCAAAGCGGTGACCTTCAGGTCTTGCGCCCAGTGGCCGAGCCATTCAGCACCGACGGCGGCCTGCGTTTGCTGCAAGGCAATTTGGGCCGCAGCGTGGTCAAGGTCTCGGCCGTCAAGCCCGAGCACCGCGTGGTGCGCGCCCCCGCCGTGGTGGTCAGCGACCAACAAGACCTTCTGGCCCTGTTCAACGCGGGCGAGCTCGAGCGCGACTTCATCGCCGTGGTGCGCTACCAAGGCCCACGCGCCAACGGCATGCCAGAGTTGCACAAGCTCACGCCGCCGCTGGCCGTGTTGCAAGACAAGGGCTTCAAAGTGGCCTTGGTCACCGACGGGCGCATGTCCGGGGCTTCCGGCAAGGTACCCGCGGCCATTCACCTGAGCCCCGAGGCCTTGGCCGATGGCCCGATTGCCCGCGTGCAAGACGGCGACATGATCACCCTGGACTGCGAGCGCGGCATCTTGCAAGTCGAGGTCGACGAGGCCACTTGGGCCGCCCGCACCGTGCAACACCCCGACCTCAGCCACAACGCCTACGGCACCGGCCGCGAGCTCTTTGGCCTGTTCCGCCAACACGCCAGCACCGCCGAAACCGGCGCCTCGCCTTTGTTCAACGCCTGAAGCCCCCACACACCATGACCACCTGTTTCACCCGCCCCACCTTTTTCTCCCGTGTGGTGCCCGTCATCGTCATCCACGATGTGGCGCACGCCGTGCCCTTGGCCCATGCCCTGCTCGAAGGCGGGATCGACGTGATGGAAATCACGTTGCGCTCGGACGCTGCGCTGGCCGCCATGGCCGCCGTGGCAAAGGCTGTGCCGGCCATGCACGTGGGCGCGGGCACCGTCACCCGCGTCGAAGATGTGCGGCGCGTGATTGACGCTGGTGCGAGCTTTGCCCTGTCGCCCGGCTGCACCGACGCCTTGGTGCAAGCCGTGCAAGACGCCCGCCTGCCCTTTGTGCCCGGCGTGATGACGCCCGGCGAAGTCATGCGCGCGCGCGACCAAGGCTTCACGCTGATGAAACTGTTCCCCGCCTCACAAGCCGGGGGCATGGGCATGCTCAAGGCCATGGGTGCGCCGCTGCCCGATGTGCAGTTTTGCCCCACCGGGGGCGTGAGCGTGGACAACTTGGCCGATTTCCTACAATTGCCCAACGTGGCCATGGCCGGTGGGTCTTGGCTCACCCCGCCCGAGCTGCAAGCACAAGGCCAATGGGCCCGCATCACCGAGCTGGCCCGCCAGGCCAGCACCATCGCCCAACGCTGAACACCCGCCGTCCATGACCGCCACACACCCCCCGTCGCCGACCCAACTGCCCGCTTGGCGCCAACTGGCCCAACTCGCCGCGCAGCCCCAGCCCCATTTGCGCGAACGCTTGAAAGCCCCCCACCGGTCGGCCATGCGCGCCGCCGCCCAGGGCACCGGCATTGAATTGGACTACAGCCGCCAAGCCTTTGACGGCGAGGTGTGGAACGCCTTGCAAGCGCTCGCGCGCGAAGCCCAAGTGGCGGCGCAGCGCGACGCCATGTTCAGCGGCCAAGCCATCAACACCAGCGAAGACCGCGCGGTGTTGCACGTGGCCTTGCGCGGTGCACCCGAGGCCCGCGGCGCAGGCGCCCCTTGGGGCAGCGACATCCAGCGCTTGGTGCAAGACGAGCTCCAGCGCGTGTGCGACTTTGCCGAGCGCGTGCGAAGCGGCGCCGTCAAAAGCAGCACCGGCGCGGCCTTCACCGATGTGGTGAACATCGGCATCGGCGGCTCCG
>CAMDCY010000100.1 GCA_945890705.1 Hydrogenophaga intermedia | reverse complement strand
AAACCGGCGCGGGCGATGGTGTGCGTGGGCTGGCCCAGCCAATCTCGGCCTAGCCAATGCACCTGCCCTTGTGCACGCACCAAGCCCATGAGGGCTTGGGCGGTGGTGGAGCGTCCGCTGCCGTTGCGTCCGAGCAAAGCCACGGTTTGACCCGCGGCCACCGTCAGGTTCACGCCGCGCAACACCGGCGTGTCGCCTTGCCACGCGTGCAGCTCGCGCACCACCAAATCGTTGGAGGGCGTCATGTGAGGTCCTCCGCTTGCCAGTACGCGGCTTGCACCACCGGGTCGGCGCGCACGGCCTCGGGGCTGTTCAGCGCCACGACCTGCCCGCGCACCAAGACCGCCACGCGGTCGGCCAAGGCCATGACCACGCCCATGTCGTGCTCCACCGTGACCAAGGTTTTGCCTTCGGTGAGCTCGCGGATCAGCGCGGTGAAGCGTTGGGTGTCGTCCGCGCCCATGCCGGCCGTGGGCTCGTCGAGCAAGACCACAGGCGCGTTGCCCACCACGGCCATGCCCAGCTCCAAGGCGCGTTGGTCGGCGTAGCTCAGGGCGCGCGCCTGGGTGTCGGCCTGTTCGTTCAGGCCCAAGCGCGCCAAGGTCTCGTCGACGCGTTGGCGCACCGCGCCCAAGCCGCTCAAGGCCCGCCACCAAGTGCGGCGCTCGCCCATGGCCGAGAGCGCGGCGCAGCTCAGGTTGTCTCGTACGCTCAAGGCGCCAAAGAGTTGGCTGATCTGAAAACTGCGCGCCAAGCCCCGCCGCGCCACGGCGTGCAACGGCAGGCCGTCGATGCGCTGGCCGTTGAGCGTCACCGTGCCTTGGCTGGGGGCTTGTTCACCCGCGATCACTTTCAAAAGGCTGCTCTTGCCTGCGCCGTTGGGCCCAATCAAGGCCAAGCGTTCGCCCCGGCGAACCGACAGGTTCACGCCGTCGAGCACCGTGGTTTCGCCGTGGCGCAACACCACCCCTTCCACAACCAAGGCCGCTGCGCCGTTCATGCCGACACCTCTCGCTGCGGTCGCAGCCTCCAGCCCAACAAGCCACTTACCGCGGCCACGGCCAGCAAGGCCCACCAGCTGCGCGGCGCGGCCACGTCCACCGACCACGCCCAAGCGTGCTCGGGCCACCAGGTCATGAGCGTGCCTTGGCTGCTGCTGAGCTGCCAGAAATACAGCATCTCCACGCCCACCACGGCAGCGACGATCACCACGACCCACGACAAGCCACAGGCGGTTCGGCGAGCCACGCACAGCCATTCGTGGCCTCCGTTTGGCACACGCGCGGCCATTGCCCAACGCCAGCCGCGCATGAGTGCGCCCGCCAAACCACCAGGCTCGACGAGCAGCAAGACCACGAACAAGACCCCCAAATACAAAAGCCAAGCGGGCGTCCACGACGAGCCCACCACGAGCGCCACCACCATGAGCACCGCGCCGAGCAGTGGCCCGGCGAGCACGGTGGCGCCGCCGATAAACGCGAACAAAAGGTAAGCGCCCGATCGGTGGGTGCTGAACACCTCGGGGCTGACGCGCTCGAACCAGAGCGCGGCCAAACCACCGGCCACACCAGCAAAAGTGGCCGAGACCACAAAGGCCGCGTGGCGGATGCGGTGCGGGTTCACGCCCACACTGGCCGCGCGCAAGGGGTTGTCGCGCACGGCGTTGAGCAAGCGACCCATGGGTGTGGTGGTCCACGCCACCATCAGGCCCACACACAGCACGGTGTAAATCGAGACCAAAGCGGCCACATGCTGCACCGGGCCCCAAGACCAAGCGCCGGTCTCAGCGCCGACGCCACGGTCCAGCCCCAAACCGCCTTCACCACCAAACCAGGTCGGCAGCATGTGCGAGAGCGCCCACACCAATTCGCCCACACCCAAGGTGATCATGGCAAAGGGCATGGCCGCGTGGCGCGTGCTCACCCAACCCATGGGCAAGGCCAAGGCCCCCGCCACCAAACCACCGAAGAGCGGCACCAGCGCCACGCTCCAAGCGCCGCTCACGCCCCAAGCCATGGCGTGCACCACCGCATAAGCGCCTGCGCCCACATACACCGCATGACCAAAACTGAGCAAACCGCCTTGCCCCAAGAGCAGGTGGTAACTCATGAGCACGGTGGCGGCGATGCCGATTTGGGCCAACAAGCCCAGCCCCACACCACTGGACAAACACCACGGCGCGGCCACCCACAGCAAGCCCAAAGCCCAGCCAGTCGAGACCTTAGACATGACGCGACCCCATCAAACCTTGCGGACGCCAAATCAGGACCAAGACCATCAACACAAAAGGCAAGATGGGCGCGAGCTGGCTCAAAGGCCAACCCCACACGCTCCAAGGCGCGGCGATGGCGAACGCTTGCAAAAGGCCCAAACCCATCGAAGCCGCGAAGGCCCCCGCCAAAGAGCCCACACCACCGACCACCAAGACCACGAACACCACCGAGCCCATGGTGGCCGCCATGCCTGGCTCAGTCACGAAGGCGTGCCCGCCCATCACACCAGCCGCCGCGGCCAAGGCGGCACCGGCACCAAACACCCAACGGTAAACCTGCGGCACGTCGTGCCCCAAGGCTTGCACCGCTTGTGGGTGCGTGACGGCTGCGCGGATAACCAAACCCCAGTGCGTGCGCCGCCACAAGCCCGCCAACACCAGGAGCATGAACACGGCCATGCCCATCATGACCACACGAAAGACAGGGAACTGCGTTCCCCACGGCGTGAGCCAATGGCCTTGAAGGGACTCGGGCAGCACCATGGCCACCGGGCCTTTGCCCCACACCAATTGCACCAATTCAAACGCAACATAGGCCAAACCAAAGGTCACCAAGAGCTCGGCCACGTGGCCTTGCGCGTGGACGCGGCGCAGCACCACCTCCTCAAACCACGCGCCCAAGACACCCACCATGAGCGGCGCCAAGCACAAGGCACCCCAAAAGCCGACATAAGGCGACAGGCTGTGCGCCGCGTAAGCACCCAACATGTAAAAACTGGCGTGGGCGAAATTGAGCACGCCCATGAGGCTGTAGATCAGCGTCAGCCCCGCGCTGAGCATGAACAGCATGAGCCCGTGGCTCACGCCATTGAGCAATGAGAGGGCCAAGCCATCCATCAGGGGCGCTGCATGGAGCAGGTGCTGGGCTGGGCCAAACGTTCGGCGGGCACAAAGGCCACCGGTGCAAAGGCAAAGCCACGGTTATCCGGGTTCACGTCCGTCGCCGGTTTCACCGCTTGCCAACGGGACAACCACAAGCCGGTTTGCAACTGGTGGTCATCGCGTCGCATCTGAACGGGACCGTGCAAAGCCGCCAAACCCAAGCCCGCCAACACCGGCCCCACACGGGAGGGCTCGGTGCTGCCCGTGCTCTGCATGGCCTTGGCCAAGAGGTGCAGCCCAGTGTGCGGGGCCACGCCCGCCCAGTTTTCGCCATGGGCGTCGTGGAATTCCCGCATCAAACGACCCAAATCGCCCCCGTGCTGTTGGTGGTGGGTGGCCACCATGTAGACCTCGGCTTGGGGCAGCTGCGCCAAGGCTTGCGGCGTGTCGCTGAGCGCCGCGTAATAGGTGAACAGCGGCAGGTTCAAGTCGGCAGCACCCATGGCCCGCACCAAGCCCGTCAGGTCGGGGCCCCAATTGCCCGTGACCACGGCTTGGGCACCCGAGTTGCGGATGCGGCCCACATGGGCGTCGAAGGACTGGACCGAGCCCAAGGGGTGCAACTCATCGCCCACGATGTTCACATCCGGCCGGTGGCGCGCCAAAGCGGCTTTGAAGAACGCCGCCACTTGCTGTCCATGCGCGTAGTTTTGGTTGAGCAAAAAGATTTTTTTGATCTGGGGCTGATCACGCAAATACAGGGCCAAGGCCTCGACCTTCATGCTGGTGTCGGCGTCCACCCGAAAGTGCCACAGGCTGCACTGTTCGTTGGTCAGTGCAGGGTCCATGGCCGCGTAGTTGAGGTAGAGCACCTCACGCCCTAGAGACCGTCCGTTGTGCCGATTGAGGGTTTCCACAATCAAGTGGGCCACGCCGGAGCTGTTGCCCTGAACCACGTAACGAAAGCCTTGGTCGATGATGACTTTGATGGCGTTGACGCTTTCTTGGGGTGAGCCCCGGTTGTCAAAACCGACCACCTCAAAGCGCACAGCGCCGGATTTTGCTTGGGCATTGTGCTGCTCTGCCACCCATTGCCAGCTGCGCAATTGGTTGCGACCGACCTCGCCAAAAGGCCCCGTCAACGGGTCAACAAAAGCAATTTTGACCACAGGGGCCGCAGGCTCGGTGGGCGAACAAGCAGCCAAACAAGCGGCCGCACAAACCAGCCCCACAGCGCGCACGCACCTTGCCCCAGCAGCCCAGACGGTTGAATTCTTCAACGCACGCATCCCAGTCAAGAAAACCCCATTTTAGGGGCCGCCCAGCAGCAACCCGACACACTGTGGGTGGATCGCGGCTGGTCCACAATCTCCCCATGACACCACTCGCCAGCGCTTGGACGCACCGCTACGCCGATTTGGGCGACACCTTCGCCACGCCCCAGCGCCCCACCCCGCTGGCGGCCCCGTCCATGGTGGCCGTGAGCGAAGCCATGGCCGCCGAGCTGGGCTGGTCGCCAAGCGACTTGCGCAGCGAAGCCGCCACCCAAGTCTTGGCCGGTAATGCCGTTTGGCCGGGAACCCGCCCTTGGGCGGGTGTCTACAGCGGCCACCAGTTCGGCCAATGGGCCGGTCAATTGGGCGATGGCCGAGCCATCACCCTGGGCGAGTGGCCCAGCGCCAGCGGTCCCCTCGAGATTCAACTCAAAGGCGCGGGCCCCACGCCCTACTCGCGCCGGGGCGATGGCCGCGCGGTCTGGCGCAGCGCCATCCGGGAGTTTTTGGCCAGCGAAGCCATGCACGCCTTGGGCGTGCCCACCACCCGCGCCCTGTGTTTGGTGGCGTCGCCCGAACCTGTGCGCCGCGAGGCTTGGGAGGCCGCGGCCGTTGTCACGCGCGTGGCCCCAAGCTTCATCCGCTTCGGGCACTTTGAACACTTCGCCCACACCGGCCAACACGCCGAGCTGCGCCAATTGGCCGATTTTGTGATCGAGCACTTCTACCCCGACTGCCGCGCGGCGGACGGCAACCCCTACGCCGCCTTGCTGGCCGCGGTGACCGAGCGCACCGCCGACCT
>CAMDCY010000099.1 GCA_945890705.1 Hydrogenophaga intermedia | reverse complement strand
ACGGCTTGAGTGGCCTGCGCAAAGACAACACCGGCTACGACCTGCGCCACCTCATGATAGGCAGCGAAGGCACGCTGGGCATCATCACCGCGGCCACCCTCAAACTGTTCGACGCGCCTGCGGCCCAACTCACCGCCTGGGCCAGCGTGCCGTCGCTTTCGGCCGCGATCGATCTGCTGGGTTTGGCGCAGCGTCGCTTGGGCGCAGGCCTGACGGGTTTTGAAGTCATGGGCCAGTTCGCTTTGTCTTTGGTGGACAAACACTTTCCTCAGTTGCGCATGCCGCCCTGGGCGAATGCGCCCTATGCGGTATTGCTCGAGGTTAGCGACACCGAGTCGGCTGTGCACGCGCAAGCGCAACTCGAGCAGCTGCTTGGCCAAGCCATCGAGGCGGGTTGCGCCAGCGACGCCATCGTGGCCAGCAACTTGGCGCAAGCGCAGGGCTTTTGGCACGTACGCGAAAGCATCTCGATGGCGCAAGCCGAAGAAGGTCTGAACATCAAGCACGACATCAGCTTGCCGATCTCTCGCATTCCCGCGTTTTGTGCCGAGACCGACGAGCGCTTGGCGAAAACCTTTGTCGGTGTGCGCCTGGTGAATTTCGGGCACTTGGGCGACGGTAACCTGCACTACAACGTGCAAGCGCCGGTGGGCGTGGACCCAGCGGTGTTTTTGAGGACCCAAGAATCGGCCGTCAACGATCTGGTGTTCGAACAGGTGCGCGCCCATGGCGGCTCCATCAGCGCCGAACACGGCATCGGCAGCCTCAAAGCCCGTACCCTGCCCGAATACAAAGACCCCGTGGCGCTGGACTGGATGCGCCGCATCAAGTCCGCGCTCGACCCCCAGCACCGCCTGAACCCCGGCCGGGTGCTGAGCGACACGCGATAAACTGAGCCACCATGAACACCCCAGTCCGCCCCATTCGCCAACAGTATGAAGACCTCATGCGCCACGTGTTTGAGCACGGCGTGGAAAAAGGCGACCGCACCGGCACCGGCACGCGCAGCGTCTTTGGTCATCAAATGCGCTTTGACCTCAACGAGGGCTTTCCGCTGGTGACCACCAAAAAGGTGTTTTTGAAGGCCATCATCGTGGAGTTGCTGTGGTTTTTGCGTGGCGACAGCAACGTGAAGTGGCTGCAAGAGCGTGGTTGCACGATTTGGGACGAATGGGCCCGCGCCGATGGTGAACTGGGTCCGGTTTACGGCGTGCAGTGGCGCAGCTGGCCCAAGGTCGGTGGCGGCCACGTGGACCAAATCCAACAGGTCATCGACACCCTCAAGACCAACCCCGACAGCCGCCGCATCATCGTGAGCGCTTGGAACGTGGCCGAGCTCGACCAAATGGCGCTCATGCCTTGCCACGCGTTTTTCCAGTTCTACGTCGCACCACCCACCACCCCGGGCGGCAAAGGCAAACTCAGCTGCCAGCTTTACCAGCGCAGCGCGGACATTTTCTTGGGCGTGCCCTTCAACATCGCCAGCTACGCCTTGCTCACCCACATGGTGGCGCAGCAGTGCGATTTGGACGTGGGCGACTTCATTTGGACCGGGGGCGACTGCCACCTCTACAGCAACCACTTCGAGCAGGTGCAGTTGCAGCTCAGCCGCGAGCCCCTGCCCTACCCCACGCTGCGCCTCTTGCGACGCCCAGCCTCGATCTTCGATTACGCCTTGGAAGACTTTGAGGTGGTCGACTACCAACACCACCCCGCCATCAAAGCCCCGGTGGCCGTGTGATCACACGCCGCCAAGCCTGGGCCGTGCTGGCCCTCACGCTCATGTGGGGCGTGAACTGGCCCATGATGAAACTCTCCTTGGGGCAAATGACCCCGCTGTTTTTCCGCGCCACCACCATGACGCTGGGCGCGGCTTGGCTGTTTGTGTATGTCGCGCAAAAAGGCCAGCGCATGTGGCCCAACGGCCGCGAATGGGCGGTGATCGCTGCCCTGGGCCTGCCCAATGTTTTGGGCTGGCACACGATGTCCATCATCGGCTTGCAAGAACTGGCATCGGGCCGCGCGGCCATTCTGGGCTTCACCATGCCCATTTTCACCGTCTTGCTCGGCGTGGCCTTCTACCAAGAGCGGCTGACCCGCCGCGTCTTGCTGGCCGTGGTCTGCGCCAGCGTGGCGATTGCCCTGCTTTTGTGGGACGAGCTCAGCAGCTTGGCTGGGCGACCCCAAGGCGTGGCTTGGATGATCGGCGCGGCTTTTTGCTGGGCTTGGGGCACCTTGCTGTTTCGCCGCGCCCAACTCACGCTGGACCCGCTGGTGGTCACGGTCTGGATGCTGCTCATGGGCAGCGCCGTGGTGTGGTGTTTGGCGGCCCTCTGGGAGCCGCTGCCCAACCCCCTGGCGTTCAACCTGCCCATGTGGCTGAGCCTCTTGTATGGCGTGCTCATCAACTACGGCTTTGCCCAAATCATTTGGTTCGGCATGGCGCGCGACTTGCCACCGGCCACCAGCGCCATGAGCATCATGGCCGTCCCGCTCGTGGGCACCTTATCGGCCACCGTTATTGTGGGTGAAATGCCCACGTGGCAAGACTGGGCTGCCATGCTCTTTGTTTGCGTGGCCATCGCCAGCGTGTTGCTGCCACCCCGTTCAACCGCATCACCCAAACCCGCATGAGCACCCAACTCAACCTCATTTACGCCCGCGCCCGCAACGGCGTGATCGGCCTGAACAACGCCATGCCTTGGCACTTGCCCGAAGATTTGGCGCATTTCAAACAAACGACCCTGGGCTGCCCGGTCATCATGGGCCGTAAAACTTGGGATTCGCTGCCCCCGCGCTTTCGCCCCCTGCCCGGGCGCGAGAACATCGTGGTCACGCGCGACACCGCCTGGGCCGCCGAGGGCGCACTGGCCGCACACAGCCTAGAGTCGGCCGTGGCCTTGTGCGCCGATACCCCACAAGTCTGGGTGATGGGCGGCGCACAAATTTATGAACTGGCCTTGCCTTTGGCGCGCCGCGTGGTCGTCACCGAAATCGACCAAGACTTCGAGGGCGACGCCTGGGCACCCACGCTGGGGCCCGAATGGCGCGAGACCGAGCGCCAAGCGCACACCAGCGCCAGCGGCTTGCGCTTTGCTTTTGTGAACTTCGAACGACAGGAGACCTGAATGAGCGATAACCCCATCCCCATGCACCTGGACCCGGCCGTGGTGCAGACCCTCTCGCAAGTCACCACCGCCACGCTGACCACCTTGCTGCTCAAAAAAGGCTTGCGCAACGTCTGGTTGCGCGGCACCCGCCCGATTCGCCCCGGCCAATCGCGTTTGGTGGCGCGGGCCTTCACCCTGCGCTTTGTGCCGGCGCGTGAAGACCTCGCCACCCCCGCTTCTTGGAGCTCCCCCATCTCCACCCGCGCAGCGATTGAGGCCATGCCGGCCGGTTGTGTGGCCGTGGTCGACGCCATGGGCGTTCAAGACGCAGGCATTTTTGGTGACATTTTGTGCGCCCGCATGCAGCACAAAGGCGTGGCCGGCTTGGTCAGCGACGGCGTGGTGCGCGACCTCGCGGGCGTCTTGGGTACGGGCTTGCCGGTGTGGTGCAGTGGCGCCGCGGCGCCCCCTTCGGTGGCCGGTTTGACCTTTGTCGATTGGCAACGCCCCGTGGCCTGTGGTGGCGTGGCCGTCTTCCCCGGTGACGTGATCGTGGCCGACGACGACGGCGCGGTGCTCATCCCACAAGCCTTGCTCGACGAGATGGTGCAAGCCGGCCCCGAACAAGAACGTTTGGAAGCGTGGATCATGGAGCAGGTCCACCAAGGACAGGCCCTGCCCGGCCTGTACCCACCCAACGAAGCCAACGCCGCGCGCTATATGGCGACCAAGGCGGGCTGACGATGCGTTTTGGCATTCTGGGTTGGGGCAAGATCGCCCGCACACAACTCGCCCCGGCCATCGCCCAAGCCGGTCACGAGGTCGTGGCCATCGGCAGCCGTTCGCCCACGGCCGCGACCTTGGCTTGGAGCGAAGCGCACGCCCCCGTGCGTTGGACCAGCTACGAGGGCGTTTTGAACGACCCCCGCGTTGACGCGGTCTACATCGCCCTGCCCAACGACGCGCACGTGCCGTGGTCGTTGAAGGCCTTGGCCGCGGGCCACCATGTCTTGTGTGAAAAACCCCTGGCGCTCAGCTTGGCCGATGTGGACCGTTTGGGCCAAGCCGCGCACACCGCGCAGCGCCACCTGCACGAGGCCTATATGGTTTTGCACCACCCGCAATGGGCGGCGCTCAAGGCCTTAGACGTGGGCGCATGGCGGCACATCCAGGTGACTTTTTCCTATGACAACCGCGATCCAGCCAACATCCGCAACCAATCGGCCTTGGGCGGCGGCGCGCTGTGGGACATCGGCTGTTACGCCGTGCTCTTGGGCCACTGGCTCATGGACCGCGCACCCGATACCGTGCGCTGTCACCAAACCCGTCACCCCGATTGGGGCACCGACATCCACACCCAAGGCGAACTGCGCTGGGGCGACGCCTCGGTGCTGCAGTTCAGCGTGTCCACACAAACCATTCGTCACCAAAGCGCTTTGGCCGTCGGTGAGCGCGCTTGGGTGGCTTTGGACGCGCCGTTTAACCCGCCACCGTTGGCGCCCTGGCGCGCCAGTGAAGGCCTAAACCTGCCGACCTTGCCCAGCTTGAACCAGTACGCCGCCATGGTGCACGACTTCGTTGCCCGCGCCGAAGCCGGCGTGCCCACCGACCTGCGCTTGTCGCACAGCGTCACCGACACCTTGCTGCGGCTGCACGCCGCGGCCCAACCCGCTTCATGACCATGCAAATCGCCACCTGGAACGTCAACTCCCTCAACGTGCGCCTGCCCCAAGTGCTGGACTGGCTCGCCGCTAACCCAGTCGATGTGCTGGCGCTGCAAGAGCTCAAGCTCACCGACGACAAATTCCCCGCCCAAGCCTTGGCCGACATCGGTTATCAGGCGCAATGGTTTGGCCAAAAAACCTACAACGGCGTGGCCTTGCTCAGCAAAACCCCGGCCAGCGAGGTGATCAAAAATATCCCCGGCTTTGAGGACGAGCAGTCGCGAGTCTTGTGCGCCACCATCGGTGGCGTGCGGGTGATCGGCGCCTACTTCCCCAACGGGCAAGAACCCGGCAGCGACAAGTTTGCCTACAAGATGCGCTGGCTCACCGCCCTGCGCGAATGGGTTCGCGCCGAGATGGCCGCCCACCCCAAGTTGGTTCTGCTGGGCGACTACAACATCACCTTCGACGACCTCGATGTGTGGGACCCCGAAGGCCTGCGCGAGACCATCCACTGCACCACCGAAGAGCGCTTGCACCTGAACGCCCTCATCGATTTGGGTTTAACCGATGCGGTTCGTCTGTTCCCACAGCCCGAGAAAAACTTCAGCTGGTGGGACTACCGCGACTTTGGTTTTCGCCGCAAGCG
>CAMDCY010000098.1 GCA_945890705.1 Hydrogenophaga intermedia | reverse complement strand
ATGATCCACCAAGACGACATCGCCGCTACCGGTTTGGTTCAACCCGCCAGCCGCTTGAACTACCGCTTGGCGGTCGCGGGCGAGCCCGCGGCTGTGGCCAGCTTCACCACGTGGGCCGAACAAACCATTGAGGGCCAAAACCTGCGCGGTGTGCGTTTGGATTCGCTTGAAGGCGGCCGCCCGGAAATGCAGCGCACGCTCGGTCGCGCCGAGAAGTTTTTGAATTTGGTGGCCCTCTTGGCCGCGCTCTTGTGTGCGGTGGCGGTGGCGATTGCCGCGCGTGGCTTTGCCCAACGCCATTTGGACGACTGCGCCATGCTGCGCGTCTTGGGCGTGCCGCAAGCCACCATGGCACGCGCTTACCTGTTGGAATTCACCTTGGTGGGTGTGTTGGCCAGTGGCTTGGGTTTGTTGCTGGGCTTTGCGGTTCACCACGCCTTTGTGTTCTTGCTCTCGGGCTTGGTCAGCGTGAACTTGCCAGCGGCGGGCTGGACCCCGGTGGCTTTGGGCATGGGCATGGGCATGACCCTGATGCTGGCTTTCGGCTTGCCGCCGGTGCTGCAGCTCGCGCAGGTGCCGCCCTTGCGGGTGATCCGCCGCGAAGTCGGGCAAATCAAACCCGCGACGGTGGGCGTGATCGGTTTGGGCTTGATCGGCTTTGCCGCCCTGTTGCTGGTGGCCAGTCGGGATTGGCTCTTGGGTGGTATCGCCGTGGGCGGCTTTGCCGTGGCCGTCTTGCTGTTTGCCGGTGTGGCGTATGCCGCGGTGCGGCTGTTGCGCGCCAGTGTGAACGAGTCGACCGCGCCACGCGCCTTGGTGTTGGCCACGCGCCAGCTCTCGGCCCGTCCGGCTTATGCGGTGGTGCAAATCAGCGCTTTGTCGGTGGGCCTCTTGGCCTTGGTCTTGTTGGTGCTGCTGCGCACCGACCTGATCTCCAGCTGGCGCAGCGCCACGCCCCCCGACGCGCCCAACCGCTTCGTTATTAATGTTCAGCCCGACCAAAGCGAGTCTTTCCAACAGGCTTTGCGTGATGGTGGTGTGGGCCCGTTCGATTGGTACCCCATGATCCGGGGCCGCTTGGCCACGATCAACGACCAAGCCGTCAATGCCGAGTCGTATGCCGACGACCGCGTGGCGCGCTTGGTGGAGCGCGAATTCAACCTCTCGCACACGGCCACCTTGCCCGATTTGAACGAGGTCGTTGAGGGTCAGTGGATCGACAACGAGCCCGGTGCCATCAGCATCGAGGCGGGCTTGGCCAAAGACTTGGGGCTGGTGGTGGGCGACCGTTTGGGTTTTGACATCGCCGGCCAACTGGTGCAAGCGCGCATCACCAGTGTGCGCAAGCTCGATTGGGCCTCGATGCGGGTGAATTTCTTTGTGGTTTTTACACAAGGCCAAATGGCCGATGTGCCTTTGACCTACATCAGCGCCTTTCAAGCGCCGCCCGACCCCGGCTTTGACAACCGCTTGGTGCGCCAATTCCCCAACATCACCCAGGTCGACCTGACGCAAACCTTGGCTCAGGTTCAGCGCGTGTTGGGTCAGGTGATCGCAGCGGTCGAGTTCTTGTTCGTCTTCACCCTCGCCGCGGGTTTGGTGGTGCTGATGACGGCCATCACCGCCACGCGGGGTGAGCGCGAGCGCGAGTTTGCGATCCTGCGGGCCGTGGGGGCGAGCTCGGCCTTGCTGCGCCAGGTGCAGCGCATCGAGTTGCTCGGCGTGGGTTTGTTGGCGGGCTTCTTGGCCTCGTTGGTGGCCGTGGCGGTGGGCTGGGCATTGGCGCGTTGGGTGTTTGAGTTTGCTTGGACGCCCCAAATTTGGGTGCCCTTGGCGGGCTCGTTGGGTGGCGCAGTCTTGGCCTTGTTGGCCGGTTGGTGGGGCTTGCGCGGTGTGCTCAACACGCCGGTGATGACCACCTTGCGCCGGGCCACGCAAAACTGATCAGCCGCCGCTGAGCAAGACCAGCAGTGCGCCTGCGCCGCCTTGTGCGGGGCGGGCTTGCACGAACACCATCACCTCGTGTTTTTGCACCAACCAGCGCAGCACACGGCCTTTGAGCACGGGCGCGCGGCCCGGTGAGCCCAAGCCTTTGCCGTGTACCACGCGCACACAGCGCACCCCGTGCTGGTGGGCTTCACGCAAAAACTGCCCCAAGGTTTCGCGAGCTTCGTCGGTGCGCAGGCCGTGCAGGTCAATGTGGCGCTGGATGCTCCAGTGCCCTTCGCGAAGTTTGCGCACCACGTCGGTCCCCACGCCGGGGCGAGCGAAGCTCAGCTGGTCATCGGTTTGCAGCAAGGTCTCGACATCGAACTCATCCGACAGGGCCTCTTGCATGACGCGTTGTTCGTCGGCTTGTCGCTGAACCGGTTGGGCGCTGGGCGCGGGCGGGGTGTGCAGCAGGCGCTCGCTGGCCGGGATGGGCCGCACCGCGCCCACCGAGCGGGCAAACAGCTCGCGCTCGCGTTGTTCAGCCAAAGCCCGCGCCAGCGCCGCTTGGCGTTCGGCGGCCTCAGCGGCGGCGCGTTCGCGCAAGGTGCGTTGGATGTCGGCGAGGTCGGCCAGCGATTGGGCTTTCATGCCCGGCATTGTGGCCCAGCCTCGAAGCCTGGGTTCAGACCAAGCCCATTTCGGCCATGGAGGCGGCGCGCTCGCGGGTGACGATGAAGTGGTCGAGTACCCGCACGTCCACCATGGCCAAGGCCGATTTGAGGGTTTGCGTGAGCACCTCGTCGGCCCGCGAGGGTTCGGCCACACCGCTGGGGTGGTTGTGCGCCAAGACCACGGCGGCGGCTTGGTGGTGCAGGGCGCGCAAGACCACCTCGCGCGGATAGACGCTGGTCTGCGTGAGCGTGCCGCGAAACAGCTCGTCCCAGCCCAGCCAGCGGTTCTGGCTGTTGAGGTAGAGCACGGCAAACACCTCGTGCGGTCGCGCGCCGAGTTGCAACTGCAAATACTGTCGCACGGACTGCGGGCTCTCGAAGACCGGGGCTTGGGTCATTTCTTGGGTCAGGGCACGGCGGGTGAGCTCCAACACCGCCACCAATTCGGCTCGTTTGGCGGGCCCCAAGCCTTTGGTGTGTTGCAGGGCCTCCAGCGGGGTGTGCAGCAAACCGGCCACGCCACCAAAGCCATCCAACAATTCTTGTGCCAAGGCCAAGACGTGTTTGCCTTTGATGCCCGTGCGCAGCAAGAGTGCCAGCAATTCGGCGTCGCTCAAGGCGCTGGCGCCTCGCTGCAAGAGTTTTTCGCGGGGGCGGGTGTCGGCGGGCAGGCTTTTCAGCCCAGAAATCGGGGCTTGCATGGGCGCTCCTGTGGGGGTGGACCAGACTTTTTACAATAGGGGGTCTTGGCTGGGGCGTTCTGGAAGAACCCCCCCCGTGTGCTTTGGCACAGGCCTTCCCTGAATTCACCACAGCACCACACCATGCCCCACGTCGAAGAAGGTTCTTTTCTGACCCTGCACTACCGCATGTCGGGCCCCCAAGGTCAGGTCATCATCAACACCTTTGGTGGCCAACCGGCCACGCTCAGCTTGGGGGCGGGTGAACTCTCGCCGGCCATCGAGCGGCGCTTGCTGGGCCTCGAAGAGGGCGTGCACACAACCTTGGAGTTGGACGACGGCGAGGCTTTTGGCGAACGCCAGCCCGAGATGGTGCAGTGGGTGGCGCGCATGCTCATGACCCAGCTCAGCGATGCCCAACAGCAATACGTTGAAGGCGATGTGGTGCAGTTCCCCACGCCCGATGGCCGTGGTCAGTACGCCGGTACGGTGATCGAGGTGCGCGAGGACGGCGCGATTTTGTTTGATTTCAACCACCCGCTGGCCGGTCAGCCCGTGAGTTTTGAAGTCCAAATCATAGGGGTGTTGTGATGCCAGCCAAAAACGTGAAAGTGTTGTTGGCCGAGCCCCGGGGCTTTTGTGCCGGTGTGGACCGCGCGATTGAAATCGTCGAACGCGCTTTGACCAAGTTCGGTCGACCGATTTATGTGCGCCACGAAATCGTGCACAACACCTTTGTGGTCAACGACCTCAAGGCCAAAGGCGCCATCTTTATCGAAGAGCTCAGCGACGTGCCCGCCGGCGCGACCTTGGTGTTTTCTGCGCACGGCGTGAGCCGCGCCATCCAAGAGGAAGCCGCTCGCTTGGGTTTCCAAATTTTTGACGCCACCTGCCCCTTGGTCACCAAGGTGCACGTCGAAGTGGCCAAGCTGCACAAAGAGGGTTATGAGTTCATCATGATCGGGCACAAAGGTCACCCCGAGGTCGAGGGCACCATGGGCCAGCTCGACAGCGGCATCCACTTGGTGGAAGACGTGGCCGATGTGCAGCGCATCACCCCAAGCCAAACCGAGCGTTTGGCGGTGGTCACCCAAACGACTTTGTCGGTGGACGACACGGTCGAGATTTTGAATGCGATCAAGCAGCGCTTCCCGTCCATCCGTGAGCCCAAGCAGCAAGACATTTGCTACGCCACCCAAAACCGCCAAGACGCTATCAAGCTGCTCAGCCCCCAAGTCGATTTGGTGATCGTGGTGGGCAGCCCCACCAGCTCCAACAGCAACCGCTTGCGCGAAGTGGCGATCAAACTCGGCACCGAGAGTTACATGATCGACAACGCCGACGAGCTCAACCCCGAGTGGTTCAAAGGCAAAAGCCGCGTGGGTTTGAGCGCGGGTGCGTCGGCACCCGAGGTGCTGGTGCGCGAAGTGGTCGAGCGCATCAAAGCCTATGGTGCGATTTCGGTGCGCACCATGGACGGCCTGGTCGAAACCGTCAAATTTCCCTTGCCCACGGGTTTGCGCGAGGGCGGCAAGGACCCCAGCCCCTTGGGCCATTTGCGTTGAAGCCAGCCCCCTACAATTGACGCCATGCTCGACATTCTTCTCCTTCGCAAAGACTTGGACGCGGTGCTCGCCCGTCTGAACACTCGCAAACAACCCCAGCCTTTTTTGGACGAGGCCGCCTTTCGGGCGCTGGAGGGTGAGCGCAAAACCCTGCAAACCCGTACCGAAGAGCTGCAAAGCCAGCGCAACACGCTGTCCAAGCAAATCGGCATGCTCAAAGGCAAGGGGCAGCACGCCGAAGCCGATGCCGTCATGGCCCAAGTGGGTGCGATCAAAACCGAGTTGGACACGTCGGCGGCCCGCTTGGACGTGATCCAAGCCGAGCTGCAAGACCTGCTCTTGGCTGTGCCCAACCTGCCGCACGAGAGCGTGCCGGTGGGCAGCGACGAACACGGCAACGTGGTACTGCGTACCTGGGGCACCCCCCGCAGCTTTGATTTCCCGGTGCAAGACCACGTGGCCATTGGCGAGCCTTTGGGCTTGGACTTCGACACCGGCATCAAGTTGTCCGGTTCGCGTTTCACCTTCATGCGCGGCCCGATCGCGCAGCTGCACCGCGCCTTGGCGCAGTTCATGCTCGACGTGCAAACCC
>CAMDCY010000097.1 GCA_945890705.1 Hydrogenophaga intermedia | reverse complement strand
CCGAGCCGGGTGGCATGACCAGCTCGCAGGTGCTAACGCTGCTCGAAGAGCTGCAGCCCATGAATTGGGTGGGCATGGACTGCGTGGAAGTGGCCCCAGCCTATGACCACGCCGAACTCACCAGCAACGCCGCGGCCACGTTTGTGTGGTCTTACCTGAGTGGTGAAGTGGCCAAGCGCCAAGGGGTGCGCCCATGATCTTGGGTGCATCGAATTTGTTGCGCAGCGACACGCAGCTCAACCAACGCAGTTACTACGAAGCCAGTGTGCAGCGGCCAGAGCCGCGGCCACCCTTGCAAGAAAGCTTGCAAGCTGATGTGGTGGTGATCGGGGCGGGCTTTGCGGGTTTGTCGGCCGCGCTCGATTTGACTAAAAAAGGCCTGGACGTGGTGGTGCTCGAGGCCGACCGTGTGGGCTCGGGCGCGAGTGGGCGCAACGGTGGCCAAGCCATCGTGGGTTTTGCCAGCGGGCAGGGTCCTTTTGAATTGCAGATGGGCGCGGCCGATGCGCAGCGCGCTTGGGACCTGTCGGTGCAAGCCGTGGACTTGTTGCAAGCGCGCATGCGCGAGCACCAGATCGACTGCGATTGGGTGCCGGGTTATCTGTACGTGGCCGACTCGGCCAGCAAGGTCGGGGCATTGCGCGATGAGGCCGATTTTTTGACGTCCCAAGGCATAGCGGTCGACTGGGCCGAAGGCGACGATGTGCAGCGCCACATCCGCAGCCCGCGCTACCGTGCGGCGGTGCGCGAATCGCGTTCGGGGCATTTGCACCCACTCAAATACGCGCTGGGTTTGGCGCGTGCCGCGCAAGCCGCGGGCGTGCGTTTGTTTGAAGGCTCGCCTGTCACCGCTTTGGACCGTGGCGATGTGGTGTGTGCCCGCACCGCGCAAGGTCAAGTGCGGGCGCGTTTTGCGGTGCTGGCGGGCAATTGCTTGTTGCCCGTGCACGGGCCAGCGGTGGCGCCCGAGATCGCGCCGCGCATCATGCCGGTGGGCACCTACATCGTGGGCACGCCCCAGCTCGACCCCGCGCTGTGTCAGCGGCTGATCCCCAGCAACGCCGCGGTGTGCGACAACAATTTTGTGTTGGACTATTTCCGCTTCAGCGCCGATCACCGCATGCTGTTTGGTGGCCGTGTGAGCTACACCACCATGACCCCGCCCGGCCTGTCGGGCCTGATGCAGCGGCGCATGGCGCAAGTCTTCCCCGATTTGGCCGATGTGCCGGTCGAATTCACCTGGGGCGGATTTGTGGACATCAGCATGAACCGCGCGCCGGACTTTGGTCGTTTGGGCAGCAATGTTTTTTACCTACAAGGCTTCAGCGGCCATGGCGTGGCGCTCACAGGCATGGCTGGGCGTTTGGTGGCCGAGGCCATCACGACCCAAGACGACCGTTTTGACGTCTTTGCCCGCTTGAAGCACCACCATTTCCCTGGCGGCCCGCTGCTGCGCACACCGACCTTGGCGGTGGGCATGCTCTGGCATCGCCTAAGGGATTACCTGAGTTGAATTTGATCAAATCTGTGCTCCAATGAACCCCAAAGTACAACAAACCGCGTTGGAGAAATCCCCCATGAGCAAACCAGCTTGTATGGTTTGGTTACCCGCCGATCACCGCCAGTTGGGCGACCCTGGGCATCAGATGCCGACGTTGGTCCTGGGTGACAAATACGCTCGAGCCGTCAAAGTCGGTGCGAAAGCCCAGCCCGTCATGTTTCCCTTGGCCAGTCCCGAGCAAGTGCCCGAACTCTTGGCCATGGTTGACGGTGTGATGCTCACCGGCTCGCCCTCCAACGTTCACCCGTCTCACTTCAACGAAGACGTGGCCGACCCCAGCTTGCCGCTGGATCCCGAGCGCGACAGCCTGACCTTGACCTTGATTCGGGCCTGCGTTTCAGAAGGGGTGCCCTTGCTGGGCATTTGCCGCGGCTACCAAGAAATGAACGTGGCCATGGGCGGTTCTTTGCACCAACGGGTTCACCTGGTGCCTGGTCTGAACGACCACCGAGAAGACAAAACCGCGTCCACCGACGAGCAATACGCGCCGACCCATTCGCTGCGTTTGGTCGAGGGCAGCGATTTGCACCAATGGGCCGGTAGCACCGAGGTGATGGTGAACTCTTTGCATGGGCAAGGGGTCAACCGCTTGGCGCCAGGCCTTCGCGCCACCGCTCACGCGCCGGATGGTCTGGTGGAGTCTTTCACCGTCGAAGGTGCCCGCACATTCGCTCATGCCATGCAGTGGCACCCCGAGTGGCGCTGCTGGGAGACGCCTTTCTACGCCAATATTTTTCATGCATTTGGCCAAGCTTGCGAGGCCCGCCAACGCCAACGCTTGGCCTTGGTTTAACCTATTCACGACACAGGAGATGGCACATGACAGCCCCCACCATGAAAACCTTCAATGATTTAGAACTCTGGCTCAACGAGAACCGGGTGACCGAGGTTGAATGCCTCGTGCCCGACTTGACGGGCGTGGCGCGCGGCAAGATCCTGCCCCGTGGCAAGTTCACCGAAGACCGTGGTATGCGGCTTCCCGAAGCGATCGTGGCCATGGGTGTGACGGGCGAATTTCCGGAGAACGGGCCTTACTACGATGTGATCGACCCGACCGACAAGGACATGCAGTTGCGTCCAGACCCCAGCACGGCGCGCATCGTGCCTTGGGCCACCGACCCGACAGCGCAGGTGATCCACGATTGTTTTGACCACGAAGGCAAGCTGGTGCCGTTTGCGCCGCGCAGCGTGTTGCGCCGCATCTGTGACTTGTACGACGCCGAGGGCTGGGACCCGGTCGTTGCGCCCGAGCTCGAGTTCTACCTGACCGCCCGCAACACCGACCCCAACACCTTGCTCAAGGCCCCGATTGGCCGCAGCGGCCGCGCTGAGACCTCGCGTCAGGCTTACAGCATCGACGCGGTCAATGAGTTCGACCCGCTGTTCGAAGAGATTTACGACTATTGCGAAAAGATGAAGCTCAACGTGGACACGCTGATCCACGAAGTCGGTGCGGGCCAGATGGAGATCAACTTCTTCCACGCCCACCCACTGCACTTGGCCGACGAGGTGTTTTTTTTCAAGCGCACGGTGCGCGAATCGGCTTTGCGCCACGACATGTACGCCACCTTCATGGCCAAGCCCATCGCGGGTGAGCCCGGTTCGGCCATGCACGTGCACCAAAGCATCGTCGACAAAAAGACCGGCAAAAACATTTTCAGCAACGATGACGGGACGCCGTCGCAGGCCTTCTACCACTACATCGGTGGCTTGCAGCGCTACATCCCGGCTGCCATGGTCTTGGTCGCGCCGTATGTGAACAGCTACCGCCGTTTGAGCCGCCACACGGCCGCGCCGATCAACATCGAGTGGGGTTACGACAATCGCACGGTGGGCATCCGTTCACCCATCTCCACGCCCGAAGCGCGTCGCGTAGAAAACCGCGTGATCGGTGCCGACGCCAACCCTTATGTGGCCATGGCCATGACCTTGGCTTGCGGCTATTTGGGCATGAAGAACAAGATCGAACCCAAGGCCGAGATGAAGGGCGACGCGTATCTGGCGCCCTATTCCTTGCCCCGCAGCTTGGGCGAAGCGCTGGACTGGTTGCGCAACGAGCCCGATTTGCACGAGGTTTTGGGCAAAGAGTTCATCACCATTTACACCGAAGTCAAAGAGCTCGAGTTCGATGAATTCATGAAGGTGATTTCGCCATGGGAGCGCGAACACCTCTTGTTGCACGTTTGATGCGTTGGGAATTTTTGCGATGAACACCTCTACCCTGATTGCTCCGCCCGCCGTGGTCCGCCGCGCCGAGGCCCAAGACACGCATGCCATTCAGGCACTCGACAGCGCGCACTTCATCCACCCCTTCACCGACCACGGTGACTTGGCCACCCGTGGCTCGCGGGTGATCACGCGCGCCGATGGCATCCACATTTGGGATTCCGAAGGCCACCAAATCCTGGACGCCATGAGCGGCTTGTGGTGTGTCAATGCCGGTTACGGCCGCAAAGAATTGGCGGATGCGGCGTACCAGCAAATGATGACGCTGCCCTTCTACAACAGCTTCTTCCAGACCACCAACGTGCCCGCGGTGCAACTCGCGGCCAAGCTCGCTAGCTTGGCGCCCATGGTGGGCGATCGAAGTTTCAAGCACGTGTTCTTCAGCAGCAGTGGCTCGGAGAGCAACGACACCAACGTGCGCATGGTGCGCCGCTATTGGGACCTGCTCGGCCAGTCCGAGCGCAAGGTCATCATCAGCCGCCACAACGCCTACCACGGCTCCACCATGGCCGGCGCTTCGCTGGGTGGCATGAGCGGCATGCACGCCCAAGGCGATTTGCCCATCCCCAACATCACGCACATTGAGCAGCCCCACCACTGGGACCACTCCCTGCCCGGCGAGAGCCGCGCCGACTTTGGCATCCGCGCTGCGGGCTGGTTGGAAGAGAAGATTTTGGCCATTGGCCCGGAGAAGGTCGCGGCCTTCATTGGCGAGCCGGTGCAGGGCGCTGGCGGCGTCATCATTCCGCCTGACACCTATTGGCCCGAGATCCAGCGCATCGTGGACAAGTACGGCATCTTGCTGATTTCCGACGAGGTCATTTGTGCCTTTGGCCGTTTGGGCCATTGGTTCGCGTACGAGAAGTTCGGCTACAAGCCCGACTTGGTGACCTTCGCCAAGGGCGTGACCAGCGGCTACATCCCCTTGGGTGGCGTGATGGTGGGCAACCGCGTGGCCGATGTCTTGATTGAAAAAGGCGGCGAGTTCAACCACGGTTACACCTACAGCGGTCACCCCGTGGCCTGTGCGGTGGCCTTGGCCAACCTGAACCTGATGGAAAAAGAAGACCTGCCGCGGCGGGTGCGCGAAGACACCGGTCCGTATTTGGCGCAGCAGTTCGAGGCGCTCAAAGCGCACCCACTGGTGGGTGAAGCCGAGACCTGCGGCTTCGTGGGCGGCATGGTTTTGATCAAAAACAAAGCCACCCGCGCCATGTTCGACCCCGATTTGGGCGTGGGGATGCGTTGCCGCGCGCACTGTTTCAAGAACGGTTTGATCATGCGCGCCGTGGGCGACCGGATGATCATTTCCCCGCCTTTGATCATGACCCGTGCCCAGATCGACGAGATGATGGGCCTGATTCACCGCTGTTTGGACGCGACTTTGGCGGATTTGCAAGCAGCGGGCCTTTGCGCTTGAATAGAATGGCTTTGCCCGCCGGGTGGCGGCCGTTGGTGTCCTTTATTTTTTTGGAGAAAACGCAATCATGATCATGAAAAAACACGTGTTGGTTTTGGCCATGTCGGCCTTGGCTTTGGTCGCTTGCGGCAAAAAGGAAGAGCCCGTGGCGGCCGCTCCTGCGCCCGAAGCTGCGCCCGCTGAACCCAAGGTGCTGAACATTTACAACTGGCCCGACTACATCCCCGAAGGCATGATCGCGGCCTTCGAAAAAGAGACCGGCATCAAGGTCAACTACGACACCTTCGAGACCAACGAGGCTCTGCAGGCCAAGCTGGTGGCGGGCAACACCGGCTACGACATC
>CAMDCY010000096.1 GCA_945890705.1 Hydrogenophaga intermedia | reverse complement strand
CACAAAAAAGCCGCAGCACCCCGAGAGGGGCCTGCGGCTGATTTTCAGACCAAGAAGGTCTTAGGCGGTCTCGCCGATCACCTGAATGGCCACTTCCACCGACACGTCGGTGTGCAGCGACACGTTGACGGTGTATTCACCGACCAACTTCAAAGGACCATGGGGCATGCGGATTTGCGACTTGGCCACTGCAAAGCCGAGCTTGTTCAAGCCATCGGCGATGTCGTGGTTGGTCACAGAACCGAACAAGCGGCCATCCACGCCAGCCTTTTGGGTCAGCTTGAGGACGGTACCAGCGACTTTTTCGCCCAAAGCTTGGGCTTCGGCCAATTTGGCAGCAGCGGCTTTTTCGAGTTCGGCACGGCGTGCTTCGAATTCGGCGATGGCGGTTTGGGTGGCGCGACGGGCACGGCCCGAAGGGATCAAGAAGTTACGGGCGTAACCGTCTTTGACTTTGACCACATCGCCCAAGGCGCCGAGGTTGACAACTTTGTCGAGCAGGATGATTTGCATGTCAGGCTCTCTTTCAGACGCGGTGCTGGTCGCTGTAAGGCAACATGGCCAAGAAGCGCGCACGCTTGATGGCGGTGTCCACCTGACGTTGGTAAATCGCGCGGGTACCAGTCAGGCGCGCGGGAATGATCTTGCCGTTTTCGGCGATGAAGTCACGCAGAACGTCGACGTCTTTGTAGTCCACTTCTTCCACGTTGGCCACGGTGAAGCGGCAGAAACGCTTGCGCTTGAAGAGCAGCGATTGGGTGTTGCGCTTGGGGCGCTTGTCTTTGTTGAAACGTTTGGGTGCAGCCATGATGGGCCTTCCTATGTCTTGCTGAAATCTTGGATGTGAAACACAACGCCTTTGCTGTTGCGCGCATTGGCCAGAAATCCGTGAAACTCACAAACCGAATCGAGCCCCTGTCGGGACAAGGTTTCGGCTTGGGCACCAAAGGCCACGGCCCTCAGTTGCAGCTTCACCTGACGGGGTGTGTCGAGCTCCAAGGCCACCGATTCGTGCTCAAGCACCAAATTGATGACGGGGATGCCGGCCGGTGTGTAACGCAGGCTTTGAACCTGAACCACGGTGGCGGACAACTGGAGTGCGTTCACCCTTTCTGACGTGTCGCGCAGGCAGCCTTAAGCGGCGTGTTCCTGCGGTTGTTGTTGCGACTTGCGTGCTTCTTCACGCTCGACTGACTTCATCATCGAAGAAGGGCCGGTTTCGGCTTTCTTCTTCAAGACGGTCAGCTGACGCAACACGGCATCGTTGAACTTGAAGGCGTGCTCAAGCTCACCCATCACGGCCTGGTCGGCTTCGATGTTCAGGCACAGGTAGTGGGCCTTGGACAGCTTGTTGATTTGGTAAGCCATCTGACGACGGCCCCAGTCTTCAACGCGGTGGATCTTGCCACCGCCGGCGGTGATCATGCCCTTGTAGCGTTCCAGCATGGCTGCAACTTGCTCGCTTTGATCCGGGTGGATCAGCATGACGATTTCGTAATGACGCATAGACTCTCCTTGTGGATGAAAAAAGCCGCCCCCAGCGTCGACACGGGGTACGGCAAGGCAAGCCCACGATTCTAGCAAACTTCAGCCGCCCTGTCCGTTTTTGGGTCCCCGCAGGTTCGGGTAACGCACAAATTCCACCCACTCCCGCTCGGCTCGGCGTGGCGCAGGCGTGACCCAGCTCACCAAAACCATCACCACAAAACCCAGCGGCACCCCAAAAACGCCGGCAGCAATCGGCTGAATGCCCCACCACAGCTCCAACGGCGCCGTCACCCCGAACACCTCGCGCAGCCAGGACTGGGTGGTGGACATGTAATACAAAGTGAAGCCAACGCCAGCGACCATGCCCAAGGTCGCAGCCAGGCCCGTGGCGCGGCGCCAAAAAATCCCCAAGACCAAGGCCGGGAAAAATGCCGCCGCGGCAATCGAAAACGCGGCCGCCACCAAGAACAAAATATCGGCGGGTTTTTGTGCCGCCACATAAGCCGCCAACAAGGCCACCACCAACAAGAGCACTTTGGAGATCGTGACTCGGCGCACGGTGGAGGCGTTGGGGTCGATCATTTTGTAATAGAGGTCGTGGCTCAGGGCGTTGGCGATGGTCAGGAGCAAGCCATCGGCGGTGGACAGGGCCGCGGCCAAACCACCCGCGGCCACCAAACCCGAGATCACATACGGCAAACCCGCGATCTCTGGCATGGCCAGCACGACGATGTCGCCGCCAATGGTCAACTCGTTGAGTTGCAAGATCCCGTCAAGGTTGATGTCGGTGATGGACAAGAGACTCGGGTCCACCTTGTTCCAGGCCGCCAACCAAGGCGGCAGTTCATTGAATGGCGTGCCCACCAACACGTGGAACACCTCAAACTTCACCATCACCGCCAAAGCCGGTGCCGTGATGTAGAGCAAGATGATGAACAACAAAGACCAGGCCACGGACTCGCGAGCCTCGCGCACGCTGGGCACGGTGTAGTAGCGCATGAGGATGTGCGGCAAAGCGGCGGTGCCCACCATCAAACAAAACACCAATGCCATGAAGTTGCGCCGCGAGACGTCAAACAACTCACGTTCGGCTTCGGTGCCGTCAGGGTCGCCCAAAAATTGTTGGGCATGGGGGGCCATGCCGTTGAGCGCTTGCGATTTGGTGTCGGCCTGCGCCTTTTGTTCACGCCACAAGGCCTCGGCCGCCACATCGCTTTTGGGCAAGGCCGACAAACGCTTGTCGGCTTGCGCCAAGTCCGCGGGTTTGGCGTCACTCGCTCGCAATTGGTTGATGCGCTCTTGGGCGCTGCGCCGCTCGTCGGCCAAGGCTTGAGCCGGGTTCTCCAGCTGCATGGCGAGCACTTGCGCGCGCTCGCGGTACAGGGCCTGCACCTCCAACTCTTTGGGGTCTTGGCTCAGGCGCTGCTCTTGGGCCGTGACCTGTTGCAGCTGCTGACCGTACACCAGCTGCGGCAGCGGCACTTGGGTTTGCTTGACCGACAACCACACCACCGGCGTCATGTAGGCGGCGATCAAAATGACGTATTGGGCCACTTGCGTCCACGTGACCGCGCGCATGCCGCCCAAAAAAGAACACACCAAAATACCACCCAGACCCAAAAAAACGCCGAGCTCAAAAGCCACCCCGGTCAAGCGAGAGGTGATCAAGCCCACACCATAGATTTGCGCCACCACGTAGATGAAGGAACACACAATGGCCGCGGCAATGCCCAGCAAGCGCGGGGCATGCCCGCCGTAGCGCTCACCCAAAAAATCGGGGATGGTGTATTGGCCAAATTTGCGCAGGTACGGCGCCAGGAAAAAAGCCACCAAACAGTAGCCCCCGGTCCAGCCCATCACAAAGGCCAAACCGTTGAAACCTTGCAAATACAAAGTACCGGCCAAACCAATGAAGGACGCCGCCGACATCCAGTCTGCCCCCGTGGCCATGCCGTTGTAGATGGCCGGCACGCGCCGCCCCGCCACGTAGTACTCGGCCGCGTCGGTGGTGCGGCTCATGATGCCGATGCCCGCGTACAAACCGATGGTGGCAAACAAGAACACAAAGCCGATCCATTCGCGCGACAGGCCCCACTGCTCCAACAGCGCCAACACCAGCACAAAGCAGAAAAATCCACCCGCGTACCAGCGGTAGACCTTGTTGAGCTGGGCGCGAAACAGCGCTTTGGCCAAGGCCGCGCGGGTCAGGGTCGGCAAGGCTGACACGACTTCAGTCCTCACGCTCTTGAACACCGTGCGCCACATCGGCGCGGTGCATGGCCCAAGCGTAAATCGCCACCAAGGCCACGTACACCAACAGCGAGCCTTGGGCCGCCATCCAAAAACTGAAGGGCCAACCCATGAATTGAAAATTCAGGTCGCGGGCGAAAAACACCAGCACAAAGCTCACCACGAACCACACCAGCATCAGGCCCGAAATCCAGCGCAAATTGGTGCGCCAGTAACGGCGCAAGGTCTCGGGCGTGGGCGTGTTGCTCATGCCGAGACCGCCCCCCATTCGCGCTCCAACTGGCGCGCCACCCGCGGCTCGAAGCTGCGCAAATGGCGAAGCAGATCCTGGGCTTGCTCGAGCTCGCCGCGTTCGCGGTGCAGGTGCGCCAACTGGTACCAAGCCAAGGGACTCATGGGTTGCAACTCGGTGTTGCGGCGCAAAGCCTGCTCGGCGCCCGAGAGCTCACCCAACTCAAGGCGCACCACACCCAAGCCATACCAAGCTCGGTCCAGCAAAGGGTTGAGCTCGATCGCGGCCTCGAAGGCCGATTCGGCCTCGCGCCATCGCGCCAAGCCCTGCAGCACAAACCCCAGGTTGAACGCATGCGCGGCCACCTGCGGCTGCAACAAGCGCAAACGCCGCAAGACGTGTGCGGCACCTTGCAGGTCCTGCGTCTGGGCCAGCCAATGGGCTTGCGTGGCCAAGGCGTGTGGGTGATCGGGCTGGGCTTGGAGCCAAGCGGCCACACAGGCCAGCACGGTTGCTGGTCGCCCCCACCACAAGACCAGCGTCAAGCGCAGCCGCCAACGCCACGCCGTCCATGCGCTTTCCAAAACGGGGCTCATGCCAAGCACCGGGCCACACCCGCATCCAAGCAATGCACAATTTTGGCGAGGGTCAGCGCGGCCCAAGCCAGGGCCAGCAAGGCCAAGGCCACCCAAGGCCGGTGTTGCACCAAGACCCAACGGGGCGACAGCGCATCGGCCACGCGCTGTGCAGGCGAAGCCACGGTTTGCAAAACCCGGTACACACCGTTGTCGTGCCGTTTGGGGCCGATGAGCAAGCCCAACAAGAGTTGGCCCAGCAAGGCCAACGCCGCAACTTCCACCAACAATTTGGCGGTCACGATCACCCAAAGCACGGGACTGCAGTCCGGCGTTGAACCCGACCTAATGAAAAAGAAAACACCATGGATTCATTCTGTTTGAGCACCTTACCGCGTTCTGACAAAAGCCCGCGCCGGGCCCAATCTGGGGCCTTCGAGCCTCAGGGATTACCCGTGAACCCTGCCCGTGGGAGGGTGTAGGATGGTTTTATGCAAACCCCATCCAACAGCGACCCCGCCTTGAATTTGATGACCACGCCAGTGCGCCAACTGATCAAGCGCACACCGATCACCTTGCCGCCGAGCACCAGCATCCAAGCGGCGGCCCAACTCATGAGCGAGTTGCGCGTCTCGTCCGTGCTGATCGAAGAACAAGGCACGCTGTTTGGCCTGATCACGGACCGCGATTTGCGAAACCGCGTGGTGGCCATGGGCATGGACATTCAACGGCCCATCGCCGACATCGCCACCTTGGCGCCCTTGTCTGTGGACATCAAAGCCCCCGCCTTCGACGCCTTGCTGCTGATGGCGCGCCACAACATCCACCACGTGCCGGTGCTCGACGGCTTGCAAGTGGTGGGCATGATCACCGCCACCGACCTGACCGAGCAGCACAGCACCTCGGCGGTGTACATGGCAGGTGACATTTACAAGCAGACCACCATCGAAGGCCTGCAGCAGGTGGCCGTCAAAGTCAAACGCCTGCAACAGAACTTGGCGGCGGCCGATGCCTCGGCCTACAACACCGGCCACATCATCACTGCCATCACCGACGCCTTGACCACGCGCTTGCTGCAACTCGGCGAAGCCCAATTGGGCCCCGCCCCAATCGACTACGTGTGGGTGGCCGCGGGCTCGCAAGCCCGCAGCGAACAAACCGCCAAGACCGACCAAGACAACTGCCTGGTGCTCGACGACCGCTACGACGAAGCCCAGCATGGCGAGTACTTCAAAGCCTTGGCGACCTTTGTCTGCGACGGCTTGGACGCCTGTGGCTACAT
>CAMDCY010000095.1 GCA_945890705.1 Hydrogenophaga intermedia | reverse complement strand
TTGGCATGCGGGATTTATACCCGAGCTTCAAGCGTGCGAGGCCTACAACAACCTGAACGTCAACTGAAGGGGCGGCGGTTAACATGTCGCAATGGATAAAACCACTCGACACTTGCTGCTGATTGGCGCCGGACACGCCCACGTTCATTTTTTGCGCCAATGGGCAGAAAAACCCTGTCCGGGTTGGCGTGTCACCCTCATCTCCCCTTACGCTCACCACACCCACAGCGCCATGTTGCCCGGCTATGTGGCAGGGCATTACACAGCGGCGGCCTGCCAAGTGGGCTTGGCCCCTTTGGTCAAAGAAGCCAAAGTCGATTGGATTCAAGGCCAATGCGTGGGCCTGCAAACCGTCAAAAACCAAGTTGAATACACACTCGCGACACGCCCCGACGGGGTACCCAGCAAGCTCCATTTCGACCTGTTGTCCATCGAAGCCGGCTCGTCTATCGACCGCCGCCGCTTAGAAGGTCAAATGCCCGGCGCCACCTCCTACGCCTTGTCTTTGCGCCCGATCGAGGTATTTGTCGATTTGTGGCCCAAGGTGATCGAATTGGCCCGACAAAAACCCCCTTCCATGGTCGTCATTGGCTCGGGCGTTGTGGCCGCTGAAATGGTGTTTGCTGCCGAACAATCGATGCGCCTGTACGGCGTGAACGGCGCTCGCTTCAGCTTGGTAACCGGACCGGGCGAGTGGTTACCAGGCGTCAGGGAAGACGTGCGCCAGCGCCTGATGGCACAACTGCGGGCTCGTCACATCAGCCTGATCCACGCCACCTGCACCGCCATCGGTGACGAGGCTTTGGAACTGGGGAGCCAGGCGGCGTTGACGTGCGATGTACCGATATTGGCCATGGACAGTCAAGCTCCGCTGTGGCTGCAAAACAGCGGCTTGGCGCTCTCCAGCAACGGTCATGCGTTGACCACGCCGCAGCAACGCAGCACCGATGGCGAGAACGTGTTTGTGGTCGGTGAAGCCAGCGCACGTCAAGACCAACCCGACAACCGCGAGGCGGCCAACAGTTTGGAGGCCCGTGAAACCTTGGCGCACAACATTTGGGCCACACTGGCTGGGCATCCCCTCAAAAAGCATGCGCCGTCGGGCTCTGGTTCGCGTGCCATCTCCTGCGGCACTGGTTACGCCATCGCAGGTTGGGGTCGATGGACCATCGAAGGCGGTTTGGCGTGGTGGTGGAAAAACCGCCAAGACCAAGCCATCATGCAGTCCTACCGCAATCCCATGCGCCAGCCCAAACCCAAAGCACCCAAACCCAGCCGCCTGGCGGGTTAACGACTCAAACGCCCAAGTCGATGTCGGGGCGCAAAGTGTCCAGCGGCAAGCTGGCGATTTCTTCGATCAGCGTAGCCAGCTGCGTGCCCGCGGCGTTGAGCATGGCGTGGCCTTTCTCGGCCGTGGCGTTGGCGGCATTACCCGCCGCGCCCATGGGGTTGTAGTCCTGCATTTGCCAGCCCAGTTTGGCGCTGCTGCCATTACCCAGCACAGGGTAGTTGGCAGCGCGCTGCTGCGAGGTGGAAGCGAAGTCGCGGGCGTGGGCCATGGACACGCGCTCGGGGTACAAGGCCAGCATCATCGAGGTCTCCACATCGCCGGCGTGGATGCCGAAGCGGTGCTCGTGCTCGCTGAACAAACCGTTGACCGCCTCACCCAGGGGCAGTTGGTACCAGTTGCTGCTGTAGACCAGCAGGTCGTGTTCGCAGCGCAGGTCGCGCGCCACGATGTCCATGATCGAGACTTGGCCGCCGTGGGCGTTGAAGATCAAAAGCTTGCGGATGCCGCTGCGCGCCACCGAGGCGCCGATTTCTTTCCAGACCCGAATCAGGGTTTCGGCGCTCAGCGTGAGGGTGCCGGGGAAGCGTTGGTGTTCGTTGCTCTTGCCCACGGCTTGGGTGGGCAGCACGAGCGCCGTGGCCGAAGGGCCAACCTGGGGCAAGGCGCGCTCGACGATGGCGTTGACCAAGTCGGTGTCCACGCCAGTCGGTAGATGAGGTCCGTGTTGCTCGGTGGCGGCCACCGGCAGCACCGCCACCACCTGGGACAGCTGGGCCGAGGCCCGCAACTGCGCAAAGTCGCGGGCGCCCAAGGAAGACCAAAACGTGGAGGTGAGAGCAGCCATGCGCCATCCTAACAGGGGGCAACCCCCACAAAAGCCATCCATTAGCACTCGCAAGCCAAGAGTGCTAATATTGGGTGAAAGACATTTGGAAGGAGATTTTCTCATGTCACATGCACTCGCTCCCCTGAACAGCCTGCCCTCGGCGGCCGTGGCCACGAACCCGTGGGCCTTGGTGCCCCCGCTGGGCAACATCAACGCCTACATCTCGGCCGTCAACGCCTTGCCCATGCTCACCCTCGAGGAAGAGCAGGCCGCCGCACGCCGTTTGCGCGACGAAGACGATTTGGCCAGCGCCAGCCAGTTGGTGATGTCGCACCTGCGCTTGGTGGTCTCGATTTCGCGCCAGTACCTGGGCTACGGCCTGCCCCACGCCGACCTGATCCAAGAAGGCAACATCGGCCTGATGAAGGCCGTCAAGCGCTTCGACCCCGACCAAGGCGTGCGCTTGGTGAGCTACGCCATGCACTGGATCAAGGCCGAGATCCACGAATACATTTTGAAGAACTGGCGCATGGTCAAGGTGGCCACCACCAAGGCCCAGCGCAAGCTGTTCTTCAACCTGCGTTCGCGCAAACAAGGCTTTCGCGCCGACGCGCTCGACGGCGACACCCACCGCAACACCCTGTCCGACCTGGAAGTGCAGACCATGGCGCGCGAGCTGCAGGTCAAACCGCAAGAGGTGCGCGACATGGAAACCCGCTTGGGCGGCGGCGATGTGGTGCTCGACCCGAGCCCCAGCGATGACGGTCAAGACGCGTGGGGCCCCATCACCTATTTGGCCGATGCCCAACACGAACCCACCGCGGTCATCGAATCGGCGCAGCGCGATGCGCTGGCGACCGACGGCGTAAACCAAGCCTTGGCGGCATTGGATGACCGTGCGCGGCGCATCGTCACCGAGCGCTGGCTCAAGGTCAACGACGACGGCTCGGGTGGCATGACGCTGCACGACTTGGCCGCCGAGTTCGGCATCAGCGCCGAGCGCGTACGCCAAATCGAGGTGCAGGCCATGAAAAAAATGCGCCTGACCCTCGAGGCCTACGCCTAAAGACCACCGCGCCGCTCGGCGCGGTCAAAAGCTCAGTGCTCGCGGCGCAGCGCGGGGAACAGGATCACGTCGCGGATGCTGGCGCTGTCGGTGAGCAACATCATCAAACGGTCGATGCCGATGCCACAGCCGCCGGCCGGTGGCATGCCGTATTCCAAGGCCCGCACAAAGTCGTGGTCGTAGAACATGGCTTCTTCGTCGCCGCCGTCTTTGTTCGCCACCTGAGCTTGGAAACGAGCGGCTTGGTCTTCAGCATCGTTGAGCTCGGAGAAGCCGTTGCCGAATTCGCGGCCGGTGATGTAGAGCTCAAATCGCTCGGTCACCTCGGGTCGTTCGTCGTTGGCGCGGGCCAAGGGCGAGATCTCCGTGGGGTGCTCCATGATGAAGGTCGGGTTCCAGAGTTTCTCTTCGACCGTTTCTTCGAAATACATGACCTGCAAACCAGCCAAGCTGCGACCAGAGAGTTTGTGTTTCTCTTCGCTCATGCCCAATTTCTTGAGCTGCTCGCGCAACCACGCCGCGTCGTCCACGCGCTCACCCGCCTCGGTGTGTTTCAGAATCGCTTCGCGAATGGTCAGACGCTCGAACGGGCTGTTCACGTCCACGGCGCGGCCCGCGTAGGTCAGGGGCGCGTCGCCGCGCACGCGGCGCACCGCGTGGCGAATGAGTTCTTCGGTGAAGCCCATCAGGTCTTGGTAGTTCCAGTACGCCGCGTAGAACTCCATCATGGTGAACTCGGGGTTGTGGCGAACGCTGATGCCTTCGTTGCGGAAGTTGCGGTTGATCTCGAACACGCGGTCAAAGCCGCCCACGAGCAAACGCTTGAGGTAGAGCTCGGGCGCGATGCGCAAGAACATTTGCTGGTCCAGCGCGTTGTGGTGCGTCTCAAAGGGCTTGGCGTTGGCGCCCCCAGGAATGGGGTGCAGCATGGGCGTTTCGACTTCCAAGAAGCCGTGCTGCACCATGAAGTCGCGGATCGAGCTGACGGCTTGGCTGCGCTGCATGAAGCGCTGACGTGCGCCTTCGTCGGTCATGAGGTCGACGTAACGCTGGCGGTATTTGATCTCTTGGTCGTTCACGCCATGGAACTTGTCGGGCAAGGGGCGAAGGCTCTTGGTGAGCAGGCGCAGGTTATCGGCGTGGATGGTCAGCTCGCCGGTGCGGGTCTTGAACAAGACGCCTTCGGCGGCCACGATATCACCCAAATCCCAGTGTTTGAAGGCGTTGTGCAGTTCTTCACCCACGCTTTCGTTGTTCATGTAGATCTGGATGCGGCCACCACACTCGCCAAGCGAACTGTCTTGCAAGGTGGCGAAGCTGGCCTTGCCCATGACGCGCTTGAGCATCATGCGCCCGGCCACGCTGGCGCGCACCGGGGGTTGGCCTTCGAGGTCTTCTTTGCTCAAAGCGCCATGGGCCGCGAACAGTTCAGCGGCTTTGTCTTTGGGTTTGAAGTCGTTGGGGAACGCCACACCACCGCCCTCACGCTGGGCTTGGCGCAAGGCCTTGAGCTTCTCTCGGCGCTCGGCCATGAGTTGGTTTTCGTCGACCACGGGCGTGGCGGCGTCGAGGGGGGTGGCGTTGGGTGTGGTCATGGAAGGATCAAAAAAACGGGTCGCACCGCAGTGGCGCAACCCGTCATTGTAAATTTAAGCGCCGACCGCCCCGAGCGGCCGTGCGCGGGTTTTATTCGCCCAGGTAAGCGGCGCGCACCTTGGGGTCGTCGAGCATGTCTTTGCCCACGCCGGTCATGGTGATTTCGCCCGAATCCATCACGTAGCCGCGGTCGGCGATTTGCAGCGCACGGCGGGCGTTTTGCTCCACCAACAACACGGTCACGCCTTGGGCGTACACGTCGCGAACGACTTCGAAGATCTTGTCGACCATGATGGGCGACAGGCCCATGGAGGGCTCGTCGAGCAACAACACCTTGGGCTGGCTCATGAGCGCACGCGCCATGGCCAACATCTGTTGCTCACCGCCGCTCATGGTGCCGGCGAGTTGGTCTTTGCGTTCGCGCAAACGGGGGAACAACTCGAACATGCGTTCGATGTCCTTGGCGATACCCGCCGTGTCCTTGCGGATGTAGGCGCCCATTTGCAGGTTTTCGGTGATGGTCATGCGGGTGAACACGCCGCGGCCTTCTGGCACCATCACCAAGCCTTCGCGCACGAGGTCCCAGGCGCCTTTGCCTTTGATGCTCTTGCCCAAATATTCGATGTCGCCCGCTTCCATGTCCAAAGAGCCGGTGATGGCCTTCATGGTCGTGGTCTTGCCGGCGCCGTTGGAGCCGATCAGGGTGACGAGTTCATTTTCAAGGACCTCGAAGTCGATGCCTTTGACGGCCTTGATGCCGCCGTAGGAGACCTTGAGGCCTTTGACGCTGAGTAGGGTGCTTGCCATGGTGGTGTGTCCTTGCGCGCTCAATGGCCGCCTGTGCCCAAATAGGCTTCAATCACTTTGGGGTCTTTTTGGACCTGCGCGGGGGTGCCTTGCGAGAGCAGCTTGCCCCCGTCGAGCACGGTGACGCGGTCACACAGACCCATGACGAGTTTGACGTCGTGCTCGATCAACAAAATCGTGCGGTTGTCGTTGCGGATGCGGTCGATGAGTTCGCGCAGCTGCACTTTTTCCGTGGCGTTCATGCCGGCGGCGGG
>CAMDCY010000094.1 GCA_945890705.1 Hydrogenophaga intermedia | reverse complement strand
TGGGTGTTGGGCTCGGTGCTGCTGGGCTGACTCGGCGCAACCGCGCTCACCCCATTGGCACCCATTTGCACCAATTCAAAAGCCAAATTCAATGAGGCGAGCACAGCGATGCGATCGCGTGCTTTGACTTTGCCCGCATCGCGAATGCGGCACATGGCAGCATCCACACGCACAACCGCTTGCATGAGTGCCGCTTGCCCTCCATCAGGGCAGGCCAAGATGTAGCTCTGGCCCATGATCTGGACTTCAACTTGTTGTGTGGCGGGTTTGACTACGTTCATTGAATGTCCTTAGGCTGTGCCCCATCGCTCAGCAGGGGTAAGCGTTCAAGCAAGGCATCGATGCGCGCGCGTGCGGCGTTCAACCGCGACTTAAGCAAGTCGCGTTCAACTTCCAAATCGTGAACCTGCTTTTGCAGCAACGCATTGGTGCGTTGCAACTCTTCGTGGCGAAGCAACAAGCGCTCCACGCGTTCGGCTATTTGGTCAATGGGTTGGGCGTCTGACATTTGGTCTCTATTGTAGGGTTCTTGAAAGTCAATCCGTTCTACAATGGCTACGTTGGTGCTCGCGATGTGGTTCACACAACGCAGTTCAACGGGAAGCAGGAAGGTCGCGCCGCTCGCTCGGCAACACCCAACCTGCGCTGCCCCCGCAACGGTCAAGCAGACGAGCCTTCGTGCTCTGCTTCTGTCAATTCAGCCACTGAGCGCCTTGAACAAGCGCTTGGGAAGGCGACAGAGGTGGTTTCTGCCAGCCCGGATACCGGCCAACAAGGTGGTGGTGCGCCCAAAGCGCGCCGCCGTGACGTCCATGCACTGTCGGGGAAGGCGGTGAGGGCTTTGTTGTTTTGTTATTCATCATGAAAAAATCTTTTTGCGCGCACGCGTTTGCGCCGGCTATTTCTGTCTTGTCCTTGGCCATGACCGCACCTGCCTGGGCCCAAAGCCCGGTGTTGGATCCGGTGGTGGTCACGGCGTCTCGGATCGCCACGCCCTTGTCTGAGGTTTTGGTTTCTTTGGATGTGCTGGACCGCACCGCCATTGAACAGACCCAAGCCAGTTCGCTGTCCGATCTGCTGAGCCGTTTGGCGGGCTTTGAGTTTGGTCGCAATGGCGGCCCCGGTACCACCACGTCGTTCTTCTTGCGTGGGCACAACAGTGTCAACGTGGTGGTGCTCGTGGACGGTGTTCGCGCCGCGACGGACGGCATCGGCGCCGTTTCGGCGATCGACATCCCTTTGCACCGCATTGAGCGTGTCGAAGTCATGCGCGGCAACGCCAGTGCCTTGTACGGCAATGCCGCCAACGGCGGTGTGATCCACATTTTCACGCGCCAAGATGCGGGTGTTTCGGCCCAAGTTGGGGTCGGCAACGCGGGGGCCCGTTCGGCCAACGTCGCGCTGGCCACCACGGTCGGTGAGACTGGGGTGTCTTTGCGCTTCGGCCAAGACCGTTCGGCCCAACTGTCTTCGATGCGCGTGGACCAACGTCCCGCCGCCAACCCAGACCAAGACCAAACCACCGCCAACACCGTGGCCTTGGGCTTGAACCACAGCATTGATGGGGCGCACAGCGTCAAGCTGTCGGTGGCGGTGGACGACGTGAGCAGCGAGTACGACGACGATGGCTTTGGTTTTGGCAAGCCCAGCGATGTTCACGAACTGGACCGCCAAACCCGAGCCACCCAAATCGCTTGGACGGCCCAATACCACCCCAATTGGACTTCTGAGCTGGTCTTGAGCCACACCACCCAAGAACTGGAAGACCGCCAAAACGGCGCGCTCAAAACCGGTGCCTTCACCTACGGTTTGGCCAAGAGCCAACAAAACGCTTTGCGCTGGACCAACGAGGTGGCCTTGGGCGCACAAACGCAGCTGGTGCTCGGCTTGGACCACAGCGTCGAAGACTTCGAGTCCGATGCGGTGCTCAGCGGCTACAACACCAGCAAAACCGACACCGGCTACTTTGCAGGTTTGGGCACGCAGGTCCAGCGCTGGAACTGGCAAGCCAACCTGCGCCACGACCGCCTTAGCACACGCAACCGGCGCGACGCGACAACGGCCGAAGACTCGGTGAACTCGGTGCTCTTGGGCACGGGCTACGAGCTCAATGCGCATTGGAAAATTTTGGCCAATGCCTCCACGGGCTTCAGAACGCCTTCGGTGGGCGAACGCGCGGGCAGCTCTGCGAGCTTGAAGAACGAACGCTTCCAAAGCCGTGAGCTCAGCACCGCTTACCAAGCGGGAGGGACCCGCGCCAAGCTGACCTATTTCGAGTCCGACATGACGGATTTGATCGCCTACAACAGCACATTCAGTTTGGTCAACCTGCAGGCTGAGAACGCCGGTGTTGAGGCTTCGGTCGAGACCACCGTGGGCTCAACCGGCATGGCCATTCGTTGGACCGAGCAAAACCCCCGCAACCTGGACACCGGCAAAGCCTTGGCTCGCCGCGCCCAGCGTTTGGTGTCGGTGGACTTTAAACAGCCTGTGGGTCAACACCACGTGGGTGTCTCTGTGGGCTACCAAGGTGAGCGACGCGACAGCGATTTCTCTGACCAAGTGCTCGACGCTCACACCTTGGTGGGTTTGAACGCCACCTACCAGATCAGCCCGCAGTGGCGCTTGGTGGGCCGAGTGGAGAACGCTTTGGACACCCAGCACCAGCTGGCCTATGGCTACAGCACCCCCGGGCGCTCGGCCTTTGTGACGGTGAACTACACCGCTCGCTGATGCCAACCACGGTGCGCCAAACGCTGCTGTGCTTCGTGTGCTGGGCTTGGGCGAGCGCGGTGGCCAACACCGTGCTCGACGATCGTCAGCAGGCGGTGCAAGTCACCGCTGCGCCACAGCGCATCGTGAGTTTGTTGCCTTCTCTGACCGAGACGGTGTGTGTGCTGGAGCGCTGCGACCGATTGGTCGGCGTGGACCGCTACTCCAACTGGCCAGCTTCGGTGCGATCCGTGCCAGTGGTGGGTGGTGGGCTGGATCCCAGCATCGAGCGCATCGTCTCGCTCAAACCGGACCTTGTGTTGGCCGCAGGGTCGACACGAGGGGCCGATCGACTGGAAGCGTTGGGACTGAAGGTTTTGCGCTTGGAGCCCCGCAACCACGCCGACGCGCAGCGTGTGTTCTTCGCGGTGGGCCAAGCCCTGCACGTGCCAAGCGTGCAAATCGATCGCGCTTGGCAGCGCATCGAAGCCGATGTGAAAACCGAGCTGAGCGGTCTATCCAGCGCGGCGCGCTCGATGCGGGTGTACGTGGAGGTCAGCCCCTCGCCGCATGGGGCGAGTGAGTCGTCTTTCATCGGTGAGACTTTGAAACGCATGGGCGTTGGCAACATCCTGCCCGCCAGCATGGGGCCTTTTCCTCAAGTCAACCCCGAGTTCGTGGTGCTGGCGCAGCCCGACGTGATCTTGGTCGGCGACAGCAGCCGCGACAGCCTGCCCAAGCGCCCGGGTTGGTCGCGTTTGTCGGCCATCCAAGAGCAGCGCGTGTGTGTGCTGACCCCAGCGGAGTCGGACATGCTGGTGCGCGCGGGGCCGCGCATGGCCGAAGGCGTTCGTTTGATGGTGGCGTGTTTGAACCGCGCCAGCGCTGCGAAGACGCTTCGACCATGAACACAGCGGTTCACACACGGCGCTGGGCTTGGAGCTTGATGCTGCTGGGCCTGTGCTGCGTGGGCTTGGGCACCATGGCTGGCAGCGAGGGCTGGCAGGCGTGGTGGCGCTTGGACGATGCACTGATCCACAGCGTGGTGATGGACATTCGTTTGCCGCGCAGCGTGGGCGCTTGGTTGGGCGGGGCTTTGTTGGGCTTGGCCGGGGCCGTGGCGCAAGGCCTGTTTCGCAACCCCTTGGCCGATCCGTATTTGTTGGGCAGCGCCTCCGGCGCGTCCTTGGGTGTGGCGCTTTATTTGAGCCTCTTGGGCGGCAGTGCCTGGGCGGTGGGCTTCGCCCACAGCTTGGGCATGACGGGTGCGGCGTTCGTGGGCGCGGTGGCGGCGGTGTTGTTGACCTTGGCCTTGGCCCGAGGGGTGCAACAAACCTTGCGCTTGTTGCTCGCGGGGGTGGTGGTGGGCGTGGTCTTGGGCGCGCTCACGTCCTTGTTGGGTTTGCTGCAACCTCAGGTTTTGCAAACCATGCAGGGCTTCATGTTGGGCTCCACCGCCTTCGTCTCGTGGGCGTCTTGCCTGACCATGGCTGGGGTGTTGGTTCTGGCATTGGCCTTGTCCACCGCGTTTGCCCGCGTGCTCGATGCCTTGACCTTGGGTGAGGCCACGGCCCAAAGCTTGGGCGTGCCCTTGCCGTTGGCCCGTTTTGTGTTGGTCGCGGTGCTGTCGCTGGCCACGGCCGCGGCGGTGGCGCAAATGGGCTTGGTGGCCTTTGTGGGCTTGGCTGCGCCGCACGTCGTCCGTTCTTTGGTGCGCACCACCCATGCCGGGGTGCTGTGGCTGTCGGCGGGTGTGGGCGGTGTGTTGTTGGTCGTGGCCGACACCTTTGCGCGTGTGTTGTTGGCGCCGCAAGAGTTGCCCGTCGGTGTGCTCACGGCTGTCTTGGGTGGTGGCTATTTGTTGTGGCGCTTGTACCGCGTCTCGGGTGCTGGAGGCCGCGCATGACGCTCGCGCTACAAGCCCAAGGTCTGCGTGTTCGGCTTGGCGATCGCTGGGCCTTGGACGGGGTGGACGTGTCGATCGCGGCGGGTCAATGGACCTGCGTGGTCGGGCCCAACGGGGCCGGCAAGTCGACCCTGCTCAAAGCCTTGGCGGGCTTGGTGCCGCACGAAGGTCGGGTGTGGTGGCAAGGCCAGGACCGCGAGCAGCTGAGCCGACGCGAGCGTGCGCAACAACTGTCGTGGTTGGGGCAGGGCGAAAGCACCACCTTGGATCTTCGGGTGTGGGACGTGGTCATGCTCGGGCGTTTGCCGCACCAGCCTTGGTTGGGCGCACCCTCAAGCACTGATGCGCAGATGTGCGAAGCCGCGCTCAAAGCCACCCAAGCTTGGGAATGGCGCGAGCGCACGCTGGGCGAACTCTCCGGCGGCGAGCGCCAGCGCGTGCTCTTGGCCCGCGCCATGTCGGCCAATGCGCCCACGATGCTGATGGACGAGCCCTTGGCCAATTTGGACCCGCCGCACCAAGTCGATTGGCTCGAGCAGGTGCATTGCCTGCGCGCCCAAGGCACCACGGTGCTCAGCGTTTTGCACGAGATTGGCATGGCCTTGCACGCCGACCACATCATCGTCATGGACTGTGGCCGCGTGGTGCATCACGACGCTTGTGCCCACGAAGCCACCCACCGCGCCATCGAGGCGGTGTTTGATCAGCGCATCCGCATCGTGGCGCTGCAAGACCAGTGGGTCGTCCTGCCCCAGTGAGGCCGCTTCAAGGCGCAGGGGTCTTGGGTTTGAAGTCGCAGTAGGCCGCTACCGAGCAGTGCCAGCACTGCGGCTTGCGCGCTTGGCACACGTAGCGACCGTGCAGGATCAGCCAGTGGTGCGAATCCACCGCGTACTCGGCGGGCACGCGTTTCAAGAGTTGCATTTCCACCGTCAAGGGGTTCTTGCCTGGGGCCAAACCGGTGCGGTTGCTGACCCGAAAAATGTGCGTGTCTACCGCCATGGTGGGCTCACCAAAGCCCACGTTGAGGACCACGTTGGCGGTTTTGCGCCCGACGCCGGGCAAGGCTTCCAAGGCCTCACGGGTACGCGGCACCTCGCCGCCGTACGTATCGATCAAGATCTTGCAGGTCTCCAATAAGTGCCGGGCTTTGCTGCGGTAAAGCCCAATAGTCTTGATTTGTGACTCCAAGCCTTCCAGTCCCAAAGCCAGCATGCGCTGGGGTGTTGGGGCGACCACAAACAAGCGCCGCGTCGCCTTGTTCACGCCCACGTCGGTGGCCTGCGCCGAGAGCAAAACCGCGGCCAACAGTTCGAACACGCTCGTATACTCCAACTCGGTGTTGGGCTGCGGATTGGCCGCTTTGAGGGTGGCAAAAAAGGGCTCGATGAATTCTTTTTTCATGTCTTGGATTGTGTCGCATGGCTATCCCTTTTGCCGATCGTTTGAACAACGTTGAAACCTCCGCCATCCGCGAGCTGTTCAAGCTGCT
>CAMDCY010000093.1 GCA_945890705.1 Hydrogenophaga intermedia | reverse complement strand
GCGGCCCTGCACAAACTTCAGGGCACGGCGCACGAAAACGAATCCCTGCTCTCCTTGCTGGCCATCTACGAGCGCTCGCGCGACTGGGTCAAAGCTCAAGGCGTGGCCCAGCGTTTGGAAGACACCCGCCAAGGCAGCTTTGCGGGCCGCTTGGCGCATTACCAATGCGAACTCGCCGATTTGGACCTGAGCCAAGGCCAAGTCGCCAGCGCCCAAAGCCGACTCCAAGCCGCGACCGCTCAAGCGCCCACACTGGCGAGGGGCTGGATCGCCTTGGCGGCTTTGCAAGTGCAACAAAACGACCCGGCTGCGGCCTTCGAGAGCCTGTGCCGCCTGGCCGAAAACGCCCCGCAAGCCCTGCCCTTGGCGGCGCAATCCATGGCCGACCTGGGGCGACAAACCGCTCAGACCGAGCGCGCGCAAGCCCTGTTGCTCAAGAACAGTGCCATCGGACCGACCTTGGACGTGACCACCGCCTTGGCCAGTTTGGCCGAGGGCCCTGTGCCGGCCCGCCAGCGCGTGCTGGATCACCTGCAGCAAGAGCCGTCCTTGGTGATGGCCGCGAGGTGGTTGGCCGATGAAACCCTGAGCCAGACCGCTGCCCAGGCACCGGTGCAAAAGGCCTTGGACCTGGCCACGGGTCCGCTCAAACGCTACCGCTGCGCGGCCTGCGGCTTCGAAGCCCGCCAACACTTTTGGCAATGCCCAGGCTGCCAAAGCTGGGACAGCTACCCCGCTCGGCGCGTCGAAGAACTTTGACCCTGCGGGCCCGTGTTGGCCCGCCCCTGAAAGCCCCCGTTGTTCAAGAACCTGATCCTATACCGCATCGCCCCCGACTGGTCGGCGAGTTTTGATGATGTGCACGCGGCTTTGGCCAAGCGCCGCTTTGCGCCATGTGCGGCGACCCAAGAAAAATCCAGCGGCTGGGTTGAGCCGCGCGGCGAGGCCCATGGCCCGCTGGCCGAGAGCGTGGCCCAGCAAATCATCCTCAAATTTCAAGCCGAGAGCAAAGCCGTGCCCGGTGCTGTGGTGCGCAAACACGCCCAAGCCGCGGCCGATGAGATCGAGGCCCAAAGCGGCCGCAAACCCGGCAAAAAAGAGATGCGCAACCTGCGCGACGACGCCAAGCTCGCGCTCTTGCCCATGGCCTTTGCCCGTCAATCGTCGACTTGGGTGTGGATCGATGCCGAGCGGCGTTTGCTGGTTATCGATGCCGGCAGCCAAGCGCGCACCGACGACCTCATCACCGCCATGGTCGAGGCCTTGCCCGGCCTGAACCCCATGTTGATGCAAACCACCCTCACCCCAGCACACGCCATGGCGCAATGGCTGTTGGCCGAATCGACGGACGAATGGCCCAGTGGCCTGTCCGTGGAGCGCGAGTGCGAGTTGCAGTCCAGCGACGAAGAAAAATCGGTCGTGCGCTACACGCGCCACCACCTCATCAACGACGAGGTGCGTCAACACCTGCATCGCGGGCTGCAGCCCAAGCGCTTGGCCATGAGCTGGGAAGGCCGCGTGGCCTTTGTGCTCACCGAGTCCATGCAACTGAAAAAAATCGGCTTCTTGGACGGCGTGATCGCCGAGTCGGGCCAAGACGAGAGCGGCTTTGACGCCGATGTCGCCATCAGCACCGGTGAATTGCGCCAACTCATCCCCGACCTGATCGAGGCCTTGGGCGGCGAACTGGTGCCGGGGGCTGCACCCGTTAACATCGCTGCATGAACACGTGGATCGCCATCTCGCTGGGCGCCAGTCTCGGGGCACTGGGACGTTGGCGCTTGGGCTTGTGGCTCAACCAGAGTGGGGCCTGGTTGCCCTGGGGCACCTTGGCGGCCAATTGGATCGGTGCCTACGCCATCGGCTGGGCCGTGGTGTGGTTCCAGCAACACCCCGACCTGGACCCCGCTTGGCGCCTGGCCTTGATCACTGGGGTTTTGGGCGCTCTCACCACCTTCTCCACGTTCTCGATGGAGACGGTTCAGCTCTTGCAAGAAGACCGCTGGGCCCAAGCCGCCTCGACCGTGGCCCTGCACCTCATGGGTTCTTTGGCCCTGACGTGGCTTGGCATGCGCCAAGCCAGCGCTTGGCTGGCCTGATCGCCCGCCCTCACTTCAGTGTGATGCGCCGAGCGATGTCGGCGACCAATTGACGCGCCAAATCGCCTTTGCTGGCGCGCGGCAACTCGGTGCTGCCGTGTTCGTCAACCAGGATCAAAGCGTTGTCGTCGCGCCCAAAGGTCTCAGGGCCCAAATTGCCCACCACCAAGGGCACGCCTTTGCGCACGCGCTTGGCTTGTGCGTGGGCCAACACGTCTTGGCTCTCGGCGGCAAACCCTACGCAGAACAGGTCACCCCGACTCGCTCGTTCGCTGGCCGCCACACCGGCCAAGATGTCGGGGTTTTCCACCCACTGCAGCGCGGGCACTTGGCCCGAGCCGTCTTTTTTGATCTTGTGTTCGGCCACGCTGGCTGGGCGCCAATCGGCCACGGCCGCCGCGGCCACGAACACATCGGCTTGCTCGGCCATGGCTTGCACCGCCGCTTGCATGTCCAAGGCACTGCTCACGTCCACGCGGCGCACGCCACGCGGCGTGGGTAAAGCCACTGGGCCGGCCACCAAATCCACCTCGGCCCCAGCTCTTCGTGCGGCCTGCGCGATGGCAAAACCCATCTTGCCGCTGGAGCGGTTGGTCAAGCCGCGCACCGGGTCCAGCGCCTCCCAGGTGGGGCCGGCACTGATGAGCACGCGACGCCCGGCCAAAGGTTTGGGCGAAAAGAAAGACACGATCTCGTCCAACAGCTCCTCGGGCTCGAGCATGCGCCCGTCACCGGTTTCTCCGCAGGCCTGTTCGCCCTGCCCCACGCCCAGCACATGGGTGCCGTCCGCGCGCAACTGCGCCACGTTGCGCTGCGTGGCCGGGTGGGCCCACATTTCGCGGTTCATGGCCGGGGCCACGATCAAGGGCACCCGCTCTAGGGGTCGGGCAAGGCACATCAGGCTCAGCAAGTCGTCGGCGCGCCCGTGCAGGAGCTTGGCCATGAAATCGGCGCTGGCTGGGGCGATGACGATGGCATCGGCCTCTCGGCTGAGGTTGATGTGGGGCATTTGGTTGTCCACGCCCGCGCTGGGTCGGTTGTCCCACTGCGAGGTGAACACCGAGCGGCCCGACAAGGCTTGCATCGTCACCGGGGTGATGAACTGCTCGGCCGCTTGGCTCATCACCACCTGCACCGTCGCCCCGGCTTTGACCAAGGCACGGCACAGCTCGGCCGCTTTGTAACAGGCAATGCCGCCCGAGAGACCCAACACCAGATGTTTTCCAGCCAAATCGTTCATGCCCGCCAATGTATCAGCAAGCGCGCTGGCCCTCGAAGCGAGGCCCTTATAATTGGTATTTCCACCTCCTGCGAGCTACGGGCTCGCCCGAGACATGACCAAATACGTGTTCGTCACCGGCGGTGTGGTGTCCTCTCTAGGCAAGGGCATTGCTTCTGCATCCTTGGCCGCGCTCCTTGAGTCGCGTGGCCTTCAAGTCACCCTCATCAAGCTCGATCCCTACATCAACGTGGACCCGGGCACCATGTCGCCCTTCCAGCACGGAGAGGTCTTCGTGACCGACGACGGAGCAGAAACCGACCTGGATTTGGGCCACTACGAGCGTTTCATCGAAACGCGGATGAAAAAAACCAACAATTTCACCACCGGCAAGATTTACCAATCGGTGTTGGAGAAAGAGCGACGCGGCGACTACTTGGGCAAAACCGTTCAGGTCATCCCCCACGTCACCAACGAAATCCAAACCTTCATCCAACGCGGTGCCGATGGCGTGGACGTGGCGATCGTGGAAATCGGCGGCACCGTGGGTGACATCGAGTCCCTGCCGTTCTTGGAAGCCGTGCGCCAGCTCAGCCTGCGCTTGGGTCCCAACAACACCGCTTTTGTGCACCTGACCTACGTGCCTTGGATCGGGGCGGCCGGCGAGCTCAAAACCAAACCCACCCAACACACGGTGCAAAAGCTGCGCGAAATCGGCATCCAGCCCGACGCCCTGCTGTGCCGTGCCGACCGTTACATCCCCGACGACGAGCGCGACAAGATTTCGCTCTTCACCAACGTGCAAAGCTGGGGCGTGATATCCATGCCCGACGTAGACACGATCTACAAAGTCCCGCGCGTGCTTCACGAACAGGGCTTGGACGGCCTGATTTGCGACAAGCTGCGCCTGAACACCCCACCGGCCAGCCTCAAGCGCTGGGACGAGTTGGTGCACGAGACCGAAAACCCCAAGGGCGAGGTGACGATTGCCATGGTGGGCAAGTACGTCGAGCTCTCCGACAGCTACAAATCGGTCAACGAGGCCTTGCGCCACGCGGGCATGCGCAACCACGTGCGCGTGAAGATCGAGCACATCGACTCCGAAACCATCACCCCAGAAACCGTGGCCAAACTCGCCGCCTTTGACGGCGTGCTGGTGCCCGGCGGTTTTGGTAAACGTGGCGTGGAAGGCAAGATCGCCACCGCCCAATACGCCCGGGAAAACCAAGTGCCTTACCTCGGTATTTGTTTGGGCATGCAAGTGGCCACCATCGAATACGCGCGCCACGTGGCGGGTCTGAAAGACGCCAACAGCACCGAATTCGAAGCCGACACCCCCCACCCGGTGATCGCCCTGATCAACGAGTGGAAAGACGCCGATGGCTCCATCCAGGTGCGCGATGCGAACTCGGATTTGGGCGGCACCATGCGCTTGGGCGCGCAAAGCTCGGACGTGTCAAAAGGCACGCTGGCCCACCAAATTTACGGCGACGTGGTCACCGAGCGCCACCGTCACCGCTACGAGGCCAATGTGAACTACTTGGATCGTTTGCGCGAAGCGGGTTTGGTGATTTCGGCCTTGACGCAACGCGAACAACTCACCGAGATCGTGGAATTGCCGCAAAAGGTGCATCCTTGGTATGTGGGCGTGCAATTCCACCCCGAATTCAAGTCCACCCCTTGGGATGGCCACCCGCTGTTCAATGCCTTCATCAAGGCCGCGTTGGGTCACCAAGGCAGCCGTGGTTTGAAGGCCGTGGCCTGAAGGATTGGAAAACAGCATGAAACTCTGCGGATTTGACGTCGGCTTGAACCAACGCTTTTTCTTGATCGCAGGCACCTGCTCGATCGAGGGTTTGGAGATGTCAATCGAGGTCGCCGGACGCCTCAAAGAAGCGTGTTCTGCCTTGGGCATCCCCTTGATTTACAAAGGCTCGTTCGACAAAGCCAACCGCTCCTCGGGCAACACCCCACGCGGCATGGGCTTGGACGCGGGCCTGAAGGTGCTCGACGAGGTGCGTCGGCAAATTGGCGTGCCGATCCTCACCGATGTGCACGACGAGTCGCAGGTCAAGGCCGTGGCCAGTGTGGTCGATGTGTTGCAAACCCCCGCGTTTTTGTGCCGCCAGACCGATTTCATCCGCGCCGTGGCCCAGTCGGGCAAGCCGGTGAACATCAAAAAAGGCCAGTTCCTCGCCCCTTGGGACATGAAGAACGTGATTGACAAGGCCCGCGCCGCCGCGCGTGAAGTGGGCTTGCCCGAAGACAACTTCTTGGCCTGTGAGCGTGGTGTGAGCTTTGGCTACAACAACCTCGTGGCCGACATGAGCAGCTTGGCCGAGATGCGCAAAACCGGCGCGCCGGTGGTGTTTGATGTGACCCACTCGGTGCAAAAGCCCGGTGGTCAGGGCACCAGCAGCGGCGGTGCCCGCGACATGGTGCCGGTGCTGGCGCGCGCTGGCGTGGCCGCAGGCGTCTCGGGTCTGTTCATGGAAACCCACCCCAAACCGGCCGAGGCTTGGTCCGACGGCCCCAACGCCGTGCCTTTGGGCAAAATGAAGGCTTTGCTGGAAACCTTGGTTGAACTCGACACCGTCACCAAACGACACCCCTTTTTAGAGGACGATTTTTCATGAGCGGCTACATCATTGCCCACGTGCAAGTCACGAACCCCACGCAATACGAAGAGTACAAAAAGTGGTCCAGCGCGGCCATGAAAACCGCCGGCGCCGAGGTGTGTGTGCGCGGCGGCCAAGTCAAGGTGCTCGAAGGCGATTGGGCCCCAGAGCGTTTGGTC
>CAMDCY010000092.1 GCA_945890705.1 Hydrogenophaga intermedia | reverse complement strand
CTTTCAGCGGTTGACATCGACCACCACGCGGCCGTGGGCGCGGCCAGCCATCATTTCTTGCGAAATCGCCAACACCTCGCTCAAGCCCACGACGCGTTGCAACCCCAAGCCTTCGACGTTGGGGCACTCGGTGCTCAAACGCTGCCAAGCCAACAAGCGGCGCTCGGTGGGGCACATCACCGAGTCCACGCCCAAGAGGCGCACACCGCGCAAGATGAAGGGCATGACGGTGGTCTCCAAACCGACACCACCGGCCAAGCCACAGGCCGCGACCGCGCCACCGTAGTGGATTTCGCTCAAGATCCGCGCCAAGGTCGTGCCGCCGACCACGTCCACCGCGCCGGCCCAACGTTGGCTACCCAACGGGCTGGGTTTCTCGCTCCACTCGGGACCGCCGATCACGTCGGTGGCGCCGAGCTGGGTCAAATAATCACGCGAGGCATCGGGGCGTTGGCTCAAGGCGCTCACGCTGTAGCCCAAGCGCGCCAACACCGCCACGGCCACGCTGCCCACGCCGCCGGTGGCACCCGAGACCAACACAGGGCCAGACGCGACACCCGCGTCTTGCAAGGCCATCACGCACAGCATGGCGGTCAAGCCGGCGGTGCCCATGGTCATCGCTGTCAAGGGGCTCATGCCTTTGGGCAGGGGCACCAACCAGTCGGCCTTGACGCGCTGGCGCTGCGCCAAACCACCCCAGTGGCGTTCGCCCACACCCCAACCGGTCAGCACCACCGCGTCGCCCGCTTGGTAGCGCGGGTTGCTCGACTCGATCACGGTACCGGCCGAATCGATGCCCGGCACCATGGGGAATTGGCGGATGATTTTTCCGGTGCCGGTCACCGCCATGGCGTCTTTGTAGTTGATGCTGGAGTAATCGACTTGTACCAAGACATCGCCCTCGGGCAGGTCTTGTTGTGTCAGTGATTGGACGGCTGCGGTGGTTTTGCCATCTGCTTGGTTCAGTACCAGCGCTTGAAAATCGTTGCTCATGGTGATGGGATCCGTGTTGAAAAATGAAAAGGGTTCAGGCCTTGTCTTGCAAGATCATCTCGGCGCCTTTTTCGGCCACCATGATGGTCGGTGCGTTGGTGTTGCCCGAGGTGACAAAAGGGAACACCGATGCGTCCACCACCCGAAGGCCTTGGATGCCGTGCACGCGCAAACGGGCGTCGACCACCGAGGTCTCGGCGCTTGGGCCCATGGTGCAGGTGCACGAGGCGTGGTAGACGGAGCCGGCCCTGGCGCGGAAGTCGTCCAGGATGGCCTGCGGTGTTTGATGGGCCGCACCCGGCAGGTGCTCGCTCTCGACCACATCGGCCAGCGGACGCGTGGCGGCGATGCGGCGCAGCAGCTGCGAGCCTTCCAACACGTCGTTGATGTCTTGGTCGGTGCTCAAAAAGTTCGTTTCGATCTGGGGCTTATCCAAAGGGTTCGCCGATGCGATGGACACGCGGCCGCGGCTGGTGGGGCGGCAGGTGTTGAAGGAAATCAAGAAGGCGGCGAACGGGTCGGGGTTGGGGATGCGCCCGGGCTTCATGGTGCTGACCGTGTAGCTGATCGGGTTGAAGTACAGGTGCATGTTGGGCCGCTCCAAGCCAGGGCGGCTGCGCACAAAAGCCCCCGCTTGGTTCACGCTCATGCCCAAGGGGCCTTTGCGGTCCAAGAGGTAACGCAGCCCGGCCTTGACCTTGCCGTACCACGGGTAGAGCTCGTTGTTGAGCGTATTGACCTTGGACTTGAAGTAATAAGACACGCACAGGTGGTCCTGCATACCCTGACCCACCGCGGGCAGGTGGTGCACCACGGGCACGCCCACGCGCTTGAGGTGCTCGGCGTCACCGATGCCCGAGAGCTGCAACAGCTGCGGCGAGTTGATCGCGCCGCCGGACAAAATCACCTCTTGGTGTGCGTTGAAGGTCTGTTCGCGGCCTTGGTGCACGCAGGCCACCCCGGTGGCGCGGCCATTGCTCAACAGCACGCGCGTGACTTGTGTGTGCGTCATCACCGTCAGGTTGGGCCGACCCATGGCCGGACGCAAAAAAGCATTCGAGGTGGATTCGCGCTTGCCGTCGCGTATCGTCATTTGCCACAAACCCACGCCTTCGGTTTGTGCGCCATTGAAGTCTGGGGTCTTGGGCCAGCCCAAGGCCTCGCCAGCGTCCAAAAAGGTTTGGCACAAGGGGTGCACTTGGTCCGCGAAATCGCTCACGCGCAGCTCACCGCCGGCGCCGTGGTGCGCCGATGCGCCCCACACGTGGTCTTCGGAGCGCTTGAAATAGGGCAGCACATCGTCCCATCCCCAGCCGGGGTTGCCCGCGTCGCGCCAGTCGTCGAAGTCGCCAGCTTGGCCACGGATGTAGACCATGGCGTTGATCGAGCTGCTGCCGCCCAACAACTTGCCCCGGGGCCAAAACGACGTGCGGCCGTTGAGCGCGGGGTCGGGCTGGGTGTCGTACATCCAGTTGTAGCGCGGGTGTGAATACGTCAAACCGTAACCCAAGGGCACCTGAATCAAAGGGCTGCGGTCGGAGCCCCCGGCCTCAAGCAAGAGCACGCGGTTCGCTGGGTCTTTACTCAAACGGTTGGCCAACACGCAGCCCGCCGAGCCAGCGCCCACGATGATGTAGTCAAAGTCCGTCATGGATGGGGGTGAGGCATGGTGGTTGAAGGGCCATTTGGGGGCAGTGGCATATGCTATTCACAACATTGCATGCATTCAATGTATTCAAGTTGAGTAATTGAATGCAGGGCTCTCCCCCGTATTTTGGTGGAAGAGACGGTACCATCATCGACCCATTCACCCTTGGAGGACGGCGTGTCTTTTGAGCAACTGATCACCATCGCCAGTCTAAGCGACCCCAACAAACCCAAATACCAAGCCATCGCCGACGATCTCGCCCAATCGATTGTGGCGGGTCAATTTGCGGTCGGTGAAAAATTGCCACCCCAACGCGACTTGGCCCTGCGCTTGGGCGTGACCGCAGGAACCATCAGCCGGGCTTACGCCAATCTGGAGCGCCAGGGCTTGGCCAGCGCCCGCGTGGGCGACGGCACCTATGTGCGGGCCGTTGACCCACGCACCCCTTCGCCAGATGCCGCGCCGCTGTCCCTGCCCATTGACTTGGCCCACAACGTCGCCATCCCGACGGAGGATGCGCTGGCCCTCAAGCGCGCGTTTGAAACCTTGTCACTGGATCACGAGGTGCTCAAACAGGTGCTGAGCTACCAACCCGAGGCGGGACTGATGCGCCACCGCCACGCGGGCGCCCAGTGGCTACAACGCTTTGGCACCAGCGGCCAAGCCAGCCGCGTGATGGTCACGCACGGCGCACAACACGGTCTGGCCTGCGTCTTGCGCACCTTGGCGCGCCCGGGTGACACCGTGCTGACCGAGTCGCTCAGCTACCCCGGCTTGCAGGCCTTGGCGCGCTCGATGCGCTTGCAACTCATCGGCGTTGAAATGGACGCCGACGGCATGGTGCCGCAGGCGCTGGAACGGGCGGCCAAGACTTACGACACCAAGTTCATGTATTGCTCGCCCTCGCTGCACAACCCCACGGGCACCACCATGCCGATCGCGCGCCGAGAGGCCATCGCGGCCGTGGCGCGGCGCTGCAACCTGTGGGTGATCGAGGACTGTGTGCACGCCGCGGCACAAGCCTCGCCCTTGCCCGCCCTGTCCACCTGGCTGCCGGACCGTTCATTTTTGCTCTCCAGTTTTTCCAAGGTGATCGCGCCGGGTTTGCGGGTGGGTTTTTTGGAGGCTGCGCCTGAGTGGTTGGACAAGCTCGCCGGCAGCATCCGCGCCGACAGTTGGATGGTCGCACCCTTGATGCCCGAAATCGCCAGCCACTGGATCCACAGCGGCGAACTCGACCACCTCATCGGTTTGCAACGCCAAGCCATCGCCGAGCGCTTACACGTGGCCAAAGGCGCGCTGTCGGGCTTGGACTTCCAGTCCGACAACGATTACCCCTTGTTGTGGATGCCCTTGCCCGAGCCTTGGCGCGCGGGCCAGTTTGCGGCCGCCCTGCGCCACGTGGGTGTGCTGGTTCGCACCGCCGATCACTTTGCGGTGGGCCGCTCAGCGGCACCCCACGCCATTCGCATCAGCCTGAACTCGCCCGCCACGCTGGAACAATTGACCAGCGGCCTGACGGTGCTCAAAACCTTGTTGGACGGCCCGCCCACCGCGTCAATGGACCCGTGAAACGGGGCGCAGCTTTCCCACTCAGCTCAGGTGTTTGCCGATGATGCCGGCCAGCTCAAACATGGTGGCTTGGTCCTTGCCGAACACCGCTTGCAACTTGCCATCGGCCTTGATCGAGCGCTTGTCCGCCGGGTCTTGCAGGTTATTGGCCTTGATGTAGTCCCAGATTTTTTTGACCACTTCGGTGCGGGCATAGGTGCCGTCGCCAATCACTGCCGCCAACGGTACGCTGGGCTTCAAAGTGCCCACCGCGGCCTTGCGCGGCGCTTTGGGCTTGGCCACTTTTTTGGCTGCCGGGGCTTTGGCGGTTTTGGTTGCGGGCGTTTTGACCGCTGCTTTTTTGGCCACGGCTTTGCCAAACGGCGTCTTGGTCGCAGCCGTTTTGCGCGGCGGGTATTTTTTGCCACCTTCGCGCGGCGCAAATTCAAACGTGACCTTGCCCTCTTCGGGGTTCCAAGCCAGCATGGCTTTAAAGGCGCGTCGGGTGCGGTTGCTCACGAACTTGTCCAGCAAATCGGTTTTGCCGGTGTTCAAGAGTTTGACAATCTGCTCGCGATCGATGGGCTGCTGCAAGATCAGGGTGCCGCTCTTGAAGTCGCAACTCGGCGTGGGCTGTTCGTTCGTGGGCACGGACTTGCTACACACGTAATTGCTGCCATGCTCGTGCACCGCGCTGCCGCACTTGGGGCAAGCACCGAGGGAGGCGTCGGCAAACTCAACGATCTCGCCACTCTCTTCGTTTTTGTCGTCGCCGAAGTCGAACTCGAGTTTCCAGTTCTTGTCTTCTTCGTTGTACTTGAGCGCCATCTCGGCCACAAAAGGCCAGCCGGCTTTGGAGCGGAAGCCTTCTAGCGGACCAATCTTCTTGTCGCGCATGAACTGCTCGACCTCGGCCACCTCAAAGGTGCGGCCCGCGGGCGACTTGCCGAACGAGAAGCCACAACCGTCGCTGGCGCCGTCGGCCCCATTGCAGGTGTAGCGGCGGTAGTTTTCTTTCACCACGCCGCCGCAATTGGGGCAAGGCGCGCTCAGCGTGGCGTAGTCGCCGGGCACGGTGTCGCGGTCGTACTCTTTGGCTTTTTTGACGATGTGCTCGGTCATGGCCGCGATCTCGGCCATGAAGGTGGCGCGGCTCAATTTGCCTTGCTCCATTTGTGCGAGCTTGTACTCCCACTCGCCCGTCAGCTCGGGCTTGGAGAGTTCTTCCACCTGCAGACCGCGCAACAGCGTCATGAGCTGGAAGGCCTTGGCCGTGGGGATCAGTTCGCGCCCTTCGCGCAACATGTATTTTTCGTTCAGCAAGCCCTCGATGGTGGCCGCGCGGGTCGCTGGAGTCCCCAAGCCTTTTTCTTGCATGGCCTCGCGCAACTCGTCGTCGTCGACCATCTTGCCCGCGCCTTCCATGGCACCCAAGAGCGTGGCTTCCGAATAGCGCGCGGGAGGGCGGGTCTTCAAGCCCTTGGCCTCGACCGACTCGACGCCGACCTGTTCGCCCGGTTGCACCGGCACCAGGTTCTGGCCCTTGTCGCCGTCTTTGGCGTCTTCCACCTCATCGGCGGCTTCCTTGCCGTAAATCGCGAGCCAACCCGGTTTGACCAGCACCTTGCCCACGGTCTTGAAGCTGTGGCCAGCCGCCACGCTGATGCGGGTGGTGACTTGGTATTCGGCGCTGGGGAAGAACACCGCCATGAAGCGGCGCACCACCAAGTCGTACAACTTTTGCTCGGCCTCGGACAAGCCGCTGGGGGCTTGCAACGTGGGGATGATGGCGAAGTGGTCCGAGACCTTTTTGTTGTCGAACACGCGCGGGATCTTGCGCACGTAGTTGTTGTTGAGCGCCGTGAGCGCATGCGGGGCCAGGTGGCGCATGCCGCTGTCGGCCAGCATCTCGAAGGTTTGTTTGGCCACGGGCACGTAGTCCTCGGGCAGGTGGCGCGAGTCGGTACGCGGGTAGGTCAGGGCCTTGTGTCGCTCGTACAGGCTTTGCGCCAAGGCCAGCGTGGTCTTGGCCGAGAAGCCGAACTTGCCGTTGGCCTCTCGCTGCAGGCTGGTCAGATCGAACAGGCCGGGGCTGGCTTGCGTGGTGGG
>CAMDCY010000091.1 GCA_945890705.1 Hydrogenophaga intermedia | reverse complement strand
AAGCAGCGCGTGGCGATTGCCCGCACTTTGCTCAAAAACCCACCGGTGGTGATTTTTGACGAGGCCACCTCGGCCTTGGACTCGGCCAACGAGCGCGCGATTCAAAGCGAACTCAAGGACGCGGCGCGCAACAAGACCAGTTTGGTGATCGCGCACCGCTTGTCCACCGTGGTCGATGCCCACGAGATCCTCGTACTCGAGCACGGCCACATCGTGGAGCGCGGCACCCACGCCGAGTTGGTGGCCCGAGGTGGTGTTTACTCGGGTATGTGGGCGCTGCAGCAAAACGCATAATCGGGTCATGGACACCAAATGGTTGGAAGACTTCGTCAGCTTGGCTGAAACGCGCAGTTTCAGCCGTTCCGCACAACTTCGCCACGTCACGCAACCGGCTTTTTCGCGTCGCATCCAGTCGCTGGAGGCCTGGGCCGGTACCGATTTGGTGGACCGCTCGTCTTACCCCACGCGTCTCACACCCGCCGGGCAGACCCTGCACGAGCAAGCGCTGGAAATGTTGCAAACCCTGCAAAGTGCGCGCACCATGCTGCGCGCACACAGCAGCACCGCCCAAGACGTCATCGAATTTGCCATGCCGCACACGCTGGCCTTCACGTTTTTCCCCGGTTGGTTGTCGAGCTTGGCCGAACCGTTTGGTCCGGTCAAAAGCCGCGTGACCGCGCTCAATGTGCACGACGCGGTGATGCGCTTGACCCAAGGCGGCTGCGATTTGCTGATCGCTTTTCACCACCCGGCGCAGCCTTTGCAGCTCGACCCCAAGCGCTACGAAATGTTGCCCTTGGGGCGCGAGACCATGGCGCCCTACGTTAAGCCCACGGCCCAAGGCACACCGATGTTCGCGTTGCCGTCGTCGGGTTCAGTTCCGCAGCCTTATTTGGCGTATGCCCCGGGCGCTTACCTGGCGGGCGTGGCCGAGCACGTGATCAAACAAAGCCCCACACCCCTGCACTTGGAGCGGGTGTACGAGACCGACATGTCCGAAGGCCTCAAGGCCATGGCCTTGGAGGGCCACGGCATCGCCTTTTTGCCCGCCAGCGCGGTGCGCCAAGAACTGCGCCAGAACAAACTGGTGCCGGCCATGCCGGGTCTGGAGGCCAGCATCGACATCCGCGTCTACCGCGAACGCAGCCAACCCGGCCAAACCGCGGGTGCGGCCGAGCCGCTCTGGCAACACCTCTTGGCACACCCCCTGTCCGCCATTTGAGACAATGGGGGCATGAACGCCCCATTCAATACCCTGACGATCACCCGACCCGACGATTGGCACGTGCACGTGCGCGACGGCGAGGCCCTGTACACCGTGGTGCCACACACCGCCGCCCAGTTCGGCCGCGCCATCGTCATGCCCAACCTCAGGCCACCGGTGACCACCGCCGCGCAGGCCTTGGCCTACAAAGCACGCATCTTGGCCGCCGTGCCTGCGGGCGTGGATTTTGAGCCGCTGATGACGCTCTACCTCACCGACAACCTGGCCCCCGATGAGATCGCGCGCGCCAAGGCCGCTGGTGTCCTGGCCGCCAAGCTCTACCCCGCTGGCGCCACCACCAACAGCGATGCCGGCGTGACCAACATTCGCAAGATTTACCCGGTGCTCGAGGCCATGCAGCGCGAGGGCATGCTCTTGTTGGTGCACGGCGAGGTGACCTCACCCGACATCGACCTCTTCGACCGCGAAGCCGTCTTCATTGAGCAGCAACTCATCCCGCTGCGCCGCGACTTTCCGGGCCTGAAAATCGTGATGGAACACATCACCACCCGGGAAGCTGCGCAGTACGTGACGCAGGCCGATGGCATGCTGGCCGCCACCATCACGGTGCACCACCTGCTCTACAACCGCAACGCCATCTTCACCGGCGGCATCCGCCCGCACTACTACTGCTTGCCAGTGTTGAAGCGAGAGACCCACCGCTTGGCCTTGGTGCAAGCCGCCACCAGCGGTTCGCCCAAGTTCTTTTTGGGTACGGACAGCGCGCCACACGCCGCCCACCTCAAAGAACACGCCACCGGTTGTGCGGGTTGCTACACCGCCCACGCTGCCATGGAGCTGTACGCCGAGGCGTTTGACAACGCGGGGGCGCTCGACAAGCTCGAAGGGTTTGCTAGTTTTTATGGCGCCGACTTCTATGGTTTGCCGCGCAACCGCAGCACGATCACCTTGCAGCGTGAGACTTGGATACCACCGGAGTCCTTTGCTTTGGGTGAAGCTGCGCTCAAACCCTTGCGCGCCGGTGAAGCGTTGCACTGGCGTGTGCGGGTCTGACGCTTCGCGCAGCGCGCTGCGCGGTATCGATTGGGCTGCGCCCTGGTTGGCCCATTGGGCCGCACTGGGTCTGACGATCCAGAGCGCCTTGGCGCAGGATGGGGCTTGGCCCGAGCTGCTCAACACGCACTTGAAGGCACCGGTGCGCTTTGTGCCCCAAGCCGATTTGCCCGAGGGGCAAGCTTACGAGACCTTCATTGGCGAGCATGCCGCTGTGCCCACCCGCGAGGGCTTGCACGACGCCTTCAACGCCCTGTGCTGGCACCAGTGGCCCCAGAGTAAGCGCCGCCTCAACCGGCTTCAGGTGGCCGAGATCGCGCGTTTGGGCATTGGTGCGGCGCGCGGGCCGGTTCGCGATGCCCTGACCCTGATCGACGAAAACGCCGTGCTCTTGCAAGCGCCTGAGGCGCTGTGGTCTTCGCTGTTGCGCCGAGATTGGCCGACTTTGTTTGTGACGGATCGGGCGCTTTGGGCGCAAGCCCGCGTGGGTGTGGTGGGGCACGCTTTGCTGGAGAAACTGCACCAACCCTACAAGTCCATCACCGCCCATGTGTGGGCCGTGCCCGTGCCCATGGATTTGGGAGGCGACTGGGCCGCGTGGGACGATTGGTTCGCCCAAGGCCTGAGCGCCGAGCGTTTGACCCGCAAGCCATTGACCCCGCTGCCGGTGCTGGGCATCCCCGGTTGGTGGCCAGCCAACCAAGACCCGGACTTTTACGCCGACCCGCAGGTCTTCCGTGCACCCCGTGCCCCGGTGGGGGCTTGAACTTTTGTCATGCGCCCGCATCTGATTGGCCAGTATCATTCCCAACCATTGGGTTAATCGGAGTCCATATGAAACGCATCTTTTTGTTGATCTTGACCAACTTGGCCGTCATGGCCGTGTTGCTGGTGACCACCCGCCTGCTGGGCGTGGACCGCTTTTTGACGGCCAACGGCCTGAACCTGACCGCGTTGGCCGGCTTTTCGCTGGTCATCGGTTTTGGTGGCGCCTTCATCTCCTTGCTCATCAGCAAGCCCATGGCCAAGTTCAGCACCGGCGCGCGCGTGATCAACCAGCCGCAAAACGCCGATGAGGCTTGGATCGTCCAGACGGTCGAGCGCTTCGCCAACCAAGCCAACATCGGCATGCCCGAAGTGGCGATCTTTGAAGGCGAGCCCAACGCTTTTGCCACCGGCGCGTTCAAGAACTCGGCCTTGGTGGCCGTCTCCACCGGTTTGTTGCGCAACATGACCCGCGAAGAAGTCGAGGCCGTCATTGGACACGAGGTCGCTCACATTGCCAATGGCGACATGGTGACCATGACGCTCATCCAAGGGGTGATGAACACCTTCGTGGTCTTCCTCAGCCGCGTGATCGGTTACTTGGTCGACAGCTTTTTGCGCAAGGGCGACAACCAAAGCAGCGGCCCCGGCATGGGCTACTACATCACCACCATCGTGATGGACATTGTTTTGGGCGTCTTGGCCGCCATGATCGTGGCCTGGTTCAGCCGCCAGCGCGAATTCCGCGCCGACGCGGGTGCCGCGCAGATGATGGGCCGCAAGCAACCCATGATCAACGCCTTGGCCCGCTTGGGTGGCGTGACGGCAGGTGAATTGCCCAAGACCATGCAGGCCATGGGCATCGCGGGTGGTTTGGGCAAGTGGTTCTCGACCCACCCCCCCATCGAAGAGCGCATCGCCGCTTTGCAGCGCGGCTGATCAGGCCTGAGACAGGGTGGCCCGGGCCACGGCCTCGGCCACTTTGATGCCGTCCACCCCGGCCGACAAAATGCCCCCCGCGTAACCCGCGCCTTCACCGGCCGGGTACAGGCCGCGGGTGTTGAGGCTTTGGAAGTCCTCGCCCCGGGTGATGCGCAGCGGCGCGCTGGTGCGAGTCTCCACCCCAGTCAGCAAAGCATCGGCCATGTCGTAGCCTTTGATTTTTCGGCCAAACACGGGCAGCGCTTCGCGCATGGCTTCAATGGCATAGGCCGGCAATGACGGCGCCAAGTCGCCCAAGTGGATGCCGGGCTTGTATGAGGGTTGCACTTCGCCCAACGCGCTGGACGGTAGCCCGGCCAAGAAGTCCCCCACGCGCTGGCCAGGCGCATCGTAGCTGCTGCCGCCCAAGGTGTAGGCGCGGCTCTCCAATTGGCGTTGCAACACGATGCCCGCGAGTGGGTGGTGCTGACCTTGTGCGATCAGCGCCTTCGCTTGATCGGCATAGCGTGGCCCATCGATATCGCCAAATGCGGCCGTCCACAACGGCGCGTCTTGGGGGAACTGCAGTGGGAAGTCGCTCGGGTCGATGCCCACCACCAAACCCGCGTTGGCGTTGCGCTCGTTGCGCGAATACTGGCTCATGCCGTTGGTCACCACCCGACCGGGCTCGGACGTGGCGGCCACCACCGTGCCGCCCGGGCACATGCAAAAGCTGTACACCGCACGGCCGTTTTGTGCGTGGTACACCAGCTTGTAATCGGCCGCGCCCAAGAGTGGGTGGCCAGCGTGTCGGCCCCAGCGGGCTTGGTCGATCACGCTTTGGGGGTGTTCGATGCGAAAGCCCACCGAAAACGGTTTGGCTTCCATGTACACCCCCGCGTCCCACATCAAGGCAAAGCTGTCGCGTGCGCTGTGGCCCAAGGCCATGACCACGCGCCGCGCAGGCAGCACCAGTTCTTCTTCGGTGTCGAGCCGGCGCACGCGCAGGGCTTGCACCTCGGCTTGGCCATCGGCGCCGGGTGCGCGTTCGATGCCGGTCAGCAGGTGCTCAAAACGGATCTCGCCGCCCAGAGCGATGATTTTTTCGCGCATGGCCTCGACCACCTTGACCAGCTTGAAGGTGCCGATGTGTGGGTGCGCTTGGTAGAGGATTTCGGGCGGTGCACCGGCGTCCACGAATTCGTGCATCACCTTGCGGCCCAGAAAGCGCGGGTCTTTGATTTGGCTGTAGAGCTTGCCGTCGGAAAACAGGCCCGCGCCGCCTTCACCGTACTGCACGTTGCTGTTGGGGTTGAGCACTTTTTTGCGCCACAGGCCCCAGGTGTCTTTGGTGCGTTGGCGCACCGGCTTGCCGCGCTCGAGCACGATGGGTCGCAAGCCCATTTGTGCCAGCGCCAGCGCGGTGAACAAACCGCAAGGCCCCAAGCCCACGACCACGGGGCGTTCGGCCTCTTGCGATGGCCAGCCGGCCGGGGCCGTGGCGGTGGGCTGCCAACGCATGTCGGGCGTGGCGATGATGTGGGGGTTCTTCTCGTGCTGGGCCAGCAGCACGGGGGCTTGACGGGGGTCGGCCAGCGTCACGTCCACGATGTACACCGCCAGCAGATCGGCCTTGCGCGCATCGAAGCTGCGCTTGAAGACCTGCAGCTCGGCGATGGCAACCGGATCCACGCCCAGCGCCTGTGCGGCCAAGCGCGTGAGCGCTTCAAGGGGGTGGGGCGGCGGTAGGCGGTCGTCGTCGGTTTCGGTGGGTGCGTCGGCGGCGCGTCGATGCTCGGTCGGCACCTCGGTGAGCGGGAGCTTGAGTTCGGCAATGCGGATCATGGGGAGGGCTTGTGGTGATCAAGCAGGCATGAAAAAACGCCATTGTCGCAGGACATGATCGGCGCGGAGGTGATAATCGAGCGGTGAAGCGCGCCAGACCGCCGCTGGTGCAACCTCGCAAGAGGACCCGAAAGGGAGCACTGGAGGAACGTCCGGACTGCACAGGACAGCGTAGGAGGTAACACCTCTCCACCGACCAGCCGACAGGGGCAACCCCGGCGGCCCTAAGGTGAGGATCAGAGCAACAGAGACGAGTCTTGGGGACCGGTCGTGACGCAAGTCACGACACGAGCCCCAAGGGTGAAACGGGCAATCTCTACGCGCAGCAATACCAAATAGGCCAACGTTGACGTGGTTCCGCGGAGTTGGCGGGTAGGTAGCACCGAGCCGCTTGGGTGACCAGCGGCCCAGATGAATGGCGGTCACATGGGGGGAAACCCACATGCACAGAATCCGGCTTATCGGCGCGCTTCACACTTTATCGCCGGGGCGCTGCGCCAGCAGCAGCGCCTTGATCTCGGCCAATTCGGTGCGCAGGGTTTTGACTTCGGCGTGCA
>CAMDCY010000090.1 GCA_945890705.1 Hydrogenophaga intermedia | reverse complement strand
CAACAAACCCGCGAAGCGCTGCGCCAACATCGACTTGCCCGAACCCGGAGGCCCCACCATGAGCAACGAATGGTCGCCCGCCGCCGCGATCTCCAAGGCCCGCTTCGGCCCGGCTTGGCCTTTGACGTCCGCCATGTCGGGCCACCGCGCGTGCGCCGAGGCCACGGGGGCTTGGGTGGACAAGCGCGTCCAACCCTCGCTGGGCGCGGCCTCGCCGGGGGCAAAGGCCTGCACCACGTCGAGCAGGTGCTGGGCGCGAAACACCGTCGCGTCGGGCACCAAGGCGGCTTCTTCGGCGCTGCCCGGTGGCAAGACCAAACGCGTGGCGGGCCCGGCGCGGCGCAAGGCCAAACCCATGGCCAAGGCCCCGCGCACCGGGCGCAGCGCGCCGCTGAGCGAGAGCTCGCCCGCAAACTCCCAACCGGCCAAACGCGCCGCGTCGATCTGCCCACTGGCGGCCAAGATGCCCAGCGCCATGGGCAGGTCCAGCCGCCCGGAGTCTTTGGGCAAATCGGCCGGTGCGAGGTTGACCGTGATGCGTTGGTTGTGCGGGAAGTTCAGCCCCGCGTTGACGATGGCCGAGCGCACGCGTTCATGCGCCTCTTTCACCTCGGTGTCGGCCAAGCCCACCAAGGTGAACAAGGGCAGGCCGTTGGCCAAATGCACCTCGACCTCCACCGCGTGGGCCACCAAACCCACCAACACCCGCCCTTGAACCGTTGCCAAACCCATGCGCACCTCCTGGGAGGCACCGCCCCGGTGCGCACCGAAGTGGTGCGCTTTAACGGTGCATGTCGCATCTTGGTGCGGCGCCAGCCGAGCATATTGGCCCCGCTGGGGCGCCTTGTCAGTGGGGTTGGGACTGGGTTTTGTCGAGAGCGCCACAGGGCAGCGCAAACAAAAACGCGGTGCGTGCGTTAGTTGGCACGGTCTGTGCAGGGCAAGTACATCGACCCCTTTGGGTGGACCTCTTTTAATTGAAAGGAAACCGAGCATGAAAATGGTCACCGCCATCATCAAGCCGTTCAAGTTGGACGAAGTGCGCGAAGCGCTCTCCGGCATGGGCGTGCAAGGCATCACCGTCACCGAAGTCAAAGGCTTCGGTCGCCAAAAAGGCCACACCGAGCTCTACCGCGGCGCGGAATACGTTGTCGATTTCTTGCCGAAGGTCAAGCTCGAAGCGGCCGTGGCCGACGAGTTGATTGACCGCGTGATCGAAGCCATCGAAGGTGCGGCCCGCACCGGCAAGATCGGCGACGGCAAGATTTTCGTGACCAGCCTGGAGCAGGTGGTTCGCATCCGCACTGGCGAGACCGGCAAAGAAGCGCTCTGACGCGACACACTTTCAAGAAAGATAACTGCCATGAAATCCTTCATCGCTTCACTCTGTTTGGGCCTCTCCTTGGCCCTGGGCGCGGGCTTGGCCATCGCCCAAACCGCACCCGCCGCTGATGCGGCGCCCGCTGCTGCTGTCGTGGCGGCCCCTGACGCTGCCGCAGCCCCTGCTGCAGCTCCAGCCGCTGAGGCTGCGCCCGCCGCGGCCGAAGCCGTCAAAGAAACCGTTGACAAAGGCGACGTCGCCTTCATGATGATCGCCACCGTCTTGGTGATTTTGATGATCGTGCCCGGCCTGGCCCTGTTCTACGGCGGCTTGGTGCGCAGCAAAAACATGCTGTCCGTGCTGATGCAAGTGATGGTCGTGTTCTCGTTGATCTCTGTGCTGTGGGCCGTTTACGGTTACAGCTTGGCGTTCGGCGGCGAGGGCCTCATCATCGGCAACTTCGACAAGCTCTTCCTCAAAGGCGTGACCGCGGACTCCTTGGCCGCGACCTTCACGGCCGGCGTGATGATCCCCGAGTTCATCTTCATCGCCTTCCAAGCCACGTTTGCGGGCATCACCTGCGCGCTGATCGTCGGCTCCTTTGCTGAGCGCATCAAGTTCGGCTCCGTCCTCTTGTTCTGCGCCATCTGGTTCACGTTCAGCTACCTGCCGATCGCCCACATGGTCTGGGGTGCTGGTGGTTACTTGTTCGACAAGGGCGCGCTGGACTTCGCTGGCGGCACTGTGGTGCACATCAACGCGGCCATGGCCGGTTTGGTTGGCGCCTACGTCTTAGGCAAGCGCATCGGTTACGGCAAAGAGTCCATGACCCCGCACAGCCTGACGCTGACCATGGTCGGTGCCTCCTTGCTGTGGGTGGGCTGGTTCGGCTTCAACGCCGGCTCCAACCTCGAAGCCAACGGCGGCGCAGGCTTGGCCTTCATCAACACCTTGTTCGCCACCGCCGCGGCTGTGTTGGCCTGGTGCATCGGCGAAGCCATGACCAAAGGCAAGGCTTCGATGTTGGGCGCAGCGTCGGGTGCCGTGGCCGGTTTGGTCGCCATCACCCCCGCTTGCGGCTCGGTCGGCCCCATGGGCGGCATCGTGATCGGTTTGATCTCTGGCTTCTTGTGCCTGTGGGGTGTGTCGGGCTTGAAGAAAATGCTCGGCGCTGACGACTCCTTGGACGTCTTCGGTGTGCACGGTGTGGGCGGTATCGTCGGCGCCTTGTTGACCGGTGTGTTCTCGGCCGGCTCTTTGGGCGGCATCAAAGGCGAAGACTTCGACATGGCCGCTCAGTTCTTGATCCAGCTCGAAGGCGTGGTCATCACCATGGTGTGGTCCGGTGTGGTGGCTTATGTGGCCTACAAACTGGTCGATATGGTCATGGGTCTGCGTGTCTCGGAAGAAGCCGAACGCGAAGGCTTGGACATCACCTCGCACGGTGAAACGGCTTACCACCGTTAATCAGGTCAGGTTCCAGTGATGGCGGCGGGGGCAACCCCGCCGCTTTTTTTATGGGCGAACGGATCTGTAAAACCCTGCAAATTCAAAATCGGATTTTGAATTTGCAGGAAATTTGGCTAAACTGCCGATCATGATTCCACGAAACATCGAACCCCATTTGCGCCGGTTGGCCGGTCAATACCCCATCGTGACCTTGGTCGGGCCGCGTCAAAGCGGCAAAACCACCTTGGCTCGCATGGTGTTCCCCAACAAGCCTTACGTGACGCTGGAAGACCCCGACGTGCGCCGTTTCGCTGTCGAAGACCCGCGGGGGTTTTTGTCGTCATATCCGGATGGCGCGGTGTTCGACGAAATTCAGCGCGCACCAGAATTGCCCTCGTATTTGCAATCCATGGTCGACGTCAAGCCAGCGCCGGGGCAGTTTGTCCTGACCGGCAGTCAGCAGTTTGAATTGATGACACAGGTCAGCCAATCCCTGGCCGGGCGAACCGCCTTGTTGCGTTTGTTGCCGCTGACCTTGGCGGAGGTGGCGTCATTTCGCGCCCCAGATGTCAACGACCCTGGGGTACTTGCCCAGTGTTTGTTGAAAGGCTTTTACCCGCGCGTGCACGACAAAGGCCTCGACCCCTCACAAGCCATGGGCGATTACTTCGCCACGTATGTGGAGCGCGACTTGCGGCAATTGGCCGCCGTTCAAGACCTGCGCTTGTTTGAGCGGTTTGTGCGGCTGTGCGCAGGACGCACCGGGCAACTGCTCAACCTCAACAATTTGGCCAACGACACAGGGGTGTCTCAACCCACCGCACGCGCTTGGTTGGATTTACTGCAAACCAGCTTCATCGTGCAGTTGTTGCCGCCGTGGTTTGTGAATTCGGGCAAACGCTTGGTCAAGTCGCCCAAGCTGTATTTTTGTGACACGGGCTTGGCCTGTTGGCTTTTGGGTCTGCGCACGGCAGAGCAAGTTCAACGCGACCCCCTATGGGGTGCGTTGTTTGAGAATTTCGTGGTGATGGAAGCCATGAAAGACCGCTTCAACCAAGGCGAGAACAGCCCGCTGTACTTTTACCGAGACTCTGAGGGCAATGAGGTGGACTTGCTCATGCCGGTGGGTCGACAGGTTCACGCCATCGAAATCAAAGCCGGCGGCACGGTCAACCCCGACTATTTCAAAGGACTCAAGCGCTTTGAGGCGAACCACCCGGACATGCTCCAAGGCGGGTGCGTGGTGTTCGGCGGCAGCCAGTCGCAAGCGCGTTCGCCTTGGCCAGTGCACTCGTGGCTGAGTTTGGCCGCCCAGCGCCACCCGTAATTTCTCACAACCCCCGCGTTCAAAAAATTCATCCGCCCTTATAGGGGTGGGGGGTAACATCCCAGCCCATGGAAGCACAACGCCAACACCTCATCGACGCCGTGCGCGCCGCCGCGGCCGACGGACGCCCGCTGCGCTTGCGCGGCGGTGGCAGCAAAGACTTTTGGGGCGCGCCCCTGAGGGGCGAAGTTCTGGACACGCGGAGCTACAGCGGCATCGTCAGCCACGAGCCGAGCGAACTCTTCGTCACCGCCCGTTGCGGCACGCCTTTGGCCGAGTTGGAGGCCGCTTTGGCCGCCCACGGTCAGTGCCTGCCCTTTGAGTCGCCGCACTTCGGCGCGGGCGCCACGGTCGGCGGCATGGTGGCCGCCGGTCTGTCGGGCCCGGCCCGCGCCAGCGTAGGCTCGGTGCGCGATTACGTCTTGGGTGTGCGCATGGTCAACGGTCGTGGCGAAGACCTGACCTTTGGTGGCCAAGTCATGAAGAACGTGGCCGGTTACGACGTCAGCCGTTTGTTGGCCGGCAGCTGGGGCACCTTGGGGTTGATCACCGAGGTCAGCTTGAAGGTCTTGCCCGTGGCCCCGGCCGAAGCCACGCTGATGTGCGTGGGTTTGGACCAAGCCACGGCCCTGAATTTGTTGCACCGCTGGGGCGGCCAGCCCCTGCCTTTGAACGCCAGCGCTTGGGTGCGCGATACCACGGCCTCGCCCGTGGCGGACTTTTTGTTTGTGCGCTTGCGCGGCGCGGTGGCGGCGGTGCAGTCGGCCACCACGCGCATGAGCGCGGACGCGTCGGCCTTGGGCGCACAGGTCACGGTCATGGACAACGCCGCGGCTGGGGCCGATTGGCGTGCCAGCGGTGAGCAGACGCTGCCGTTCTTCCAAGCGCCGTCGGCCGACCAAGCCCTGTGGCGCTTGTCGGTGCCCCAAACCGCGCCCGTGATCGAGGTGCCGGGTTTGAGCGCAGCGGCGCAGTACATCGAGTGGCAAGGCGCGCAGCGCTGGTTGTGGGCGCCGATGGACGCGGCCCCGGCCATCCACGCGGCGGCCCAACTGGTGGGCGGCGCGGCGCAGTGTTTGCGCTCGGTGGGGCCGCGCGATGGGTCGGTGTTCGCGCCCATGCCCGAGGCTTTGTTGCGCATCCAGCGCGCCTTGCAAGAACAATTTGACCCGCAAGGCGTGTTCGCCACGGGTCGCATGGGACATTGAGATGCAGACCAACCTGGCCCCCGAATTCTTGAACACCGCTCGCGGCGAAGCCGCCGAGGAAGTGCTGCGCAAGTGCGTGCACTGCGGTTTTTGCACCGCCACCTGCCCCACCTACCAATTGCTGGGCGACGAGCTCGACGGCCCACGCGGGCGCATCTACCTGATCAAACAGGTGCTCGAAGGCGCCGAGCCCACGCGCAAAACGCAGATGCACTTGGACCGTTGCCTGACCTGCCGCAACTGCGAAAGCACCTGCCCCAGCGGCGTGGACTACGGCCACTTGGTGGACATTGGCCGCGCCATCGTCGACGAAAAAGTGCCGCGTCCGCTGCCCGAGCGCGCCGTGCGTTGGGCGCTCAAAGAAGGTCTGCCTTCGCGCTGGTTCGCGCCCGCCATGAAGCTGGGCCAATTCGTGCGCCCGCTCATGCCCCGCTTTTTGAAAAACAAAGTGCCTGCGCGCCAAGCTGCGGGCACTTGGCCCAGCGCCATCCACAGCCGCCGCGTGCTGATGCTCGCCGGTTGTGTGCAGCCGGCCATGGCGCCCAACATCAACAGCGCCACCGCCCGCGTGCTCGACGCCGCGGGTGTCTCGGCGGTCATCCCGCCGTCGGCCGGCTGCTGCGGCGCGGTGAAGTTCCACCTCAACGACCAAGCCGGTGGCATGGTCGAGATGCGCCGCAACATCGACGCGTGGTGGCCCGAGATCGAAGCGGGCGTGGAAGCCATCGTCATGAACGCCTCGGGCTGCGGCGTGAGCGTCAAGGAATACGGCCACCTGCTGCGCGACGACCCGGCCTACGCCGCCAAGGCCGCTCGCGTGAGCGCCCTCACGCGCGACCTCAGCGAGTTGCTGCCCGACCTCGTGCCGCGCCTGCGCGAGCGCTTGCGGCAAAAGCCCGACGCCAGCCGCGTCGTGGCCTTTCACCCACCGTGCACCTTGCAACACGGCCAAAAACTCAAAGGCGGCGTGGAAACCCACTTGGCCGCTTTGGGCTTTACTGTGCAGGTGGCGCGCAACGAAGCGCACCTGTGCTGCGGCTCGGCCGGCACCTACTCGGTGCTCAACCCCGGCATGGCCACC
>CAMDCY010000089.1 GCA_945890705.1 Hydrogenophaga intermedia | reverse complement strand
AGGTACTCAACTTATCCGCGAGCGCCACCCGAAAGGGTCACAGACGCCCCTTTGCTGGTGTTGCCAGAAGAACCCGTGACTTTGCTTTGCGGCTGCTCAACGCGTTCGGTTTTGCGAAATTGGATCGCCGTCATGCCCATGCCTCGGGCATCGCCTCGCTGCGAGGGGTTACGCGCCAAAGAAGAAGTCCCCTCGGTCCCTGTGACACGGTCAGACGACTTCCATGCATCCCCACTGATTTGACGACCGGCCTGACTTCCCTCTCCAGTCAATTTGTTCGCACCACTGCCAGCGTGAGGCTGCGGGGTGGGCATGGGCACGTTGTCACGGTGGCGGAACTCTGGAGTCCCAGTGATCAAGCCCAAGCCTTTGTTCACGGCACCTGTGATGCGTTGCCCACTGAAGGCCGATCCCGTGACAGCATCGACCGAGCGCTCACGGGCTTGCCGCGATGGCGGGCGGATGCTGAAATCACTGGGGCTTACCCCATTGCCGATCGGTGTCTCATTGCGCACCGGTGCCACAAAACGACCGCTGCTGGCGCATTGGCGCGGCAGGTTGTCCGCACCTATGTAAGGCGATCCGCTGATGACACTGCAAGCGCCACGGCGATCACCGGTCATCACACTGCCGCCCGCCCCTGGTCGATCACCCGTGACCAAAGAAGCAGAGATCGAGCCTTCTTGACGGCTGAGGGCTTGCTGTGCGCGTCTATTTTCAGGTTCACAAAAGCCTTGGTATTGGTTTTGGCCGATGTATGCCGTGCCACTGATGGGCGCACAAGCTCCCGACTCATCGCCTGTCACTTGCCTGGATCGGCCAATGTGCGCTCCCGTGATGCTTTGATCGCCCCAGGTCAGGTCTTGACCCACCTTGGCAACGGGCTGCACCAAACCCACGGTGTCACACACACCTTTTAATTGTTGGGTACTGGTGTATTCGGTCCCAGTGATGGCACGACATCCGCCACGGTCATCACCCGTGACCTTTTGACCACGCCCCACTTCCGTGCCGGTGACCAAACTGCCCGCCAGGGTATGAACCGAAGCCACCTTGGACGGTACCTCACGGCTCGATTGCTGACCGTAATCCACCGCGCTGAAGTATTGGCTGCCGGTCAATGCTCGAGCAGCACCCGACTCGTTGCCTGTCACCTTACCTGAACGACCAACTTCAACACCCGAAACTTTTTGTCCACCTTGTGAGGACATGACACTGACTTTGCGCGCAGGGGGCACAAGGCTTGAGTCAGCGTTTGCATGCTGCTGTTGTGACAGGTATTCGGTGCCAGTGACGTTGCGGTGCGCACCCGCCTCTTGCCCTGTGATCGAGGACGTTCTTCCCATCTCTGTCCCGGTCACTTTCAGTTCACGCAAGGTGCTGCTGACCGAGACCTTTGAGGGACCAGGCTCGGGACGCTTGCCGCAAACCGTGGTGAATTGCTCTGAACTCAGGTACTCCGTCCCTGTCACGGCCTTGCAGGCGCCGGCTTCGTTGCCCGTTACTTTTTGAGCGCCGTTAATCGAAGACCCCGTGACCGGTTGACCCGACAAGGTGTGTTCCTGGGCCACTTTGGCTGGCGCCGAAACGGTGGTGTGTTTGGCCCGCACACGACCACTGGGTTTGGGTGCCACCGTGGAGGCATCTTGTCGACCAACCACCGCACGAACCAGGCGGCGTTGCTTGGCCACATCCCGCCCCGAAGCGCCTTTTTCAATGGCTTGCTGCCAATCTTGGTGTGGCAACACGGCGGCCAAACGGGTGACTTTGGCCACACGCAACATGCCTTTTTTGCCGTCGGTGGCCAAAGCCTCTCGCCGGGCGCGTGCCAAGGCACGCGACGAACCCACTTGACCCGGCGTCCATGTGGCAGGGTTCCTCGAGGCTTGATCCAAGGCCGACGCCACCACCACCGGTGGCGGTTCGCTGGTCGAACAGGTGCCAGCACCATCACAGCCACAACCACAGTCGACCACCACCTCGCTGACAGTGGTCGGCGCCAAGGTTGGGCGCAATGCCGTCGTTTTAACCACGCCCGTTTTACCGCGCAAAGCCATGGCTTGTCGCCGCTTGAGTGCTAGCTCACGACCCGAGAGGGTCACCTGATCTGCGCTTGTGCCAATGGATGTCATGTCAAACCTCTTGCAATTGGAGCCATTCGTTGGTGAAAACAATCAACAACCGTGCTAAAGATGTTTATCGGTAAACAACGAAAGACATGCCCTGACCTTGCGAGTAGTTGTCATAAGCAATGACGCGCACCAAGTGGTTGGGGAACTCTCGGTGGCAAGACTCGATTTCAGCGAGCACCGCGTCGACCGACTGCTCACCAAACAAAGGCAACTTCCACATGTACCAAAAGTTGCTGGTCGCAGCCGTGCTTTTTTCGGTGTGTTCCACTGCTGGATTCCAGCCTTGCGCAATCGAGTATTGAATTTGCCGACGAACTTGCTCAGCCGTCATGGGTGGCAGGTAGGAAAAGGTTTCGAACTTCTGTGACGATTTGTAGACTTGGACGGCCATGTCAATTTCCTTTCAAGTGGGAAGATATTGGGGTTGCGCCTGGCAATTTGCAGGCGTCATTTGTTGGAAATGTCGAGCTTGTCGACCGTGTCAAACTCAAACTTGATCTCTTTCCAAGTCTCCATCGCAATTTTGAGTTCGGGTGAGTGCGCCGCTGCAGCCGTGAGGATCTCCTTGCCTTCTTTCTCCAGCTGACGCCCCTCGTTGCGTGCTTGCACACAAGCTTCAAGCGCCACGCGGTTGGCACAAGCACCTGCCGCATTGCCCCAAGGGTGGCCCAGCGTGCCACCGCCAAACTGCAGAACCGAGTCGTCACCAAAAATGTTGACCAGCGCGGGCATGTGCCACACGTGAATACCGCCAGAGGCCACCGCAAAAGCACCGGGCAGCGAACCCCAATCTTGATCAAAGAAGATGCCGCGCGAACGGTCTTCAGGCACAAAAGACTCGCGCAACAAATCGATCCAACCCAAAGTGGAAGCGCGGTCGCCTTCTAGCTTGCCGACCACCGTGCCGGTATGCAGGTGATCACCACCTGACAAGCGCAGAATTTTGGTCAGCACGCGGAAGTGGATACCGTGGTGCGGGTTGCGGTCGATCACCGCGTGCATGGCGCGGTGGATGTGCAGCAGCATGCCATTCTCACGGCACCAGTTGGCCAAGCCTGTGTTGGCGCAGAAACCACCCGTGATGTAGTCGTGCATGATGATCGGCGCACCGATTTCTTTGGCGTACTCGGCGCGCTTGTACATCTCTTCGGGTGTGGGCGCAGTCACGTTGAGGTAGTGACCTTTGCGCTCGCCGGTTTCGCGCTCGGCCTTGAGGGTGGCTTCTTGCACAAAGTCAAAACGCTGGCGCCAACGCATGAACGGCTGGCTGTTGATGTTCTCGTCATCTTTGGTGAAGTCCAGACCACCGCGCAAGCACTCGTAAACCGCACGTCCGTAGTTCTTGGCCGACAAGCCGAGTTTGGGTTTGATGGTGCAGCCCAAAAGAGGACGACCATATTTGTTCATGATGTCGCGCTCGACTTGGATGCCCAGTGGAGGACCGCCGCAAGTCTTGATGTAGGCGATGGGGAAGCGCACATCTTCCAATCTCAAGGCACGAATGGCTTTGAAACCAAAGACGTTGCCCACCAAGGAAGTGAACACGTTGACCACTGACCCCTCTTCAAACAAATCGATGGGGTAGGCGATGAAGGCATAGAAACAGGTGTCGTCACCCGGCACGTCTTCAATGCGGTACGCACGGCCTTTGTAATAGTCCAAGTCGGTGAGCAGGTCGGTCCACACCGTGGTCCAGGTACCGGTTGAGGATTCGGCGGCCACAGCAGCAGCCGCTTCTTCGCGGTCAATGCCAGCCTGGGGCGTGATCTTGAAACAGGCCAAGATGTCGGTATCGAGTGGTGCGTACTCGGGCATCCAGTAGGTCTGGCGGTATTCCTTTACACCAGCGTTATAGGTTTTCGTTGCCATGCTTGTGCTCCTTGGGTTAATGTGAACGAATGAAATGAATGAATAAAAGCGATTTTTGACGCAGGAACCAATAAGTAAAAGTAAAATGTTTAGACCGTTATCTTTTATTTCTATAAAACATGAATCTGAGACACGCCACCCTGCACCAGCTGCGTATCTTCCAAGCCGTGGCCGAGCACAACAGCTTTGCCCGCGCCGCCGAGGCCTTGCACCTGTCGCCGCCCACGCTGTCACTACAAGTCAAGCAACTCGCCGACACCGTGGGTCAACCGCTGTTCGAACAGTTAGGGAAAAAAATCTTCTTGACGGCCGCAGGCAAAACCTTGGCCCAAGCCTGTCAAGACATCGCGCAGCGCATGGACTTGCTCAGCGAAGACTTGGCCGCACTGCAAGGCATGGAGCGCGGCAGTTTGAAGTTGGCCATCTTGACCACCGTGAAGTACACCGTGCCCAAACTGCTGGGTGGCTTTTGTGCGGCGCACCCCGGCATCGACGTGGCCATGGTGGTGGGCAACCGAGAAAACCTCTTGCAGCGCTTGGCCAGCAACCAAGACGACCTCTACATCATGGGTCAGCCACCGCAACACATGGACGTGGTGTGTGAGGCCTTCGCCGACAACCCGCTGGTGTTGGTCGCCCCGCCCAGCCACCCACTGGCGGGCAAGCGCCGCATCGACCCCGCGCGTTTGCGCCAAGAGCCCTTCATCTTGCGCGAACCCGGCTCGGGCACGCGCTTGACCATGGAGCGCTTTTTTGCCGAACAAGGCTTCAACGCCATCAACCGCCTAGAGGTCGGCAGTAACGAAGCGATCAAACAAACCGTCGCCGGTGGCTTGGGCTTGGCCGTGTTGTCGGCGACCACCGTGGTTTCGGAATTGGCGTTGGGCGAACTGGTGAAGCTGGATGTGAAAGGTTTTCCCCTCATCCGACGTTGGCAGGTGGTTTACCCACGCGGCAAGCGCTTGTCGCCGGCCGCACAGGCATTCAAACAGTGGCTCTTTGACCATCGTCCCAGTGAAACAAAGCCCTCTCAACGCTGATACCGGTCTCACCCGCCATTTATGTGCACAATGATCTCATCGTTAACCCCACTGGAGCTTCACCATGACCCAGCGCCGTCCACAAGCCCAAACTTTACCCACCTCCTCAGCTCGTCGCCTGCGTTGGTTGGCCATGTCGGCCTTGGTGATCGCGGGTGTGTGGTTCAGCTCACAAGCTTTGGCCCAAGTGCCCGCCATTTACCAAGGCGCCGACATCAAGCTCGGCGAACAACTCATCGAGCAAAACAAGTGCTCGCAGTGCCACGCCACCAAGGTCGGCGGTGACGGCAGTGCCATCTACAAACCCGCGGGCCGCATCAACAACGCTAGCCTCATGCGCGGCATGGTCGAGCAGTGCAACAACATGTTGAACCTGCAAATGTTCCCCGAAGAAGTCACTGCGGTGGCCGCTGTGCTCAACCGCGACCACTACAAATTCAAGTGATTGAGGTACGCGCCAGCGCCTGGTCGGTGCTGGCCGTTTTTGCCCGCCTGGGCCTGACCTCTTTTGGCGGGCCGGGCGCCCACCTCGGTTTTTTTCGCGACGAATTCGTGCTGCGCCGGCGCTGGTTGAGCGATGCCGCCTACGCCGAACTCGTGGCCCTGTGCCAGTTTTTGCCTGGCCCCGCCAGCAGCCAAGTGGGCATGGCCTTGGGCCTGATGCGCGCGGGCATGCCCGGCCTGTTGGCGGCTTGGTTGGGCTTTACCTTGCCCTCGGCCCTGATCCTGTTCACGGTGGCCATGGGCGTCTTGCACGGCGGCACTTCCAGCCCCCTGCTCCAAGGGGCCGTTCAAGGCTTGGCCGCGGCCGCCTTGGCCGTAGTGGCCCAAGCCACTTGGGGCATGGCGCGCACACTGTGCCCCGACCGCCGCCGACAAACCCTCATGCTCGTGTGTGCCTTGGCCTTGCTGTTCGCGCAGCCCGTGGTATGGGCGGGCATGGCCGCCATTGCCTTCGGTGCCTTCGCGGGCGTTTGGCTCAGCCCCCCACCACACACCAGCGCCATGGGCGATTGGCCGCTGCGCGTCTCGCGCCGCACCGGAGTGTGGGCCTTGGGCTTGTTGGTCATGGGTTTGTTGTGGGGCCCGGTGTGGGCGCACCACAGCGACGCGGTACTGGTGACGTTGGCGGATGCTTGTTTTCGCGCAGGCGCTTGGGTGTTCGGCGGCGGCCATGTGGTCTTGCCTTTTCTACAAGCCGAGTTGGTGGGGCCCAGCGGCGCGGACGCCGCCACCTTCATGGCCGGCTACGGCGCGGCGCAAGCAGTGCCCGGCCCGCTGTTCACCTTCGCGGCCTTTGCTGGTGCGGTGGTGCCCGGCGCCGATGGCGCGGCCTTGGGCGGGGCCGGTGCCTTGACCGCGCTGTTGGCGGTGTTCGCGCCCGGCGCTTTGTGGCTGCTGGGCGTGCTGCCGTTTTGGGGCTCGCTGCGGCAACACGCCGCGATCCAACGCGCCTTGATGGGCGCCAACGCCGCCGTGGTGGCTTGGCTCTTGGTCACGCTGATCGGCTTGGTGAGCGAACACGGCACGGGCTCGTGGCCGCAAGGCTTGGTGGCGCTCTTGAGCGGCGCGGCTTTGGTGTGGGGCCGCTGGCCCGCGTG
>CAMDCY010000088.1 GCA_945890705.1 Hydrogenophaga intermedia | reverse complement strand
AGGGCGCGCTCGCGCAGCGCATCCCAACCCAGCGTGTGCTGTGCGATGTAGCCGTGGTCCAGCCAGTCGTGCACGATGAGCTCGTGCATGAGCGCCAGCGCCAAGGCCGCGTCGGTGCCGGGGCGCAGCGCGATGTGCTCGTGGCATTTGTCGGCGGTTTCGCTGCGCCGTGGGTCGATGCACACCAAGCGCGCGCCGCGGCGTTTGGCTTCTTGGGCGACACGCCAAAAGTGGATGCTGCTGCCGATGGCGTTGCTGCCCCAAATCAGGATCAACTGGGACTCGGCGAAGTGCTGCACGCGCATGCCGAGTTTGCCGCCCAAGGTTTGTGTGAGCGCTTCGGCCCCCGCAGAGGCGCAAATCGTGCGGTCCAACTGCGAGGCGCCCAAGGCGTGGAAGAAGCGCGCGGCCATGCCTTCGCCTTGCACCAAGCCCATGGTGCCGGCGTAGCTGTAGGGCAAGATGGCCTCGGGGTCGCGCGCCGCGATGCCGCTCAGGCGTTGGGCGATGTCGGCCATGGCTTCGTCCCAACTCACCGGCGTGAACTGCCCGCTGCCTTTGGGGCCCACGCGTTTGAGTGGGGTGAGCACGCGCTCGGTGTGGTGGGTGCGCTCGGCGTAACGCGAAACCTTGGTGCACAAGACGCCGTCGGTGCGCGGGTGATCGGGGTTGCCGCGCACGGCCACGGCCACGCCGCCTTCGACGCGGGTGATCAGGGCGCATGTGTCGGGGCAGTCGTGCGGGCACGCGCCGCGCACCTCCACAGGCTCAAGGGTGGTGTCGGTCATGGCGTGGGTGTTTCTGTGCTGTAGGCTTCGCTCAGGCTCAGCAGGTGTTGGCGTTGGCTGGTTTCTAAGAAGGGTGCGAGCACCTGCAAGGCGTGCTGTGCGCCGCGCAACAAGGCTTGCTGCGCGTTGCCGCTTTCCAAGGCCTGACGGGGGTTTTGAACGTACTCAAAACTCAACCAGTAAGTCACCACGACCACCATGTTGTTGGCTGTGGCCTCGACTTCGCGGGCATCGATGCGCACCGCACCTGAAGAAGACAGGCCATTGAGCAATTGCCGCATGGCCCGGCTTTTGTTGAGCAGCACGGTTTTGAAGTGGCTCTCGAGCATGCGGTTGTTGGAGAGCAAGTCGTTCAAGTCGCGGTACAAAAACCGGTACTGCCACACCAACTCAAACAAGCTGTGCATGAAAAACCAAGCGTCTTCCACATCACGCACGCCTTGGCTGGCGGGCAAGAGCTCGTTCAATGCGCCTTCGTAGCGCTTGAACAAACCGTTGATGAGCTCTTCTTTGGCGGGGTAGTGGTAGTACAAATTGCCGGGGCTGATGCCCAAGTCGGCCGCGATCATGGTGGTCGACACATTGGGCACGCCAAAGCGGTTGAACAGCTCCAAACTGGCCAACATGATGCGCTCGGCGGTGCGGCGCGGCGCTTTCTTCACGGAAGCCATTTAGGTTTTTCGGGCGCGCGCCGTGGGGGTTTTGGTTTTGGGTGAGGGCGCAGCGCGGGTGGTTTTGGCCCGGGTCTTGGCGGGTGAGGCCAAAGCGTGCATGCGCGCGATGTGTTCTTCCAAGGCTTGGATGCGCGCTTGCAGGGCGAAGATGTCGGGTGCGCTCGGTATGCCCAGGTTCATCAACGCAGTGGCCACGCGGTTTTCAAACAGGCTCTCCAGCTTGTTCCACTGGCCCGAGGCTTTGTCGCTGAATTCGTTGGCCATGCCCGCGACTTGCTCGGTCACCTGCTCGGTGGCTTGGCTCAACGCGTCGAGCCTGGCTTGAGCGGCGGCTTGGGTTTTTCCTTGCAGCTGTTGGCCTTCGCTGACCAAGGCCTCAAAGACTTTGGCGCCCTCGGCTTGGGCTTTGGCAAAAGCGCCCAGACCGGCCAGCCAGATGTGTTGGGCCGAGTCTTTGACCTGCTCGGCGCGCTCGGTCACGGGGTCTTGGGGGGTGCGGCGGGAGGGGTTTTTGCGTGTGGTGTTCATGCCAACACTGTAAGCCTTGGGCCGCCAATTGGGTAGGGGGGCGTGGGCCTACAATTTCAACCAAACTCCCCCTTGCCAACCGACCCGTGACCGCCATGACCGACTCCGCTGCTCGACCCGCCATCGCCCGACAAGACCGCGCCGATACCTTGGCCAGCGCATTGCCCGCTTTGCGGCGCAACCACGGCAAAACCATGGTCATCAAATACGGCGGTAACGCCATGACCGATCCGGCTTTGCAACAAGCCTTTGCCGAAGACGTGGTGATGTTGCAGCTCGCGGGCATCCGCGCGGTGGTCGTGCACGGTGGCGGCCCCCAGATCGAGCAACTCTTGCAGCGCTTGGGCAAACAAGGCACCTTCATCCAAGGCATGCGGGTGACCGATACCGAGACCATGTCGGTGGTCGAGTGGGTCTTGGGTGGTCAAGTCCAGCAGACCATCGTGGGTCTGATCAACCAAGCCGGTGGCCGCGCCATGGGTATGACCGGGCGCGACGGCGCCACGATCCAAGCCCAACGCTTGCGTTTGGTCGACAGCCACAACCCCGCGGTGGTCCACGATGTGGGCCAGGTCGGCGATGTGGTCTCGGTCGATACGCGCGCCTTGGTGGGCGTGTTGGACGCCGGCATGATCCCCGTCGTCAGCCCCATCGGCTATGGCAAGAGCAACGAAAGCTACAACATCAACGCCGACGTGGTGGCTGGCGAATTGGCCAAGGCCTTGCACGCCGAAAAACTGCTGATGATGACCAACATCGCTGGCGTCTTGGACCAGTCGGGCCAACTCTTGCCCGAACTCTCACCCGCTCGAATCGACGCCCTGTGTGCCGACGGCACGATTTCTGGCGGCATGATCCCCAAACTCGCCGGGGCCTTGGACGCCGCCAAGAGCGGGGTGCAAGCGGTCCACATTTTGGATGGTCGTGTTCCACACGCCCTGCTGTTGGAGGTTCTCGGCAACGAGCCCTTCGGTACCACCATCCGCGCCCAATAAGGTCAACACCATGCAAGCGCCGCACGACGATCCCCACACAGATGAGACGGCCTTGACACCCGAGACCCCACGCAAGCGGCCCAAGCCCGGTGAGCGCCGCGTGCAAATCTTGCAGGCCTTGGCCACCATGCTCGAGCAGCCCGGCTCAGAGCGCATCACCACGGCCTCGTTGGCCCAGCAACTCGAAGTCAGCGAAGCCGCGCTTTACCGACACTTCGCCAGCAAGGCGCAGATGTTCGAGGCCTTGATCGATTTCATCGAGCAATCGGTCATGGGCTTTGTCGCTCAAGTCGAGCAGCGCGAACCCGATGCGCGCCAACGCGCCCGCAAACTCCTGAGCTGGGTCTTGCAGTTCGCCGAAAAAAACCCGGGTTTGTGCCGTGTCATGGTGGGAGACGCCTTGGTGCTGGAGCACGAGCGCTTGCAGCAACGCGTGAATTTGTTGTTCGACAAACTCGAAGCCCAGCTGCGACAGTGCCTGCGCGAGGCGGGTGTGGTGGCGGGATCGGCTACGCCCACGGTTCAAGCGCAGGCCGATGCGGCGCTGATGATGGCTTGGTGCGTGGGCCGACTGCAAGGCTTTGCGCGCAGCGGCTTCAAGCGTCTGCCCAGCGAGCACCTTGAGCACCACTTGGCCGCCCTGATCCGCTGACAGCAACAGGGCCATTGGCCACGGCTGCGCAAAGGCGCGTGGCAAATTTTCGGTGAGGGCTTGAAAAAAGCACGGTCGTTCGATTATGATGATCCAACTTTTTTTCGTGTAATGCCCCCTGCCACCATGCCGAGCCTTGCCCAACCATCTCCTGCACCGTCTGCCGATGCACCGCGCGTGCAGCACAAAGGTCAGCAAACCAAAGCCGCCATCGTGGACGCCGCTTTGGGCTTGGCCACGCAAATTGGCTTGGAAGGCTTGTCCATCGGTGCATTGGCCGAGGTCATGCACATGAGCAAGTCTGGCGTATTCGCTCACTTTGGCTCGCGCGACGAACTCCAAATGTCGGTGATCCGCGAGTACCACACCCGTTTTGAGCACGAGGTGTTTTTCCCCGCTCTCAAAGCCCCACGCGGCTTGCCGCGTGTGCGCCAGCTGTTTGACAACTGGATGCAGCGCACCTCGGTGGAAATCGATTCGGGCTGCATTTACATCAGCGGTGCCGTGGAGTTTGACGACCGCCCAGGCCCCGTGCGAGACGCGCTGGCCAGCTCGGTGCAGGTTTGGCTCGACGCGGTTCGACGTGCGATTGAGCAGGCGGTGGAGCAAGGCCATTTGCGCCAAAACACCGATGCCGCCCAAATGGGTTTTGAAATTCACGCTTTGATTTTGGCCCTGCACTACGAGGCGCGCTTCATGCGCAACCCCGATTCTCTGCATCGCGCCGTCAAAGCCTTTGAGTCCATCGTGGCGCGCAACAGCACCGCTTGATCTTTCACTTTCATCACAGGAGTCCTCACCATGCCCATCTACAACCCGCCCCTGCGCGACATGCAGTTCGTCATGTACGAGGTGCTGCGCGTGGAAGACGAATTCAAAGCGCTGCCCGCGCACGCCGAGACCGATGCCGACACCATCAACGCGGTGCTCGAAGAGGGCGGCAAGTTCGCGGCCGAAGTGGCGTTTCCGCTGAACATCAGTGGCGATGCTGAAGGCTGCACGCTGGACAAAACCACCCACGCGGTGACCACGCCCAAAGGCTTCAAAGAGGCCTACGCCAAATACATCGAAGGCGGTTGGGCCGCTTTGTCGTGCGACACCCAGTACGGTGGCCAAGGCTTGCCTTTTGTGGTGAACCAGTGCTTCTACGAAATGATGAACTCGGCCAACCAGTCGTGGACCATGTACCCCGGCTTGAGCCACGGCGCTTACGAGTGCTTGCACGCGCACGGCACGCCTGAGCAAAAAGCGCTGTACCTGCCCAAGCTCACCAGCGGCGAGTGGACCGGCACCATGTGCCTGACCGAACCCCATTGCGGTACCGATTTGGGGATGTTGCGCACCAAGGCCGAGCCACTGGCCGATGGCAGCTATGCCATCACAGGTCAGAAAATTTTCATCAGCGCCGGCGAGCACGACTTCACCGACAACATCATTCACTTGGTCTTGGCCCGTTTGCCCGATGCGCCCGCCGGCAGCAAAGGCATCAGCTTGTTCGTGGTGCCCAAGTTCAAGGTCAAGGCCGATGGCAGCATCGGTGAGCGCAACGCCATTCACTGCGGTGCCTTGGAGCACAAAATGGGCATCCACGGCAACGCCACCTGCCAAATGATTTTGGACGGCGCCGTGGGCACCTTGGTGGGCCAGCCGCACAAAGGTTTGGCGGCGATGTTCGTGATGATGAACGCCGCCCGTTTGGGCGTGGGCAACCAGTCGCTGGGCCTGACCGAAGTGGCGTTCCAAAATGCCTTGGCTTACGCCAAGGACCGCATCCAAATGCGCAGCCTCTCGGGCACCAAGGCCAAAGACAAGGCCGCCGACCCCATCATCGTGCACCCCGATGTGCGCAAGATGCTGCTCACCGCCAAGGCCTATGCCGAAGGTGGCCGCGCAATGGCCATTTACTGCGCACTCTTGCTCGATAAAGAGCTACACCACCCCGATGAGAAGGTGCGCAAAGAATGCGGTGAGATGGTCGCCTTGCTCACCCCCATCGTCAAAGCTTTCATCACCGACAACGGTTTTGAAGCGACCAACCACTGCATGCAGGTGTTCGGCGGCCACGGCTTCATCAAAGAATGGGGCATGGAGCAGCACGTTCGCGACGCGCGCATCAACATGATTTACGAAGGCACCAACACCATTCAGAGCTTGGATTTGTTGGGTCGCAAAATCTTGGGCAACAACGGCGCGACTTTGAAGAAGTTCGGCAAGCTCATCGGTGCCTTGGTGGCCGAAGAGGGCGTGAACGAAAAAATGGCCGAATTCATCAACCCGCTGGCGGTGTTGGGCGAGCAGATCACCAAGTTCACCATGGAAATCGGCTTCAAAGGCTTGCAAAACCCCGACGAGGTCGGCGCGGCCGCGGTGGACTACCTGCGCGTGGCTGGCCACTTGGTGTTCGGTTACTTCTGGGCCCGCATGGCGCAGACCGCGCTGCAGCAAATCGCCGCGGGCAACACCGACCCCTTCTACCAGGCCAAGCTGCAAACCGCGCGTTTCTACTTCGCCAAACTGTTCCCCGAAACCGCGACACTGATGCGTCGCGCCCGCGCCGGCAGCAAGGTCCTCATGGACACCGACCTGGCCTTGGCTTGAAGTTCCCGTTCCCCACCACCACCCCATAGGAGACTTTCATGATCAAACAAACCCTTGCATTCGCCACCTTGGCCACCGCCAGCCTATTCGCCAACGCCCAGGCCACGCCCGTGGGTCTTTGGAAAACCATCGACGACGAGTCGGGCAAAGAAAAATCGCTGGTGCGTATCCAAGAAGCCAGCGGGCAGCTGACCGGCACGATCGAAAAATTCCTCGACCCCGCCACCAAACCCGATGTGAAATGCGACCTGTGTTCCGACGAGCGCAAAAGCCAGCCGATTTTGGGCATGCAAATTTTGCGTGGCCTCAAGCCCACCGACGACAAAGCGCGTTGGGACGGTGGCGAAATCTTGGACCCCAACAAAGGCAAGATTTACAAGAGCCGCATCACCTTGATCGAAGGCGGTAAAAAACTGGAGATGCGCGGCTACATCGGCGCGCCACTGTTGGGTCGCACCCAAGTTTGGATCCGCGTCGAGTAAACCCGCGCCCCGGCGTCCCATCA
>CAMDCY010000087.1 GCA_945890705.1 Hydrogenophaga intermedia | reverse complement strand
ACCACCACCATGGTGCGGCCTTCTTCGGCCAAGAGCTTCATGACGCGCAAGACTTCCCCGACCAACTCGGGGTCCAAGGCACTGGTGGGCTCATCGAACAGCATCACGGCCGGCTCCACGGCCAAGGCCCGGGCAATGGCCACGCGCTGTTGTTGCCCGCCGCTCATCTGCGCGGGGTAACGCTCCTCGACACCGCGCAAGCCCACCCGCTCCAAATAACGGCGCGCCGTCTCGACCGCTTGATCCTTGGGCACCCCCAAGACGTGCACCGGTGCTTCGATGATGTTCTCCAGCACCGTCATGTGGGCCCACAGGTTGAAGTGCTGGAACACCATGGCCAACTGGGTACGTAGGCGTTGCAGCTGCTCGGCCCGCACCGCGTTCAACTCGCCGTGACGATCGGCCTTGAGGGACAAGCTTTCGCCGTTCAAGGTGATCTGGCCTTGGTTGGGTTTTTCGAGCAAGTTGATGCAACGCAGCAGCGTGCTTTTGCCCGAGCCCGAACTGCCAATGAGGCTGATCACATCGCCCGCAAAAGCCTGCAAGGACACGCCTTTGAGCACCTCGTTGCTGCCGTAGCGCTTGTGGATGTTGTCGACCTGGAGCAGGGGCGTGCGAGGAGAAGAGGGGGCGTTCATGGGGACAGCTTCGAAGGTTCAGGCACCGAGCAGGTCGCCGGTGCGAAAGGCGTGGGCGCCCGCGATTTTGCCGACTTCGGCACCCGCCACCAAGTAGCGGTGACCCACCCTGGCGTACAAAAGTCCCGCGACGTCGGCGCGCACCACGTGCACGCGCGATGCATCGGGCGCGGTCGGATCGATGACATGGGCCACCGCGTCGCCGACGTTGAGTGTTGCACCGGTGGGCACCAAGTACACCAACACGCCGGGCACCGGGGTTTGGAGGGTTTGCGAGCCAGCCAAAGGTGTGGCCTCACACGCCATGGGCGGCAAAGTTGGCACAGCGCCTTGGGCTTGGATCGCACCGAGGTGCTGCAGGTAAAGCAGGACGGCCTGGGCATCGGTCTGCGCATGGGCGTGCTCCACATCGGCCTCGCCTCGCAATTCAACCGTGGTGCTGGCGCAGCCTTGCGGCAGGGGTCGGTCCACGCCCGCCGCCAGCAGGCGCTCGCGCAACTGCCACCACAAGCCCGATAGGCGCTCGTCAAAAGGGCCACCGCCCGAATTTTTGGCCAACAAAACGGCGCGGCAGCCCAAGGTCGCGGCCAAGGGTTGGATGGTCGACCAGCAGGCTTCCTCGCTGTAGAGGTGCATGACAGCTTCCCAGTCGCAGTGCAGGTCGATCACCACGTCGGCGTCGTGCGAGAGCTGCAAGAGGCAGAGGCGCTGGCTCTCCAACTCGGTCTGCGGCGTCCATTGGGAAAGCCATTGCCCCACCCATTGGCGCACCAGCGAGACGTTGGCTTCGCCGTCTTGCCCCAAGCCGGTGCGGGCTTGTTCGAACACCGCTTGCGCCAAATCGGGGTAGTGGCGGTTGAAATTCTCACCCGTGTCCAACTCAAAGCGACCCATGGGTTTGTGGTCCAGGCGCTGCGCCAAGCCAATGGGGTTGGCCGCCGGCACCAGCACCACGCAGCCGCTCAAGCGGCCTTCGCGCTCGGCCGCGTCCAAAGCGCTGCGCAGGTGGTGCGAAACCAGCATGCCGGGCAACTCTTCGGCGTGCAAACTGCCTTGGATGTAGACCTTGGGGCGTGCTTTCGGGTCACCGTAGGTGAAGCTGACCAGGTATTTTTGGTGGCCCAAACTCGGGCTGAGCAAAGCGTGTTCGGTGCGGATCATGCGGGCCATTCAATGGGTACGTGGAGCCAAGTGTGCCAAAAAGCGGCGTTCAGCGCTTCGAAACATGCCGATGAGTGCGAAGGTGATGCAAAGGTAAATGCCTGCGGCGAACAAATAGGCTTCGAAAGGCAGGTAGTAGTCGGAATAGATGCGACTGGCCGCTGCGGTCACATCGAGCATGGCGGGCACGGTGCTGGCCAAGCTGGTGCTGTGCAGCATCATCACGACTTCGTTGCTGTAACCAGGCAAGGTCCGGCGCAGGGCACTGGGCAACACAATGCGACGCAAGACCTGCCAACGGCTCATGCCCATGGCTTGAGCGGCCTCGATTTCGCCTGGTGCCGTTTCGCGCATAGCACCGGCCAACATTTCGGCGGTGTACCCAGCGGTGTTCAAGCTGAACGCCAACAAGGCACAGAAGAAAGCGTCTTTGAAATACGTCCAAGGCCAGACGTCGTCCCAACGTGCTTGGATCCATTCGAGTTGGGCCAAGCCGTAATAAATGAGGTAGAGCTGGATCAGCAAGGGAGTGCCACGGATCACATAGGTGTAAGCCCCGACCACCCCACGCAGCAGCGCGATCTTGCTGACCAGGGCCAAGGCAAACACCAAGGACAGCACCGCACCGATGGCCAAGGATGACAAGAGCAGCCACAGGGTGGTGATCAAGCCCTCGCCATACAGCTGCAGTGTTTCAGGCTGGGCAATGACCGACCAATTCATGTCAACACACCTTCAAGCTTCGGCGCGCGTGACGCCCAAGCTGTACCGACGCTCAACACGACGCAAGACCCACAGGGAGGCGGAGGTGTAGAGCAAAAACAAAACGGCGACGAACACAAAAAAAGTGAACGGCTCGCGCGATGCGGCGCTGGCTTGTTTGGCCAAGTAGGTCATGTCTTGCAAACCAATCAGGCTGACCAAGGCGGTGGCTTTGATCAAGACCAACCAATTGTTGGTGAAGCCGGGCAAGGCATAGCGCACCATCTGCGGCAAGGTGATGCGCCAAAAGGTGCGCACACGCCCCATGCCAAAAGCCCAAGCGGCCTCCATTTGACCTTTGGGAATCGACAAAATGGCACCCCGAAAAGTTTCGGTCATGTAGGCGCCGTAAATAAATCCAATGGTGATGACACCCGCCAAAAACGGGTTGATGTCCACCGTCTCACGGCTGCCCAAACTCTCCATCAAGTGGTTCATGCCGATGGTGCCACCGTAGAAAATCAAGAGCATCAAAACCAATTCGGGCACACCACGGATCACCGTCGTGTAGACCGTGGCCACAGCCACCAGCACCGGACGCCCGGACAACTTGGCTGCAGCACCCATGAGCCCCAACAAAATGGCCACCCCAAGGGCGGCCAATGAGACGCCCACCGTGAGGAGGGCGCCTTGGAGAATGGAGAGGTAATAACCGCTCACGTGGGGATCAGCTTATTCGCCGTAGACGTCGAAGCTGAAGTACTTCTTGCTGATGGTGTCGTAGGTGCCGTTGGTGCGGATGGCTTTGATGGCGGCGTTGAGCTCGTCCTTGAGCTGAGTCTCGCCTTGGCGCAAAGCCACACCAGCGCCATAACCAAAGTACTTGGTGTCGGCCAAGACGGGGCCCACGAAACCGTAGCCAGCGCCTTCGGGCTTGCTCAAGAAGCCACCGTTGACTTCCACCGAGTCGGCCACGGTGCCATCCAAACGGCCCGATTTGATGTCCAAATAGACTTGGTCTTGAGCTTCGTAAGGCACAACCTTCACGCCAACACCTTTGAGCTCACCCATGGCGTATTTCTCTTGGGTGCTGCCTTTGAGCACGCCAATTTTTTTGCCTTTGAGCGAAGCCAAGTCGGTGAATGCCGTGTCGGCCTTGACGACGATGCGGCTGGGTGTGTTGTAGTACTTGTCGGTGAAATCAACGACTTTTTTGCGCTCGTCTGTGATCGACATGGAGCTGATGATCACGTCGTACTTCTTGGCTTGCAAGCCGGGGATCATGCTGTCCCAAACCTGTTCAACGTAAACGCACTGACGCTTGATTTCGGCGCACAAGGCTTCAGCGATGTCCACGTCAAAACCGGTGGGTTTGCCATCGGCGGTTTTGAAAGTGAAAGGCTCGTACGTGGGGTCAATGGCGACCTTGAGTTCAGGCAATGCCACAGGTGCAGCAGGTGCGGCAACAGGCGCTTCGGTTTTACCGCAGGCGACCAAGGCGGCGGTGGCCACGATGGCCATGGTGAGTTTGATGGTGTTCATGACAGATGAGGGGTTGGTTGAAAACAAAGGTCTGCGGAACGTTGCCCCGCAAAGGCCGTCAAAACGATACCAGAGAGCCCTGCATCATTGTTAACATAATATACATCGTAGAAGCTTAAAGACGGATCAATCCGAAAAGTCCTGGGCCGCCGGCTGTCCTTTGAGTTGACGCCGCAATGCGCTCAACAAGGTCCAAGCCACCAAGGCGCCACCAAAAGCCAAGATGCCCGCGCTGATGGGCCGGTCGAAAAACGTGCCCAAATCACCACGCGACAACAGCAAGGCGCGGCGCAGGTTTTCTTCCATCAAAGGACCCAAAACAAAACCCAGCAACAAAGGCGCCGCATCAAACTTGAGCAAAGCCATGGCATAGCCAAGTACGCCGATGACAGCCACGATCAGGATGTCAAAGGTGTTGTTGTTAACGCTGTAAACCCCTAGGCTGATGAACACCAGAATGGCCGGATACAGCACACTGTAGGGGATGCGCAAAAGGGCCACCCACAGGCCAATCATGGGCAAGTTCAGCACCATGAGCATGATGTTACCGATGCCAAAACTCACGATCAGGCCCCAGAACAACTCGGGCTGCTGGGTCATGAGCAAGGGGCCGGGCTGGATGCCGTGAATGATCAAAGCGCCCAACATCAAGGCCATCACCGCATCACCAGGAATGCCCAGAGACAAGGTGGGCACAAACGCGGTTTGAGACGCGGCGTTGTTGGCAGCCTCTGGGGCGGTGATACCTTCGATCGCCCCTTTGCCGAATCTGCTGGGATCGGTGGCAACCTTTTTTTCCACGGCGTAAGCCATGAAGGCGGCAATCGAAGCCCCCGTGCCCGGCAAAGCCCCAAAGAAACTCCCGATACCGGTGCCGCGCAACATGGGCAGGATGGACTCGTGCACATCTTTTCGCGTGGGCATCATGGTGCGCATGGTGATCTTTTCTTTGACCTCGTTTTCGCGAGAAAGATTGATGCTGGACATCACTTCTGAAACACCGAAAACGCCCATGGCCAGTGCCACTAGGTTGATGCCGTCCATCAGTGAGGGGATATCGAAGTTGAACCGAGAAACACCCGAATTGATGTCGGTACCGATGGTGCCAATCAGCAAACCCAACACAACCATGGATAAACCCTTGGCTGGAGAACCGGTGGCCAAGGTGGACGCTGCGATCAGCCCCACCAACATCATGGCGAAATACTCTGCCGCACCGAACTCCAAACCGATCTCGGCGATGGATGGCGAAAACAAAACCAAAGCCAAAATGCCCAGCATGGAACCCACGAAGGAGGCAATCGTCGTCATGAACAAGGCTACGCCGGCCCTGCCCTGTTTGGCCATGGGGTAACCGTCCAAACATGCGACAGCCGACGAAGGTGTCCCCGGCAAGTTCAGCAAAATCGAAGCGGTAGATCCACCGTATTGCGCGCCGTAGTACACACCGGCGAGCATCACGATCGCGGCGGTCGGGGGGATGTGGTAAGTGATGGGCAAAAGCAGCGAAATGGCCGCCAGAGCGCCGATGCCGGGCAAGACGCCAATCAGGGTGCCCAAAAACACACCGATGAAGCAATACAGCAGCGTGGTGGGTTGCAGCGCTGTCTCTAAGCCGAGCAGCAAGCCGTTGAGAATGTCCATTTATGGGCTCCAAGGCCAAACCGGCAAGTGCATGCCCAGGCCCACGATGAAAATCAGGTAAGTGACGGCGGCCACGCCAGCACACAGCAAACCGCGGGTCTTCCATGTGATGCTGCGGTCAGCCAAGGATGACAACATAACCGCCAGTGCGGTCGCGGCCATCAAACCCAGGGATTTCAAAGTGAAGGAAAACACCAACAAGCTCAGCGTGACCAAACCCAAGGTCTTCCAAGCGGGTTGAATGGCCGGTCCCTGGCGAAACCAAGCTGGCAGAGCCACCAAAATGCCCAGCACCGCCAAGGTCAAACCCAAAGAAACCGGGAAAAATCCAGGGCCCATGCGGCGCAAATTGCCGATCTCATAGTGCTCGTTGGCGTAATAAGCCGCGAACAGACCCAATGCCGTCAAGGCCAGGCCGCCCACCAAATCTTGTGTGTCGCGGTGTCGCATGCATCCTCCGAAAGATGCTTTGATTTAACCTGCAAAAGCCGCCACAAAATTTAAGTAATTGCACGTAGCGCTGACTAGGGGTAAGCACGCTCACAGGGCCACGGCCCACCCGAATAACCACCACTCAATTAATTTAATAATCTTTATAAATCATAAAGCTTTTTTGTTTTATTAAAGTAATTTATTGAATTAAGTTGGCCGTACACGATCAAACAGGCGGTCGAAATTTTCGCTGGTGGCGTGCGCGATGGCCTCAACCGAGACCCCTTTGACCTCTGCGATTTGCTGCGCCACCAAGGGCACGAAGGCGGGGGTATTGGTCTTTCCGCGGTGCGGTGCGGGCGCCAAGTAAGGACTATCAGTCTCGATGAGCAAGCGGTCCATGGGAACCAACCGAGCAACGTCGCGCAATTCGGTGGCGTTTTTGAAGGTCACGATGCCCGAGAGCGAAATGTAGAAGCCCAAATCCAGCGCGGCACGGGCCACGGCTTGGGTTTCGGTGAAGCAGTGAAACACCCCTTTGGACACCGGCGCGCCACCGGACGAGGCGAAACCGCCCTCTTCTTTGAGCATGGCCACGGTGTCGTCTGAGGCGCTGCGGGTGTGGATGATCAGCGGCAAATCGGTTTGACGGCCGGCTTGGATGTGCACCCGAAAACGCTCGCGTTGCCAAGCCATGTCGGCCACGCTGCGGCCGTTGAGTCGGTAGTAGTCCAAACCGGTTTCGCCAATGCCCACCACGCGGGGCAAAGCCGAGCGACGAACCAAGTCGTCCACGCTGGGCTCGGG
>CAMDCY010000086.1 GCA_945890705.1 Hydrogenophaga intermedia | reverse complement strand
TCGGTGCGCGCAAAAAAGCGCTGGAACTGCTCGGAGAGCTGCGGGTTGAAGGTGATGGAGCGCGCCCAACCGATGCCCGCACCCAAGGTGTCGCCGTAGCTGAAACCGCCGCAGGCCACCACGCCTTTGAAGTCGCCCAATTGGGCGCGGCCGCTTTGCAAGTCGGTCATGTGCACGTCGTGCGCTTCAAAACCGGCCTCGTGGAAGGCGTAGGCCATCTCGACGTGGGAGTTCACGCCCTGCTCGCGCAGGATCGCCACTTTGGGGCGCGCAAGGTTCAGGAACGGCGCGGCCACGTTCTCGGCGGGGTCAAAGCTCAGCGAGACGTGCATGCCCGGGTCTTGTACCAAGCCCGCGGCAGCGTGTTCGGCATCGGCGCAAGCAGGGTTGTCGCGTTCGCGGGCGATGCGCCAGCTCACGCTGTCCCACACTTGGTGCAGGTCGAACAGGTCGGCGCTGAAAATCGCTTGGGTGTCGCGCCAAATTTGCAACTGGCCTTTGCCCGCGTCCATGGTCGAACTGGCGGGTCGGGTTTTACCGATGACGTGGCTGTGCTGGCTCAGACCGTGCTCGCGCAGGGTCTGCATGACCTCGCTGCGCACGGCGGTGGGCACTTGCAAGACCACACCGAGTTCTTCGTTGAACAAGGCCTTGAGCGTGCGCTCGTGGCGGCGCACGCTGACCTGCTTGGCCCAGTTCTTGGCGTCGCCATGGTCGGCGCGGCTGTCGCTGATCCCATCACCTTCGGTGACCAACATGTCCACGTTGAGCGCCACACCCACGTGGCCCGCAAACGCCATCTCGGCCACCGCGGCCAAGAGGCCACCGTCGCTGCGGTCGTGGTAGGCCATGACCTGGCCTTGGGCTCGCATGGCGTTGACCGCGTTCACCAAGGAGATCAGGTCTTGTGGGTCGTCCAGATCGGGCACACCGTCGGTGTTGGGGCAACCGCTTTGACCCAAGACTTGGCCCAAGAGGCTGCCGGCCATGCGTTGGCGGCCACGGCCCAAGTCAACCAATATGAGGCTGGTGTCGTCCAAGCTGGCGTTGAGTTGAGGCGTGAGGGTGCCGCGCACATCGGGCAGGCTGGCAAAGGCGGTGACGATCAGGCTGACCGGCGAGACCACTTTGTGCGCTTGGCCTTCGTGTTGCCACTGCGTGCGCATGGATAAGCTGTCTTTGCCCACGGGGATCGAAATGCCCAAGGCCGGGCACAATTCCAAGCCCACGGCTTTGACGGTGTCGTACAGCGCGGCGTCTTCACCGGCTTCGCCGCAAGCGGCCATCCAGTTGGCCGAGAGCTTGACGCGGTCCAGCGCCATCGGCGCGGCCAAGAGGTTGGTGATGGCCTCGGCCACCGCCATGCGGCCCGAGGCTGGGGCGTCCAGCGCGGCCAACGGCGTGCGCTCGCCCATGGCCATGGCTTCACCGGCAAAGCCTTGGTGGTCGGCCAGGGTCACGGCGCAATCGGCCACCGGCACCTGCCAAGGGCCGACCATTTGATCGCGGTGGGTCAGTCCGCCCACGGTGCGGTCGCCGATGGTGATGAGGAAACGTTTGGACGCCACGGTGGGGTGGCTCAGCACGCCAATGACGGCTTGCTGCAGGTCGACACCATCGAGGTTGAGCGGCGTGAAGGTTTTGGCCAAGCGCTGCACGTCGCGGTGCATTTTGGGCGGCTTGCCCAAGAGCACGTTCATGGGCATATCGACCGCCGCAGGTGCGTCATCCGCGGACAAGCGAAGGTACCGCTCATCGGTGGCCACACCGACCACCGAGAAGGGGCAGCGTTCGCGTTCGCAGAAGGCTTGGAACTGGGGCAGCGACTCGGGCGCGATGGCCAAGACGTAACGTTCTTGGCTTTCGTTGCACCAAATTTCTTTCGGCGCTAAACCGCTTTCTTCCAAAGGCACGGCCTTGAGGTCAAAACGGGCGCCGCGTTCGGCGTCGTTGGTCAACTCGGGGAAGGCGTTGGACAAACCACCGGCACCCACGTCGTGGATGGCCAAGATGGGATTGGCCGCACCTTGGGCCCAGCAGTGGTTGATGACCTCTTGCGCGCGCCGCTCGATTTCGGGGTTGCCGCGCTGCACCGAATCGAAGTCCAGGTTGGCCGCGTTTTGGCCGGTGGCCATGGAGCTGGCCGCACTGCCGCCCATGCCGATCTTCATGCCGGGGCCGCCGAGTTGGATCAGCAAGGAGCCAGCCGGGAATGGAATTTTGTGGGTTTGGGTCGCGTCGATCACACCCAAACCACCGGCGATCATGATGGGCTTGTGGTAACCCATGGCCTGACCGGCCACGGTTTGCTCGTATTCGCGGAAATAGCCCAAGAGGTTGGGACGACCGAATTCGTTGTTGAACGCCGCGCCACCCAGAGGGCCTTCGGTCATGATTTGCAAGGGGCTGGCGATGTGCTCGGGCTTGCCGCTGGCTTGATCGCTCTGTCCGCCCCACAAGCGCGAGACCGTGAAACCGGTCAAGCCCGCCTTGGGCTTGGAGCCCCGGCCGGTGGCGCCTTCGTCGCGGATTTCACCGCCCGCGCCGGTGGACGCACCGGGGTACGGCGAAATGGCGGTGGGGTGGTTGTGGGTCTCCACCTTCATGAGCACGTGGTGCACCGCGGTCTCTTTGCCGTAGGCCGCGCCTTGCGCGTGGCTGCGGGCCACGAAACGCTCGACCGTGTGGCCCGTCATGATGGAGGCGTTGTCCGAATAGGCCACCACCGTGTGCTGTGGGCTGGTTTGGTGGGTGTGGCGGATCATGCCAAAGAGGCTGTGGTCTTGCGCCACACCGTCGATGGTGAATTGGGCGTTGAAAATTTTGTGGCGGCAGTGCTCGCTGTTGGCTTGCGCGAACATCATCAATTCCACGTCGGTGGGGTTGCGCTGCAGGCCCACAAAGGCTTTGACCAGGTAATCGATTTCGTCGTCGGCCAGGGCCAAGCCCCAGTCGCGGTTGGCTTGCACCAAAGCGTCTCGACCGCCGCCGAGCACGTCCACCTGGGCCATGGGCGCAGCTTGCAATTCGGTGAACAAGGCTTGCGCTTGGCTGCGTTCGCGCAAGACGTTGTCGGTCATGCGGTCGTGCAAGATGGCCGCGATGGCCTGCCACTGGTCTTCGCTGAAGGACGCGCTGCGCAGCCAGCCCGAGGTGCACTGCACGCGGTACTCGACCAAACGCTCGACGCGCTTGACGCTCAGGCCGCAGTTGTGGGCGATGTCGGTGGCTTTAGAAGCCCAAGGCGAGACGGTGCCCAAACGCGGCACCACCAACCACTCACCGGCCACCTCTTTGGCCGCGTGCACGGCCGACACGGGTTCACCGTAGTTCAGCAACTGGCCCAAACGGTCAAGCAGCTGGGCATCGGGGGCATCGGTGAAACCCGCCAAGTGCACAAAACGGGCGCTGATACGGGTGATGCTGGGGTGAATCGCCGTCAAACGCGGCAGCCATTGTTGGACTTTGAAGTCGCTGATGGCATTGCCGCCATCAAAAAAGCGCAGGTGCAAGGACACGTTGGAGGCCTGGGAGAGCGTTGACCCAGTCACTGGGTGGAAAGCTGGGGATTTTACCCGCCCAAGCCCTGCGCCTTGGGGCTTGCGGTGGGATAATACGAACCATGAGCACCACCTACAAAGACGAAGCAGGCGTCGCCGCCATGCGCGTGGCCTGCCGATTGGCCTCCGAAGTCCTGGACTACCTGACGCCGTTCGTTCAGCCCGGCATCACCACGGGTGAAATCGACCGTTTGGCGGCCGAGTTCATGGTCAAGCAAGGCACGGTCTCGGCCACCATCGGCTACCAGCCCAACGGTTACCCGCCCTTCCCCGCCCACCTGTGCACCTCGGTCAACCACGTGGTGTGCCACGGCATTCCCGGCGACAAGGTTTTGAAAAAAGGCGACATCGTCAACATCGACGTGACCGTGATCAAAGACGGTTGGTTTGGTGACACCAGCCGCATGTTCATGGTCGGTGGTGAGGCCGCCGCCTCGGTGCAGGCGCGCCGCCTGTGCGAGGTGACCTACGACGCCATGTGGAAAGGCATTGAAGTGGTCAAACCCGGCGCTACGCTGGGCGACATCGGTCACGCCATCCAAACCTTTGCCGAGGGACTGGGCTTCACCGTCGTGCGCGAGTTCTGTGGCCACGGTATCGGTCAGCGCTTCCACGAAGACCCCCAAGTACTCCATTACGGCCGCCCCGGCACCTTGCAGGTGCTCAAAGAAGGCATGACCTTCACCATCGAGCCCATGATCAACGCCGGCAAGCGCGACATCAAAGAAATGGGTGATGGTTGGACCATCGTCACCAAAGATCGATCGCTCTCGGCCCAGTGGGAGCACACGGTGCTCGTCACTCCCACCGGCTACGAGGTGCTCACCTTGTCGGCCGGCAGCCCCGCTACCCCCGACTTCGTGCGCGCCGCCGCCGTCAGCGCCTAATGGGCCAGCCCGACCTGTCCGCCCTGCGCGAACAGGTTCGCGCCAACAAGGCCGATGTCTTGGCGCAGCTGCGTGCGCTCAACTCGGAGCGCAGCGTGAAGTCGGTGTTGCGCCAGATCACCCAACACACCGACGAGACCCTGCGCCAACTCTGGCAAGCCTGCGACATGCCCCCGGACTGCGCCTTGGTCGCCGTGGGCGGTTACGGCCGAGGCGAACAATTTCCTCACTCCGATGTGGATGTCTTGGTGCTCTTGCCCAACACCACGCCCAACGCCTCGCATCAAGCCCAAAGCGTGGAGCAATTCATCGGTGCTTGTTGGGACTTGGGTCTGGACATCGGCTCAAGCGTGCGCACCCTCGATGAGTGTGTGCAAGAGTCCAGCGCCGATGTGACGGTTCAAACTGCCCTGCTGGAATGCCGATGGGTAGCGGGCCCAAAACAGGCCGTGGCTGTTCTGCAGCAAGCTTTGCAAGCGGCCATGGACCCCAAGGCCTTTTTTGTGGCCAAGTCGCTGGAGATGCGACAGCGCCACCAAAAGTTCGAGAACACACCCTACGCGCTGGAGCCCAATTGCAAAGAGTCGCCCGGCGGGCTGCGCGACCTGCACATCATTTTGTGGGTGGCCAAAGCCGCGGGTTTGGGTCAGGGCTGGGACGACCTCGTGCGCAAGGGCTTGGCCACGCCGCTCGAAGCCCGCCAACTCAAGGCCAACGAGGCCACGCTCTCACTCATGCGCGCGCGCCTGCACGAGCTCAGCGGTCGGCGCGAAGACCGCTTGGTGTTCGACCTGCAAAACGCCATGGCGCAAGCGTTTGGCCTCAACACCCAAGGCCCTGGCGAAGACGCCCCCACCGCACGCGGCATGCGCCGCGCCAGCGAAGCGCTGATGAAACGCTACTACTGGGCCGCCAAGGCCGTGACCCAGCTCAACCAAATCCTGTTGCTCAACATTGAAGCGCGTTTGCACGACGACCACATGAACGTCGTGCCGATGCGCCCCATCAACGAGCGCTTCTTCGACAACCGCGGCATGCTCGAAGTGGCCCACGACCAGCTCTACACTGAGCAGCCCCACGCCATTCTTGAGACCTTTTTGCTCTACCAACAAACCGTGGGCATCAAAGGTTTGTCAGCGCGCACGCTGCGTGCGCTCTACAACGCCCGCCCCGTCATGGACGCGGCGTTTCGCTGTGACCCGGTCAACCGCGCCACCTTCATGGCGATCTTGCAGCAACCCCAAGGCATCACGCACGCGCTGCGCCTGATGAACCAGACCTCGGTGCTGGGTCGCTATTTGTGGGTGTTTCGCCGCATCGTCGGCCAAATGCAGCACGACCTGTTCCACGTCTACACGGTCGATCAGCACATCCTCATGGTCTTGCGCAACGCGCGCCGTTTTTTCATGGCCGAGCACGCACATGAGTACCCGTTTTGCTCGCAGCTGGCCGCCGGCTGGGACAAACCTTGGGTGTTGTACGCGGCCGCGCTGTTCCACGACATCGCCAAAGGTCGTGGTGGCGACCATTCCCAGCTGGGTCGACAAGAGGTGCGCAAGTTCTGTCGCGAACACGGCGTGAACGCCGCCGATGCCGAGCTGATCGAGTTTTTGGTCAGCGAGCACCTGACCATGAGCCACATTGCGCAAAAGCAAGACATCAGCGACCCCGATGTCATCCGCGCCTTTGCCAAGCGCGTCGGCAACGAGCACCACCTCACGGCCTTGTACTTGCTCACCGTGGCCGACATCCGAGGCACCAGTCCAAAGGTCTGGAACGCCTGGAAAGGCAAACTGCTGGAAGATCTTTATCGCACCACGCTGCACACCCTGGGCGGTCACGCGCCCGACCCCGACACCGTGGTGCAAAGCCGTAAGCGCGAAGCGCTGAGCCTGATAGCCCTGCACGCTCAACCCTTTGAAGCGCACAAGCCCTTGTGGGACACCCTGGACGTGAGCTACTTCATGCGCCACGACGCCAACGACATTGCATGGCACACCCGCCAGCTCTCGCGGCTGTTGTCGCTGGCCAAACAAGATGGCAAACCTTTGGGTGTGACGGTGCGGGCGCGCGTCTCATTGGCTGGCGAAGGCATGCAGGTCTTGGTCTATGCGCCCGATCAAGCCGACCTCTTTGCCCGCATCTGTGGTTACTTCGACCAAACCGGCTTCAACATCTTGGACGCCAAGGTGCACACGGCGTTGAACGGTTATGCGATCGACTCTTTCCAAGTCATCGCCACCCACCAAGAAGGCCACTACCGAGACTGGCTCAACATGGTGGAGTCGGGCCTGACCCAAGCCATCGCCCAACCGCAAGCTCTACCCACGCCCAGCAAGGGCCGCGTCTCGCGTCGCGTGAAAAGTTTCCCGATCGCGCCGCGAGTGTCAATGCAACCCGACGAAGGCGCGCAAAAATGGCTGCTGAGCATCTCGACCAGCGACCAAGTCGGCCTGCTCTACCGCGTGGCCAAGGTGCTGGCACAGCACCAGGTCAGCGT
>CAMDCY010000085.1 GCA_945890705.1 Hydrogenophaga intermedia | reverse complement strand
CGCGCGCACAAACCCCCGCCAACCGGTATTTGCTAGAGGCCTGTGATGGCCCATTCAAACACCACTTGGACCGCACCAAATACCCCGAACGTTTTGACGACGCGCAAGACCGCGAGTGGCACCGCCAACAAGCCGTGTCGCTGTTGTTGTCGCCTTTGGAGGCCCGCTTGCGAGACGCTCCGCAGCTAGGCGGCGACACACCGTGCGCCGCCGACATCGGCATCTTCCCGTTTGTGCGTCAATTCGCCGCCACCGACCCGCTGTGGTGGTCCACACAACCACTCCCGGCGGTGCAGGCGTGGTTGGCTCAGTGGTTAGAAGATCCCTTGTTTGAAGCGGCTATGCACAAGCCAAGCTGAAGCTAAAGCTAAGTTGGTTGGCCGAAGCGAAGCCGTCGCATATTTCAGCGCCACTGAACTTGCGCCACCCAGCCGCTGCTGCGCGCTTGGGTGTTGTCGCTGTCGGCACCGATGACCACGGCCGTGACGGGGGGCACCCCCGTTCGCGTGCTGCCCGCGGGCAGTTCGTCGCCAAAGAGCTTCAAAAAGTCTTGGGCCACGTCACGGGATTCACTCAGCCAGCGTTGGGTCGGTGCACCGGTGCCTTGCACCACCACGTAGCGCACGCGGCGGCTGTAGGGGTTGGCGGCGGTGGTGTTTTGGGCTTGCAGCGGGTCCCATAGGTAACACACGGTGGCTGCGGGCAGGTTTTCGCCCGTGACCGAACGCGCCACGCGCAGCAGCGTGCGTTCGCCAAAGGGCACGCGATCGAGCGGATGGTCGAACATCACACACACTTTGAGCGCTGCGTCATCACCGTCTTTGCGCCGCAAGTCGGCAGGCCGCTGGCCGCCGCTCAAGGCTTGGTCCAGACGCCAGCGCCATTGCAGCGTGCCTGCGGTGCCGCGCCAGTCGTGCGCCCAAGTGCCATAGGACTGGTCGGTGCGCATTTGCACACCGGCCACACCCTCGACCTGCCCCAGTTCAAAACGCGTGGCGCTGACGTCGGGTTTGTTGGGCAAGCCCACAAAGCGCCAGCCTGGGGTGTTGGCGCTGTGTTGGCTGGTCAGGGGCAACAGCGGTCCTGACAAAGGCAGGGGCGATGTGGCGTGGGCGCTCAAGGCCAAGATCCCAGCAGCCCATGCGGTGATGTGACGTGACATGCTCAGGCTCCGCGTTTGTAGTCGTGGTACTTCTTCACCCAAGCCAGCAAGCGCTGTGGCGCATGGGCCCGCTTCCATTCACCGGCCACGTATTTGTTGGACTCGGCCAGCGTGGGGTAGGTGTGGATGGTGACCAAGATCTTGTTCAGGCCCAGGCCGTGTTTCATGGCCAGCACAAACTCGGCGAGCAAATCACCGGCGTGGGTGCCGACGATGGTCACGCCCAAAATTTTGTCTTTGCCCGGCACGGTCAGCACCTTCACAAAGCCGTGTGCTTCGCTGTCCGCAATGGCGCGGTCGAGGTCGTCGATGCCGTACTTCGTCACCTCATACGGGATGTTCTTCTCTTTGGCCTCTTGTTCGTTCAAGCCCACACGCGCCACCTCGGGGTCGATGAAGGTCGCCCACGGGATGACCGAGTAGTCGGCCTTGAACAGCTTCCACTCGCCAAACAGCGCGTTCACGGCGGCGTACCAAGCTTGGTGTGCGGCGGTGTGGGTGAACTGGAACGGCCCGGCCACGTCGCCGGCGGCGTAGATGTTGGGGTAAATGGTTTGCAGGTATTCGTTGGTCTCGACCGTGCGGTGGGTGGGAATGCCCAGGTCTTCCAAGCCATAACCCTGCAGGCGCGCCACGCGGCCCACGGCGCACAGCAGTTGGTCGAACACGATGCGTTTTTCAACGCCGTTGTGTTCCACCACCAAGGTTTTTCCGCCATTGACGAGTTCGCAGCGCAGCGCTTGGTGGCTGGTGAGCACGTCCACGCCTTCGGCTTGCAGCGAGGCCTTGGCCAGTTCGCTCACCTCGGCGTCTTCGCGCACCATGATGCGCTCGCCCATTTCCACTTGGGTGACGTGTGAACCCAGCCGCGCAAAGCTCTGTGCCAGCTCGCTGCCGATGGGGCCGCCGCCCAGCACCACCAAGCGCTTCGGTGCGCTGTCGAGCTTGGCGAATTCGTCCCACAGCGTGTCGCTGGTGACATAACCCACCTCGTCCAAGCCGGGCAGGGGTGGCACAAAGGGGCGGGCGCCGGCGGCGATCACGATGGCGCGGGCGGTCAGGCGCACGACCTTGGGCGTCCCATCCGGTCCATTGCCACCGCCATTCAGGGCAATCTCCACCGTCCAAGGGTTGACCAGCTTGCCGTAACCCTGCAACACCTCCACACCCAAACCGGTGTAGCGCTCGATGCTGTCGTGCAGCTCGATGGCTTTGATGACGTCGTGCACGCGCTGCATCACCGCTTTGAAGTTGAAGCTGGGCGTGGCGTCGGTCAAGCCGTAGTTCGAGGCGTGGCGCATTTGGTGGGCGAGCTTGGCGCTTTTGATCAGTGCTTTGCTGGGCACACAGCCGTAGTTCAAGCAGTCGCCACCCATTTTGTGGGCCTCGATCAGCGTCACCTTGGCCTTGACGGCCGCGGCGATGTAGGCGCTGACCAAACCACCGGCGCCACCGCCGATGACGATCAGGTTGCGGTCAAAGGTCTTGGGGCGCTGATCGGCCCAACGGGCGTAGACCTTGCGCTTTTGCGCCGCGGCCACAATGCGGCGAGCGATCAGCGGGAACACACCCAGCAACACAAAGCTGCCCAAGAGCGCGGGGCTCAAGATGCCTTGCAAGGAATCCAGTTGCGCCAATTGCGTGCCGGCGTTCACGAACACCGCGGTACCGGTCAGCATGCCCACTTGGCTGACCCAGAAAAAGGTCCAGGTTTTCATGCGCGTCAGACCCATGAGCAGGTTGATCACGAAGTAGGGTACGACCGGTATCAGGCGCAAGGTGAAGAGGTAAAACGCGCCTTCTTTGTCCACGCCCGCGTTGATGTCGGCCAAGCGTTTGCCGAATTTGGCCTCGACCCAGTCGCGCAACACAAAACGCGAGGCCACAAACGCCAAGGTGGCGCCGATGGTGGATGCAAACGACACGATCAACAGGCCTTGCCACAAGCCAAAGATCGCGCCGCCGGCCAAGGTGATGATGGTCGCGCCAGGAAAGGACAGGGCTGTGGCGGCCACGTAAATCAAGAAATACACCGCCGCCACCGTCAGCGGTTGTGCGGCGTGCAACTCGGCAAAGCTGGCTTGACTGGCCTTGAGTTGCTCAAAGCTGAGGAAACGGCCCACATCCAAGGCGACAAAAGCGCCGATGGCCAAAGCCACCAACAGCAAAACCAGTAATTGACGGGTACGCATGAGAAAACTCCAAAAGCCGATGTGCCGGCCGGTGCATGAACCTTAAACGGTGCTCATGGGTTTATTCGTGACCGAGCTGGAAAAAGTTACATCAAACGCCGATACCCCCACCAAACCCGCATGGCGGTGGTGATGGCGCACAAAGCAGCAAACCCATAAGCCAACACCGAAAAATATTCCGGCCAGATGCACATGGCGGCGAAGACCGCGATGGTTTCGGTGGCTTCGGTCAGGCCGCCCAGGAAGTAAAAGCTTTTGCCTGGCAGGGCGGTGTCCGTCAGGCCGCGTTTTTCGGCGAGTGCGGCGAAGGCTAAGAAGCTGCTGCCGGTGCCGATGAAGCTGGCCAAGAGCACGGCCGCGGGCAGGGCGTTGTTCGTGGGGTCGGCCACGGCAAAGCCTAGGGGAATGGAGGCGTAAAACAAAAAGTCCAGCGCGATGTCCAAGAAGCCGCCGGCGTCGGTGGGCTGCGTCAGGCGTGCCACGCTGCCATCCAAACCGTCGAGCAAACGCGAGACCAACAACAAGATCAAGCCCATCACAAAAGCCTGCCACGCGATGGCCAGCGCGGCGGCGATGCCGATGGCAAAGCCCAGCCAGGTGAGCGCGTCGGCGCTGATGCCGGCGCGCACCAAGCCGCGCGCGGCGGCGTTCAGCGCGGGGCGCAAGAGCGCTTGGGCGCGGCGGTCAAACATGGGGGCTCTCCAGTTGCACGACCCGACTCGCGTCGGCGATGTCTTCGCGGTCGTGGGTCACCAGCACCACGGGAATGGCGCGTTGGCGCAGGTGCGCAAACACCCAAGGCCGCAGTTGCTGGCGCAACGCGGCGTCGAGTTTGGAAAACGGCTCGTCCAAGAGCAAGGCTTGCGGTTCGGCCAAGAGGGCGCGCATGAGCGCCACGCGGGCGCGTTGACCGCCCGAGAGCGTGGACGGGTCGCGCTCGCCCAAGCCGCTGAGCTCGGCTTCGTGCAAAGCCTGTTGCACCCGCGCTTGGCGCTCGGCCAGCGGCACGTGCTGCGGCACGGCGAACAAGAGGTTTTCGGCCACCGTCATGTGCGCGAACAGCAGCGCGTCTTGGAACACCAAGCCCACACCGCGTTGGTGGGTGGGGGTATGGCCGATGTCGCGGCCATTGAGCCGCACACGGCCCACAAAGGCCAGCGGGCTCAAGCCCTCGGCCAAGTGGTCCAAGGTGCCAGCCATGGCGGCGAGAACCGAGCTTTTGCCGCAGCCGCTGGGGCCCATCAGCGTCAGGATCTCGCCGGGCGGCACCTGCCAATGCCGATCGCGCAGCAGCGGCGCGGCCTCAGGGCCCAAGCGTTCGATGTCGATCTGCAGTCCGGTGTTCATGTGCTGCCTCTCTGAATGTTCATCTTCTCAAATCGTCGCGGGCGACCCAACCAACTGGCCACCGCAAACGCGATCCAAGGCAAAACCATTTGCAGCGCAGCGTATGCGCTCATGAGCGAGCGTTGCCCGCCCGAGGCCAAGGTCACGGCTTCGGTGGTGACGGTGGCCCAATGCCCCGCGCCCACGAACAGCGTGGGCAGGTATTGCGCCACGCTGACCGCAAAGCCCACCGCCCACGCCGACGCCAAAGCGCGTTTGAGCAGCGGCCACTTCACGCGCCAGCGGTGCACCCAAGGGCCGTGGCCCAAGCTGGCCACCACCGCGGCTTGGCGCGGGTCGACCGCGTGCACCGCCGGTGCCCAAGCCAACCACACATAGGGCAAGACCATGAGGGTGTGTGCGCCCACCACGCCCCACCACTGGCCTTCCAAGAGCCATTGCAAGGCCACGCTGTACAAGCCCACGACCCACCACACGCTGGGCAAGACCATGGGCAAGAGCAGCGCGGGCTGCGCCCAGGTTTGCCAACGCCGGGGCGCCCATTCGGACCAGGCCAGCGCCCACACCACACACAGGCTGCTCGCGGTCACGGCCATGCCCACGGTGTGGAACACCGTTGGCGCACTGGCCCACACCGAGGCCCAGGCCGCGCCCGTCCACAGACTGGGCCACAGGTCGGGGAAGGGCCACACGCCCGACACACTGCCCACCAGCAAAGCCCACCACACGGCGATGTAGGCCAGCACCCCAACGCCACCCAAACCCACCCCCCAACGCAGCGAAGCGCCGAGCGACAGCGAGATCCACGCCCCAGTGGCGCGCACCCAAAGGGCTTGCTGCACCACCCGTTGCCCGCTCAAGCCGGCCAGCACGCCCACGCTGGCGGTCAAGAGCGCGGCGGCGGCCACGCCTTGCGCTTGGATGGCGGTGTCGGCGTCGCCCAACCATTGCCAGGCGAGCACCGACAGGGTCGGTGGCGCGGCCGGGCCGATGATCAACGCCATGTCGACCACCGTCAGGCCATAGGCCAACACCGCCAGCGCGGGCCAGCGCAAACGCAGCGCCAGATCGGGCCAGACGACCTGCGCAAACGCGGTGGCGGGCGCGTGGCCCAAGGTTTGTGCCAGCGCCAGTTCGGCTTGCCAGCGACGGCGCAGGTCTTCGCGTTGCAACTGCGTGGCTGCGACCCACAACAAAAACGGCACCTCTTTGAGCCACAGCGCCAAGATCAGGCCCAAGCCCCAAGGGTCTTGGGTGGTGAACCACGGCGGCGGCGATTCAAAACCGGTGAGGCCCGGCGAGACCAGGCGCAGCGCCCAGCCGCTGGGCGAGAGCCACAACACCAAACCGATGGCCATGGCCGCGTGCGGTGTGGCCAGCCACGCCGGCACCCAGCGCAGGGCCTGCGCCAACTGCCGCCGAACAAAACCGTGCGCCAAGGCGTGCGCCACGGTGAACCACGCCAAGGCCGTCGAGGCCAAGCCGGTCCACAGGGTCATGCCCCAAGCGCGCTGCGTGAGCGGGTCTTGCCACAGCGCGGCCCAGGCTTGGGCGTCGAGCGTGGCGTGCACCGCCGCCCACAGCGCCGCGAACAGCGGCAAGCCGACGGCGGCGGCCAAGGCCAGCGGGCCGAGGTGGCGCTTCACGCGCCGTAGCGGCGAGTCCACTCTTTCTCAATCGCTTCGACCCAAGACGCGTGCGGCTCGGGCAGGGTCGGTGCGCTTTGGCGCAGTTGGCCAGGGCGCAGCGCCGATTGGAAACGCGCGCGTTCGGTCGCGGGCAGGCGGGCGGTGTCGAGCACCGTGGGGTCGCCCCACACATCGATGTCGGCCTTGCGCGCTTGCGCCAGCGGCGACAACAAAAAATTCGCCACGACCTGCGCACCGGCTTTGCTCGGCGCGTTGAAAGGGATGGCCACGAAGTGCGTGTTGCCGATCGTGCCTTTGGCGAATTGCCAGCTGCTCACCGATGCGGGCAGGCGCTTGGCGGCGATCTCGTTGGCGGCGGTGTTGGGGTTGAAGGTGATCGAGGCCAAGAGCTCACCATCGGCCATCATTTGGGTCATGGCCGCGGCGTTGTTGGGGAACTGCTTGCCACCGCGCCACAGGTTCGGGTGCAGCGCGTCCAAGAAACGCCACAGCGGCGCAGCCTGCGTGGCCAAGGCCTCGGGCGTGACGGGGCGGCTCAAGACGCTGGTGTCGGGCGCGTGCTCGATCAGGGCTTGTTTGACAAAGGTCGTGCCGTGGAATTCGGGCAG
>CAMDCY010000084.1 GCA_945890705.1 Hydrogenophaga intermedia | reverse complement strand
ACGCCGTCGATACCGTCGGTGTCGGCCGCCAAGGCCCAGATGCGCCCATGACCGGCCAGGCCTTGTGCCAAGCCCATGCAAAACTCGCCGGCCCGCCCGCCGCGCCCTTTGGCTTGGCCTTCGGTGCGGGGCTGCAGCGTCACGGTGGTTTCGCCGCCACTCAAAATCACACACGGTGCGGTGAAGGGACTGCGGCCCATGGCGGTGGAGCGCGCCAGTGCGGCGTGCACCTGCCCCACCACGCGCGACTCACCCTCGATCTCGTCGCTCAACACATACGCGTTCAAGCCCATGGCTCGCGCCGCCTCGGCCGCCGACAAGAGGCTTTCCTGGGGGGTGGCGATCAGGCGCACTTCGTGACCGGTGAAACGGGCATCGCCGGGCTTGGGCGTCTCCAGCGCACCGCTCATCAAAGCTTGGCGCACGGGCTCAGGCAAGTCGATGCGGTAGCGCTGCACGATCTCCCACGCCTGCGCGCAGGTGCTGGCGTCGGGCACGGTCGGGCCGCTGGCGATGACGCTCACGTCGTCGCCAGGCACGTCGCTGATGGTCAGCGTGAGCACGCGCGCGGGCGAACAGGCCGCGGCCAAGCGCCCACCTTTGATGCGCGAGAGGTGTTTGCGCAGCGTGTTCATCTCGAGGATGTTCGCGCCGCGGGCCAAGAGCTGTTGGTTCACGTGCTGCTTGTCGGCCAAGCTCAGGCCGTCGGCCGGGGCGGTGAGCAAGGCCGAGCCGCCACCCGAGATCAGGCAGAGCACCAAATCATCGGCGCTCAAGTTGGCCACGCTGGCCATGATGCGTTCGCCCGCGGCCACACCGGCCGCATCCGGCACGGGGTGGGCCGCCTCCAAGATCTCGATGCGCGGGGCCAAACCCTCGGGCCTGGGCGGCGTGTGGTCGTAGCGGGTCACGACCACACCCAAGAGCGGCGCGTCGGCGGGCCACAGCGCCTCCACCGCGTGGGCCATGGCCCCAGCGGCTTTGCCCGCGCCGATCACCACGGTGCGGCCTTTGGGCACGGGCGGCAGGTGCGCGGCCAAGGTGTGGGCTGGCAAAGCGCGGGTCACAGCCACGTCGAACAAATGGCGCAACAACTGGCGGGGATCGGAGATGGAGGTGGTCATAAGAAGCTGACTGACATTGTCTCTCATCGCGTTAGAATACTTGGTGTTGCAACCCGCACCGGAGACTTGGGTGAGCGGTTTAAACCAGCAGTCTTGAAAACTGCCGACTCGCAAGGGTCCGTGAGTTCGAATCTCACAGTCTCCGCCAAAACTTGGCTGACGGCATGTCGCTTACGCTTGTGACACATTTTGCTTTTTCACGCTCGTATGGCCCTTAGCAAGATTTTTTACGCAAGCAAATTAGGCGTTCTAACTTTTGGATTTTTTGCGCCATTCTGCTTGCCAGCCTCTGAGATTCCATGGCATTTGGCAAATAACGCTAACTCGGCAATCCAGACGGCCCAAATCCAGCCCGGCCCTCACCCGGTGGTGGTGGCCGTCATCGACAGCGGTATCATGCCCAACCACCCCAGCTTGGGCCATCAAGTGCTACCCGGCTACGACATGCTCTCTGGCGCTCGCAACCTGCGTGGCGCCCGTTCGGCCGACGCCACGCCCGACGCGCGCAATGCCCGCTGTGGCAACAACACCTTCACCGCTGCGCAACGCACCCACGGTACTGAGGTGGCCAGCGTCATTGCCGGCAATGGTCAATCTGGCGTAGTGGGTGTCAACCCCGAAGCACGCATCTTGCCCATCCGCACCATGGGCGCTTGCGGCATGACCCGCGCCGACTTGCTCGACGCAATGGCCTGGGCCGCTGGACTGCCCGTGCCCGGCACGCCCGTCAACCCACACCCTGCCCGCATCATCAACCTGAGCTTGGCCGGCGGTGGCACCGCCTGCGGCCCCGAGTTGCAGGCCATGATCAACAAACTCACCCAGCGCAACGTGTTTGTGGTAGCCGCCGCAGGCAACAACTTCCACAAAACCCTGAACGAACCTGCTAACTGCCAAGGTGTCATTTCGGTGGGCGCGGTGGACTCGGACAACCGCATCGCCGATTACTCGGCCCTGGACCCCCGCACCACCATTTACGCCCCCGGCGGCAGCGAAGCCCGTCCCGGCTTGGCACCCGCCCAAAAACTGCGCGTAGCCACCTTTGACCAAGACATCTGGGGCCAAGAGCGCGCCAACGCCTCGGACCGCGGCTTAGGCACCAGCTTCGCAGCGGCGTTGGTATCTGGATTTATTTCGCTGTGGATTTCTTATCAACCAAAATTTTCACCGGCTGACTTTTTCACACACTTATCAAAATTTACTAGAGAAGTAGAGCAGATACAGAACTGCGTATCTTGTGAACCAAGAGGCTTGACTGCAAACAAAGATTTATTTGTTCGCTAGCCTGATTCATTTTTAGCGGACTGACTTTAGTCCACCAAAAACAGCGACTGCACGTCGCTCAAAAAATCAAACCCGCGCTCGGTCGGCACCACCCGACCACCTTCAACCAGCAACCAGCCCTTGTCTTGTGCGGTCTGTAGCGCGGCATTGATGCTCGACAGGGGCAAGCCCGTGCGCTCGCAGAAGTCTTGCAGCGAAAAACCTTCGCGCAAACGCAAGGCGTTGAGCATGTACTCAAAGGGCAGGTCTTTGCGTAAGACCGTCTCGGTGCTGGCCACGGCGTCCCCCGCCATGGCCGCGTTTTGGTACAGGCGCGGCTCGCGCAAGCGCACTTGGCGCATGACGCGGTGGGCGAAGCTCAGTTTGCTGTGCGCGCCAGCGCCAATGCCCAAGTAGTCGCCAAAGCCCCAGTAATTCAGGTTGTGCCAGCAACGGTGGCCATCGCGCGCATAGGCCGAGACCTCGTAGCGCGACAAACCGGCCTCGGCCGTGCGCTCGGTGATGCGGTCGAGCATGGCGTAGGCATCGTCGTCCGCGGGCAAGACCGGCGGGAATTTGGCGAAGTAGGTGTTGGGCTCAAGCGTGAGGTGGTAGATCGAGATGTGCGGCGGCGCAAAGCCCAAGGCGGTGCGGATGTCGGTGTCGCAATCGGCCATGCTTTGGCCGGGCAAGGCGTACATGATGTCGAGGTTGAAGGTGTCAAACGACTTTGCCGCCTCGTTCACCGCGGCCAAGGCCTGGGCGCGGTCGTGCACGCGGCCCAAGGCCTTGAGGTGCGCGTCGTTGAAACTTTGCACACCGATCGACAAGCGCGTGATGCCAGCCTGCGCAAAGGCACGGAAGCGGTCCACCTCGAAGGTGCCGGGGTTGGCCTCGAGGGTGATTTCGGCGTCAGGCGTGAGGCGCACCAAGGCGCGCACATCGCTGAGTAAGCGGTCAATCGCTTCGGGTGAAAACAAACTCGGCGTGCCGCCGCCAATGAAAACACTGTGCACCGTGCGACCCCAAATCAGGGGCAAGGCGGACGTGAGGTCGGCGCGCAAAGCGTCGAGGTAGGCCTGCTCGGGCAGGGCTTGACCGGGCTGGCTGGTGGCGCTCCATTCGTGCGAATTGAAATCGCAGTAGGGGCATTTTTTGATGCACCACGGCAGGTGGATGTAGAGCGAGAGCGGCGGCAAGCTCGGCAGGCTGAGCGTGCCCGGGCGCATCCAGTGGCGCACGTCGCTCCAGTGCGGCTCGGGAGTGGCGGCCGAGGTCATGCGCTGAGCCAACGCTCGCGGATGAGCGCGACCATCTGGCGCGCGGCTTGGCCGCGGTGGCTGCGTTGGTTTTTGTGCTCGCTGCTGAGCTGGGCAAAGGTTTGGCACAGGTCGGGCAGCATCAACACGGGGTCAAAGCCAAAGCCCCCGTCGCCGATGGGTTGCTCGGTGATCAGGCCCGCGGCGCGGCCGCTGGCCACCAAGGGCTCGGGGTCGTCGGCGCTGCGCACCGCCACCAAGGTACTGACCAAAGCGGCTCGGCGGTTACTCTGGCCTTGCATTTGCTCCATCAAGGCGCGCACGTTGTTGTCGTCGCTTTTGGGGTAGCCGAATTGGGTGCAGTAATACGCCGTGTCCACACCGGGTAGGCCACCGAAGGCGTCCACGCACAGGCCCGCGTCGTCGGCCAGCGCCGGCAAGCCGGTGTGCGCCGCGGCGTTGCGGGCCTTGGCCAGGGCGTTCTCAATGAAGGTTTTGTGCGGCTCGGGCGCTTCGGGCACGCCCAGCGAAGACTGCAGCACCAGCTCCACGCCCAAGGGCGCGAGCAAGACCTGCAGCTCGGCGAGCTTGCCGGCGTTGTTCGAGGCCAGCACCAGCTTCATGCCAAACCCAAGGCGCGGCGCTGCGCTTGCACCAAATCGGCAATGCCGGCTTCGGCCAAGGCCAACAGCTCGTTCATTTCTTGGCGGCTGAAGGCCGCGCCTTCGGCCGTGCCCTGCACTTCCACGAAGTGGCCCGCGCCGGTCATGACCACGTTCATGTCGGTGTCGCAGGCCGAGTCTTCGACGTATTCCAAATCGAGCAAGGGCGTGCCGTTCAAGATGCCCACCGAAATGGCGGCCACGTGGTCTTTTATGGGCGTGGCCTTGATGGTGCCCGCGGCCAACAAGCCGGCCACGGCGTCGTGCGCAGCCACAAAGGCACCGGTGATGCTGGCCGTGCGGGTGCCGCCATCGGCTTGGATCACATCGCAGTCCAAAGAAATGGTGCGCTCGCCCAAGGCCTTGAGGTCGAACACGGCGCGCAGCGAGCGCCCGATCAGGCGCTGGATTTCTTGCGTGCGGCCGCTTTGCTTGCCTTTGGCGGCTTCGCGGTCGCTGCGGGTGTGGGTGGCGCGCGGCAACATGCCGTACTCGGCCGTGACCCAGCCTTCGCCGCTGCCGCGCTTGTGCGGGGGCACGCGCTCTTCGACCGACGCGGTGCACAAAACTTTGGTATTCCCAAACTCAATCAGCACCGAACCCTCGGCGTGCATGGTGTATTGGCGGGTGATGGTGACGGGGCGCAGGGCGCTGGGCAAGCGGCCGTCGGGGCGGGTGGAAGTGGTCATGCGTGGGCTCAAACGGTGGGGGAAATCGGGCCGAGGGTGGGGCTGGCGTCGGCGGCGCTGGCCGCTTTGCGATAATTCAAGCTGACAATCCGAAACGCCCTGTTTTGGAACGCTTTTGAATGGGACATCAGTCCAATGGCAGTTTACAGCATGACCGGCTACGCCACCGCGGCCCCGACCACCCGAATCGGGTTGGAAATTCGCTCGGTCAACAGCCGGTTTTTGGACCTCACTTTTAAGCTCCCCGAAGAGCTGCGCGGCAGTGAGCCGGCGCTGCGGGAACGCACCACGGCGCGCTTGAAGCGCGGCAAAGTAGAAATGCGGGTCTGGATCGAAGGCCGAGGCGAAGGCGAACTGCAAGCCCCCGCCGCCGCCGAGCTGCAAAAGCTACTGAGTCTGCAAGACGGCATCCAAGCCTGGCTGCCCCAAGCCGCCGCGCTCAGCGTGGCCGAGGTCTTGCAACTCACGCGCCGCCAAAGCGTGGCCGTGACCGATGGCCACGACGAGCTCTTGGGCTTGGCCGACCAAGCCTTGGCCGCCTTGATGAAGGCCCGCGAGCGCGAAGGCCAACGCCTGGCCACCATGCTTTTGGACCACAGCCGCCAGCTGCGCCAGCTCGCGCAAGAGGCGCAACCGCTAATCCCTCAGCTCGTGGCCCAACAGCGCCAGCGCTTTTTGGACCGCTGGAACGAGGCCATGGGCAACGCCGGCAGTGTGGGCAGCGAGGCCGCCCAAGACCGCGCCCTGAACGAAGCCACCGCCTTTGCCATCCGCATCGATGTGGCCGAAGAGATCACCCGATTGGACGCCCACCTGAGCGAAATCGACCGCCTGCTGGCCAAAGGCGGCGACATCGGCAAGCGCTTGGACTTTTTGATCCAAGAGCTGCACCGCGAAGCCAACACCTTGGGCTCCAAATCGTCCAGCTTGGAACTCACCCGCATATCGGTCGACATGAAGGTGTTGGTCGAGCAAATGCGCGAACAAGTACAAAACATCGAATAAACCATGCAATACCCAGGAAACCTGTTTGTGGTGGCCGCCCCCAGTGGCGCAGGCAAGTCGAGTTTGGTCAAGGCCTTGATGGAGCTCGACGCACGCGTGGTGCCCTCGGTCTCGCACACCACCCGATCACCGCGCGGCCAAGAGGTGCACGGCCGCGAGTACTACTTCGTGAGCAACGAAACCTTTGACCAGATGGTCTTGCAAGACGCGTTCTTGGAATGGGCCTCTGTGCACGGCAACCGCTACGGCACCTCGCGCGCCTCGATCGAGCAGCGCATGGCGCAAGGCGCGGATGTGGTGCTGGAAATCGACTTCCAAGGCGCCATCCAAATCAAACGCATCTTCCCCAACGCCGTGCTGATCTTCATCCTCCCCCCGAGCTGGGAAGAGCTGCGCTCTCGCTTGGAGCGCCGCGCCGAAGACACCCCCGAGGTGATAGACCTGCGCATGAAGAACGCGGCCCTGGAAACCGCCCACGCCAAGGAATTCGACTTCGTTATAATCAATGAGTTGTTTGAACGGGCTTTGTTTGACCTCAAAGCCGTGGTTCATTCCCAGCGGCTGAAGTTCTCATCCCAGCTGATGGCCCGCAGCGACACGTTTCGCACACTCAACATTCTCTGATCCCACCGTTTACTGGAGCCCACATGGCACGCATCACCGTCGAAGATTGTCTGGATCAAATCCCCAACCGTTTCCAGTTGGTGTTGGCCGCCACGTACCGTGCCCGCATGCTCAACCAAGGCCATGCCCCCAAGATCGAGAGCAAAAACAAATCGGGCGTGACCGCGCTGCGCGAAATCGCTGAAGGCAAAATCGGCTTGGAAATGCTGAAAAAAGTGCCCCTCTGATTTTGCGGGCCCTGTCCTCGCCACAAAAAACACCACCGCTGTGGTGTTTTTTTTCGTCCAAAACCCAAGCCCTTTGCCCCATTCCAGTGCATTTGCCTCGAACTCGCGCTAAAGTACAGGCATGTTGACCGCTTCGCCTAAGCCCAGAGCCCCCAAGCCGCCACCGGCCGACGTGCCCTTGCCGGCCGCCGACAGCGCGGCCGCGGCCAGCTTTGCGGGCCTGTTGGAGCGGCTCGATTACCTCAGCGGCAGCGACATCGACCAAGTGCGCCAGGCCTACCGCTTCGCCGACGAAGCGCAC
>CAMDCY010000083.1 GCA_945890705.1 Hydrogenophaga intermedia | reverse complement strand
GCCGACAAGGCGGCAACGGGGGTGTTGGGGGTCGAGGTGATCATCGATCAATCTCTCCAAAAACGATGTCCATGGTGCCGATGATGGCCACCGCGTCGGCCAACATGTGGCCGCGAGCCAGCTCGTCCAGAGTGGACAAGTGGGCAAAGCCGGGGGCGCGGATCTTGAGTCGGTAAGGCTTGTTGGCGCCGTCGCTGACCAAGTAAATACCGAACTCGCCCTTGGGGTGCTCCACCGCCGCATAGGCTTCACCTTCGGGCACGTGGAAGCCTTCGGTGAAGAGCTTGAAGTGGTGGATGAGGTCTTCCATGCTCGACTTCATGCCTTCGCGCGATGGTGGCGCCACCTTGCGGTTCTCGGTGATGACCGGGCCGGGGTTGACGCGCAACCAATCCACACATTGTTTGATGATGTGGTTGGACTGCTTCATCTCTTCCATGCGCACCAAGTAACGGTCGTAGGAGTCGCCGGTTTTGCCCACCGGGATGTCGAAGTCCAAACGGTCGTAGACCTCGTAAGGCTGCTTTTTGCGCAAGTCCCAAGCCACACCGGAGCCGCGCAGCATGGGGCCGGTCATGCCCAGGTTGAGCGCGCGCTCGGGCGTGACCACGCCGATACCGACCGTGCGCTGTTTCCAGATGCGGTTGTCGGTGAGCAGCGTGTGGTATTCCTCGAGCAGCTTGGGGAAGCGCTGGGTGAAGTTGTCGATGAAATCCAGCAAAGAGCCTTGGCGGTTCTCGTTCATGCGCGCCATGGCTTTGGCGTTGCGGATTTTGCTCACCGTGTACTGCGGCATGCTGTCGGGCAGGTCGCGGTACACACCGCCGGGGCGGAAGTAGGCCGCGTGCATGCGCGCACCGGACACCGCTTCGTACATGTCGAAGAGGTCTTCGCGTTCGCGGAAAGCGTAGATCAGGATGGTCGAGCTGCCGCAATCGTTGCCGTGCGAGCCCAGCCACATCAGGTGGTTGAGCAAGCGGGTGATTTCGCTGAACATCACGCGGATGTATTGGGCGCGGATCGGCACATCGATGCCCAAGAGCTTCTCGATGGCCAAGCAGTAAGCGTGCTCGTTACTCATCATGGACACATAGTCCAAGCGGTCCATGTAGGGCAGCGACTGGATGTAGGTCTTGTGCTCGGCGAGCTTTTCGGTGGCGCGGTGCAAGAGGCCGATGTGCGGATCAGCGCGTTGCACGACCTCGCCGTCGAGCTCCAGCACCAAGCGCAGCACGCCGTGCGCAGCCGGGTGCTGAGGACCAAAGTTCAGGGTGTAGTTCTTGATTTCGGCCATGTCAGTTCAGGCCTCCGTAGTTGTCTTCGCGGATGATGCGAGGCGTGATTTCACGGGGCTCGATGCTCACCGGCTCGTAGACCACGCGTTGACGCTCGGCGTCGTAGCGCATCTCCACGTGACCGGACAAGGGGAAGTCCTTGCGGAAGGGGTGACCGATGAAGCCGTAGTCGGTCAGGATGCGGCGCAGGTCGGTATGGCCATCAAAGACGATGCCGAACAAATCGAAGGCTTCGCGCTCAAACCAGTTGGCCGAGGCCCAACGCTGGCTCATCGAGGGCAAGACCGGGAAGTCGTCGTTGGGGCACAGCACCTTGACGCGCACGCGTTGGTTCAGGCTCACCGACAAGAGGTGTACGACCACGCCGTAGCGGGGGCCTTCGTTGACGCGATCAGCGTAGTCGGAGTAGTCCAAACCACAGAGGTCCACCAACTGCTCAAAAGCACAAGCGGGGTCTTCGTACAAGGTGCGCATGGCCGCGGCGTAGTGCTCAGCGGGCACCTCCACGGTGACCATGGCGTCGCGGGCGATGAACAAACGGACACCCAACGAGGACAATCGCTCGTTCACGGTGTGCATCAACGATTCGGGGGATACGGCAAACTCGGTCATGGGCGTTCTTTGTGGTCCAGATCGTGAGGAAGAGCGCCGGCCTCAAGCCCGAGCGATGGTGTTGGTGCGGCGGATTTTTTGCTGCAGCTGCATGATCCCGTAGATCAGCGCTTCGGCCGTGGGCGGGCAACCGGGCACGTACACGTCCACGGGCACGATGCGGTCGCAGCCGCGCACCACGGAATAGCTGTAGTGGTAATAACCACCGCCGTTGGCACACGAGCCCATGGACAAGACCCAACGGGGTTCGGCCATTTGGTCGTAGACCTTGCGCAAGGCCGGGGCCATTTTGTTGCACAGGGTGCCGGCGACGATCATCAGGTCGGACTGGCGCGGGCTGGCACGGAACACCTCGGCGCCAAAACGACCCAAGTCGTAACGTGCCGTGGCTGCGTGCATCATTTCGACGGCACAGCAGGCCAAACCAAACGTCATGGGCCACAGCGAGCCGGTCTTGGCCCAGTTCACCACCGAGTCATAGCTGGTGGTGACGAAACCTTCTTTGAATACACCTTCAATCATGAGCCACTCCGAAGTGTGTGTGCAGATTCATACAGGGGCGCGAAAGACTCATTCCCAGTCCAGGGCGCCTTTTTTCCATTCGTAGGCAAAGCCCACGACCAAGATGGTCAAGAAAACCACGCCGGCCAGAAAACCGGTCAGGCCAATGTCGCCAAAGGCCACGGCCCATGGAATGAGGAAAGCGATTTCCAAATCAAAGAGGATGAACAGGATGGCGACCAAGTAGTAGCGCACATCGAACTTCATCCTGGCGTCTTCGAAGGCCTCGAAGCCGCATTCGTAGGGGGAATTTTTGGCTTCGTCGGGCTTGTTGGGACCCAACACATAACCCAAAACCTGCGGGATGATGCCAACAGCAATACCCACCAAAATAAACAAGAGCACGGGGAGGTATTGTTCGAGACTCATCTTGGTTGCTTCCATTGGCAGCGGCTTTTGACTCCTGCCCAAAGATTGGTGCCGACGGCGAGACTCGAACTCGCACAGCTTTCGCCACTACCCCCTCAAGATAGCGTGTCTACCAATTTCACCACGTCGGCTTGTCTGATTGCTGCACCACATCCAGAGGGATAACAGTCATGTGTGCAACCTCCAAGTTTACCCTGAATCACCGCCTGTTTCCTGACGGGATGGGTTTTTCAATGCGTCAGTTGCCAGGCACTTGCTGACCGGCCGGTGCCGCGGGCGCCGCTGCAGGTGCCACGGTCGAGGCGCCAGGGATCTCTTGCGCGGCGGGCACAGTGGTGCCCTCGAGCACGCTGCCGCCACTGCTGGGGGCTGCGCGCAAATTACCGAAATACGCCAAAGCCAAGGTGCTAGCCAAAAACAGAGTGGCGAGCACCGCGGTCGAGCGCGACAAAAAGTTCGCACTGCCCGAGGCACCAAACAAACTGGCCGAACCGCCGCCACCGCCACCGAAGGCTGCGCCGGCGTCGGCACCTTTGCCGTGTTGCATCAAGATCAGGCCAATCATGGCCAAGGCCGACAACATTTGCACGGCCAACACAATGGTCAAAATCACGTTCATGGACGTTTGCTCCAGGTCATAAAACTCAAGCCTTCGCCGACTGGGCGATGCTCAAAAAATCGGCGGGTTTGAGGGAGGCACCCCCAATGAGGCCCCCATCGATATCTGCTTGAGCCAGCAAAGATGCGGCATTGGCCGCGTTCATGCTGCCACCGTACAAAATGTGCACGCGGTTGGCCTTCTGGCTAGCGGCCATCAGCTGCGCACGCAAGACCGCATGCACCTGCTGCGCCTGCTCAGGCGTGGCGGTCAAGCCCGTGCCGATGGCCCACACGGGCTCATAGGCCACCACCAGTTCGCTGGTGCAGTGACCCACGGCGTGGATCACCGCGGCCAACTGGCGTTTGACCACCGCTTCGGTCTGTCCAGCTTCGCGCTCAGCCAAGGTTTCGCCCACGCACACGATCGGCGTGATGCCCGAAGCCAAGGCGCGTTGCGCCTTGGTCGCGACCACCTCATCGGTCTCACCGTGGTACTGGCGTCGCTCCGAATGACCGACGATGGCGTAGCGACAAGCGAAGTCTTTGAGCATGTGGGCCGACACCTCACCGGTGAAAGCTCCCTGCTCGTGCGCCGACACGTCTTGCGAACCCCAAGCCAAAGCCGAGCCCTGCAAACGGGTCTGCACCTGCGCCAGATACGGCGCGGGCACACACACCGCCAGCTGGGCGTGTGACACGCTGAAGAGGCCGTCCACGATGGAGCCGAGCAAAACCTCGTTCGAGGCCATGCCGCCGTTCATCTTCCAATTGCCAACGATGAGCTTGTTCATGGCAGGGGACCGCAAAGGATCAGCCTTGTTGCTCAGCGTCGGCCGCGGGTGCGCGGTCGAGCAAAGCCTTCATGGACAACTTCACGCGGCCTTTTTCGTCGGTCTCAAGCACCTTGACTTTGACGATCTGGCCTTCGCTCAGGTAGTCGGTCACGCGCTCAACACGCTCGTGGGCGATCTGGCTGATGTGCAGCAGACCGTCTTTTCCGGGCAGCAGGTTGATCAGGGCACCAAAGTCCAAAATCTTGGTGACAGGGCCTTCGTAGACCTTGCCGATTTCGACTTCGGCGGTGATCTCTTCGATGCGCTTTTTGGCGATTTCGGCCTTGGCACCGTCGGTGGCGGCGATGGTGATCGTGCCGTCTTCTTCGATATTGATCTGGCAACCGGTTTCTTCGGTCAGCGCGCGGATGACCGCGCCGCCCTTGCCGATCACGTCACGAATCTTCTCGGGGTTGATCTTCATGGTGAAGAGCTTGGGGGCGAAATCGGAGACTTCGGTGTTGGCATGGCTCATGGCCGACTGCATCACACCCAAGATGTGCATGCGCGCTTCTTTGGCTTGGGCCAACGCGACTTGCATGATTTCTTTGGTGATGCCTTGGATCTTGATGTCCATCTGCAAAGCGGAAATACCGTTGGTGGTACCGGCCACTTTGAAGTCCATGTCGCCCAAGTGATCTTCGTCACCCAAGATGTCGGTCAACACCGCAAAGCGGTTGCCTTCTTTGATCAGGCCCATGGCGATGCCGGCCACGTGGGCTTTCATCGGCACACCGGCGTCCATCAAAGCCAGGCAGCCGCCGCAGACCGAGGCCATGGACGAAGAACCGTTGGATTCGGTGATTTCAGAAACCACACGCATGGTGTAGGGGAAGTCTTCTTTGCTCGGCAAAGCGGCGATCAGCGCGCGCTTGGCCAAACGGCCGTGGCCGATTTCGCGGCGCTTGGGCGTGCCAAAACGGCCGGCTTCGCCAGTGGCGAAGGGAGGCATGTTGTAGTGCAGCATGAAGCGGTCTTCGAACTCGCCGGCCAGCGCGTCGATGCGCTGAGCGTCGCGGTCGGTGCCCAAAGTGGCGACCACCAAAGCTTGGGTTTCACCACGGGTGAACAAGGCCGAGCCGTGGGTGCGGGGCAGCACGCCGTTGCGGATTTCGATGGGGCGCACAGTGCGGGTGTCGCGACCGTCGATGCGGGGCTCACCGGACAAGATCTGACCGCGCACGATGGCGGCTTCGATGTTGAACAACAGGCCTTCCACTTCCACGCTGTCGAACGTCACACCGTCGGCCTTGAGGCCTTCCATCACGGCAGCGTAAGCTTCGCGGCAAGCCTGGGTGCGGGCTTGTTTGTTGCGGATTTGGTAAGCGGCTTCGAGTTTGGCTTTACCCAAGGCGTCGACCTTGGCGATTAAAGGCTCGTTCTTGGCCGGTGCTTGCCAGTTCCACTCGGGCTTGCCGGCTTCACGAACAAATTCGTTGATGGCGGCCACGGCGATGTTGCCTTGCTCATGACCGAACACCACGGCGCCGAGCATGACTTCTTCGCTGAGTTGGTCGGCTTCGGACTCGACCATCAACACAGCGGCTTGGGTACCGGCCACGACCAAATCGAGCTTGCTGTCTTTGAGCTGGGTTTGACCGGGGTTGAGCACGTACTGGCCGTTGATGAAACCCACGCGGGCCGCACCAATGGGGCCATTGAATGGGATGCCGCTGATCGACAAAGCGGCGCTGGTGGCGATCATGGACGCGATATCGGCTTGGACTTCGGGGTTCAAGCTGACCACGTGCACGATGACCTGAACTTCGTTGAAGAAGCCTTCAGGAAACAAGGGGCGGATCGGGCGGTCGATCAAGCGGCAAGTCAGGGTTTCCAACTCGCTGGGGCGACCTTCGCGCTTAAAGAAGCTGCCAGGGATCTTGCCAGCGGCGTAGGATTTTTCGGTGTAGTCCACCGTCAACGGGAAGAAATCTTGACCGGCTTTGACGTCGGTCTTGGCGACAACGGTGGCCAGCACCACAGTGCCTTCGATGTCCACCAGAACAGCGCCGGTGGATTGGCGAGCGATTTCGCCGGTTTCCATGGTGACCGAGTGGTCGCCCCATTGGAAGGTCTTGGTGACTTTATTGAATAGGCTCATGTTGTACTCCTGAGTGACCGCTCGAAACACAAGTCGATGCGGCGTGGTTGGCGGAATGTCCGCTGAATCCCCCCACCATCAACCCAGAACACGATGCCATTCCAAAGCCGCTGGCCCTCGGGCACAACCGTTTTGGAATGACACAGCTTCGCTCTGTTGTATCGGGTTTGGGGTTAAAAAAAGCGCAAAACGCCTGAGCCAGCGAACCAACTCAGGCGTTGTGCACATCATGGTCCGTGCAAGATTACTTGCGCAGACCCAATTTGGCGATCAAGGCGACGTAACGGTCTGCGTCTTTGTCCTTGAGGTAGTCGAGCAATTTACGGCGACGGCTGACCATGCGCAGCAAGCCGCGACGGCCATGGTGATCTTTGGCGTGGGTTTTGAAGTGGGGGGTCAACTCGTTGATGCGAGCGGTCAACAAAGCGACTTGGACTTCTGGGCTGCCGGTGTCTTTCGGTGCACGCGCATTGGCGGCAACAACTTCGGCCTTGATGGATTGAGCAATCATCTGATTTCTTTCGTTAACGTGCGTTCGACGCAGCCCAATGCCGCAACGAACGTGATTCACCGCTCTCAACGAGTGGTAACTCAGCATTATAACCACAAAGAGGACCCGCGCACGCGGAATCAGGGCCGGCGCATCTCGCAGCGGTGGGGCATCTCGGCCTGGGCGGCAGGGATCTGACGGATCACACGAAAACCGTAACCCGAACCCTCAACATCGAACATCACGCCAGGTGCTCCCTTACGGTCCATCACCGCCACCGCCAAGGGCTGCTGAAACTGGTGGTCCGCCGCTCGCATGCGTCCTGTGTG
>CAMDCY010000082.1 GCA_945890705.1 Hydrogenophaga intermedia | reverse complement strand
GGGTGGCTGTACTCGGGGTTGGCCAGGCTGAGGTTGCCCACAATCTGGCGCACTTTTTCGCTGTACGGGCGGGTTGCGCGCATCCGGTCCTGCGCTTTGCGCATTTTGGAAGCGGCGACCATTTCCATGGCTTTGGTGATCTTCTTGGTGTTTTCCACCGATTTGATCTTGCCGCGAATTTCCTTACCTGCTGCCATTGCTGCTCCTTTATCGGGTCAATGGGCCGGTTCAGTACGTGCCGGTTTTCTTGAAGTCGGCGATGGCGGCGGCGAGCTGAGCTTCAGCGTCCTTGTCCATGGCCTTGTCGGTTTCGAGCTTGGTCAACAAAGCGGCGTGCTTTTGCTTGAGGAAGTCGTGCATACCGGCTTCAAAGGACAAAATCTTCTTGACGTCGATGTCGTCCATGTAACCCTTGTTCACGGCAAACAGCGTGGACGCCATCAAACCGATCGACTGGGGGCTGTACTGAGCTTGCTTGAGCAATTCGGTCACGCGGGCACCGCGGTCGAGTTGCTTGCGGGTGGCTTCGTCCAGGTCGGAAGCGAACTGCGCGAACGCAGCCAATTCGCGGTACTGGGCCAAGTCGGTACGGATACCACCGGAGAGGTTCTTGATCAGTTTGGTCTGAGCAGCACCACCGACGCGCGACACCGAGATACCGGCGTTGATGGCGGGGCGGATACCGGCGTTGAACAAGCTGGTTTCCAAGAAGATCTGACCGTCGGTGATCGAGATCACGTTGGTGGGCACGAAAGCCGACACGTCACCCGCTTGGGTTTCGATGATGGGCAGTGCGGTCAAGGAACCGGTCTTGCCTTTGACGGCGCCTTTGGTGAAGGCTTCGACGTAGTCGGCGTTCACGCGGGCGGCGCGCTCGAGCAAGCGGCTGTGGAGATAGAACACGTCGCCAGGGTAGGCTTCGCGGCCTGGTGGGCGACGCAGCAACAAAGACACTTGGCGGTAAGCCACGGCTTGCTTGGACAGGTCGTCGTACACGATCAGGGCATCTTGGCCGCGGTCGCGGAAGTACTCGCCCATCGTGCAGCCGGAGTAGGCCGAGAGGTACTGCATCGCAGCGGATTCAGAAGCCGAAGCGGCCACGACGATGGTGTAGTCCATCGCACCAGCTTGCTCCAGAGCACGCACCACGTTTTTGATCGACGAGGCTTTTTGGCCAATCGCGACGTACACGCAGGTCATGTTCTGACCTTTTTGGTTGATGATGGCGTCGATCGCGACAGCGGTTTTACCGGTCTGGCGGTCGCCAATGATCAACTCGCGCTGGCCACGGCCAACAGGCACCATGGAGTCGATCGACTTCAGGCCGGTTTGCACAGGCTGGTCCACCGATTTACGGGCGATCACACCGGGAGCGACTTTTTCGATCACGTCGGTCATCTTGGCGTTGATGGGGCCTTTGCCGTCGATGGGCTGACCCAAGGCGTTGACCACGCGGCCAATCAGTTCAGGACCCACGGGCACTTCCAAAATGCGGCCCGTGCACTTGACGGTTTCGCCTTCGGAGATGTGTTCGTACTCACCCAAAATCACGCAGCCGACGGAGTCGCGCTCGAGGTTCAGGGCCAAGCCAAAAGACGGCACGCCGTCTTTGTTGGCGGGGAATTCCAACATTTCGCCCTGCATCACATCGGACAAGCCGTGGACGCGAACGATACCGTCGGTCACGGACACGACGGTGCCTTGGTTGCGCACATTGCTCGAAGCGCTAAGGCCTTCGATGCGCGACTTGATCAATTCGGAAATTTCGGCTGGATTGAGTTGCATGGCTCTTTCCTTCTTTCGTAAGTTGTGACGCTGTAGACGCTAAGGGGCTTGGGCCGCGCTTAAGCGGTCAAGGCCACTTTCATTTGTTCAAGACGGGCTTTGATCGAGGTGTCGAGCACTTCATCGCCCACCACCACACGAACACCACCAATGAGTTCGGGCTGCACCTCAACGCGCAGGTTGAGCTTGCGTCCAAAACGCTTTTCCAAAACACCGGACAAACCAGACAAAGCCGCAGCATCCATGTCAAACGCGCTTTGCACCACAGCATCGAAGCTGCCGGCTTGGGCGTTTTTCAGGACGTTGAACTGTCGGGCAATTTCGGGCACAGCAGCCAATCGACCGTTTTCAATGACGAGGCGCAAAAACTGGCGCCCTTGTTCGGACAGTTTGGCCTTGGCCACGCCCGTGACGGTGTCGAACACTTGGTCGACGGTCGCTTTGGGGTTGTCGGCAAACTGGCGCAGTTGGTCGTTGGCAGCGATCGCAGCGAGCTCTTCGAGCCACGCCGCGGTGGCGGGTGCGTCGGCCTTGGCGGCTTGGAAAAGCGCTTCGGCGTAGGGACGTGCAATGGTGGCGAGTTCGGCCATGGTGGGTCTATTCCTGACGGGGGATCAGAGTTCGGTCTTCAGGCGATTGAGCAAGTCGGCGTGAACACCGGCGTTGACTTCTCGCTTGAGGATTTGCTCGGCACCCTTGACGGCCAAGGCAGCCACTTCTTCGCGCAAGGCCTCGCGGGCTTTGACGATTTGCTGTGCGGCTTCTTGTTCGGCGTTGGCCACAATCTTGGCGGCTTCCATCGAAGCTCGCGCCTTGGCTTCTTCTATCACGGTTAAGGCGCGACGTTCGGCATCGGCCAGGCGGGTGGCGGATTCGTTGCGCGCTTGGCTCAACTCTTCCTCGACACGCTTGTTGGCCACGGCCAGTTCGGTTTTGGCCATTTCTGCAGCAGCCAGACCTTCGGTGATTTTCTGAGCGCGCTCATCCAAGGCTTTGGCGATGGGAGGCCACACGAAATTCATCGTGAACCAAACCAAGATCGCAAAAACGATGGCTTGCGCGAACAGGGTTGCATTGATATTCATCGCAACGCCTTTCTGTCTGATAACAAGAGTGTTGACTCAACTGCTGCAACGAGGGTGCTGAAAACAGCTCGGCGATTTGTGCCACCGACCCACTCACCACGCACCCGCGTGGTGCAGCAAACCCAATTACAGCGTGAAGGGGTTGGCGAACGCGAACAGCAGGGCAATGGCCACGCCGATCAGGAAAGCCGCATCGATCAGACCAGCCAAAATGAACATTTTGGCTTGCAGGTCGTTCATCAACTCAGGCTGACGAGCCGAAGCCTCCAAGAACTTGCCACCCATCAAGCCGATACCGATCGAAGCGCCGATTGCGCCCAAACCAACGATAAGACCGCAAGCCAGTGCGACGAGACCCAGAATGTTTTCCATGATGACTCCTTTGAGTACGAAAGTTAAAAAGAAAGGGAACGAAACATAAACACAGTACGCGGGTTAAGACGCGTATTCAGTGCGCATCATGCGCTTGACCCAGATAAATCAAGGTCAGCATCATGAAAATAAACGCCTGCAAGGTGATCACCAAGATGTGGAAAAGGGTCCACACCGTGCCGGCGATCAAGTGCCCGACGAAGAACACGCCACCGCTGATGGACAAGGCAGCAAATCCACCCAGCAACGCAATCAGCATGAACACCAGTTCACCCGCAAACATGTTGCCAAACAACCGCATGCCGTGCGAAACGGTCTTCGCCACGAACTCGATCATTTGCATGAAGAAGTTGATCACACCCAAAATCAACGCCCAGAAGGGGTTTTTGCTGGTGCCGAAGGGCGCCGACACCAATTCGTGCGCCCAGCCGCCCAAACCTTTGATCTTGATGTTGTAGAACAAGCAAAGCAGAAGGACAGAGACAGAAAGCCCCAGGGTAGTCGACAAGTCGGCGGTGGGCACCACGCGCAAGTAATCCTTAAAGCCCATGGCCGGACCAGCGCTGTGCCAAATTTGGGGCAACAAATCCACGGGGACCATGTCCATGAAGTTCATCAAGAAAATCCAGACAAACACCGTCAACGCCAAAGGAGCGATCAATTTGCGGCTGTTGGCGTTGTGAATCACGCCTTTGGCCTGAGCCTCGACCATTTCAACCATCAGTTCTACCGCCGCCTGAAACCGACCCGGGACACCAGCGCTGGCTTTGCGGGCCGCCGACCACAGGACGAAGCACATCAACAAGCCCAAGACGACGCTGACCACAATCGAATCCACATTGATGACGGAGAAGTCAACAATGGATTCTTGATCCTTGTTCGTCAAATGAACAAGGTGGTGGCGAATGTAATCACCCGCGGTGAGAGTTGCACCTTCAGCTGCCATGTCTGTTACACCAATTTATAAATCAACGACGACGTTTGGTTTGAACATACAGAACCCAACCAAACACCTTAAGAACCACCACCAAGCCAGCCACCAGAGCCAGCCAGTTCACTGCATCCATTACCACCGGCGCCAACCCCAACAGGATCAACACCAGCATCAACTTGATGCCTTCCCACACAAAAAAATTCACCAACGAGGCCTTCGCCTCTCCCGACACCTGACGGGCCATCGCGCTGGACGTCACTCCCCAGGCCATCAAGGCGGAAGGCAACAACACCGCTGCCGCACCATACAAAACCGACTTTACCACCACAGGATCCGACGTCAGCCATGCTGCCAAAACCGCCAAAACCAGGGCAGACAAAACCTGCCACATCAAAAGCCAGCGCAAGGACAAAGCCGGTTGCGAGCTACGCCACTGCCTTGCTTCTTCGCGCGTCAATGGCTTGAAATTCTCTTCTTCTGCCCCATTTGCACACACGGCGTCAACGATCCACGGGTTTTCAGGGCTGTTATCGGGCTTGCGCGCCGGGTGAGGGATTGTGTCCATCTCAAATTACAGCCAAGTTACAACGTTTTATCCGACCGATGCATGCAGCAAAGTCTGTGATTATACGTAGAAACCCGGATCAAAAGTCAAGCACCCAACCGATAATTGCTTCATGACCCGTTCGCACGACATCCCGCCTGAGCAATCCCTGATTGAGTACCCCTGCCGCTTTCCCATCAAGGTCATGGGCAGCAACTCGGCCGAATTTGTGGCGGCCATGACCCGCATCGCGCAAGCCTTCGAGGCCAGTTTTGACCCCGAGGTCCATTTGGAGCAGCGTCCCAGCCGCGCGGGCAACTACATGGGCTTGACCGTGTCGATCCACGTTCATCACCGCGAACAGCTCGACGAGGTCTACCGCACCTACACCACCCACCCGATGGTGAAGTACGTGTTGTGAGCGCCTTGCAGATCCGCGACTGGGGGGTGGTGGATTGCGCCACCACCGCGCAGGCCATGTCCGACTTCACGGCCCAGCGCGACGAACGCACCCCCGACGCCCTCTGGATTTGTGAACACCCACCGGTGTTCACGCAAGGTTTGGCGGGCCAACTGGACCACCTGCTCGCCCCGGGCGACATCCCTGTGCTCGCCACCAACCGCGGCGGTCAAGTGACCTACCACGGCCCCGGACAAGTCGTGGCCTACCCGCTCATTGACCTCAAGCGCGCGGGCTACTTTGTCAAAGAGTACGTCTACAAACTTGAAGAATCCATCATCCGCACCCTGCGCCACTGGGACGTCACCGGCCACCGCGTGAATGGCGCACCGGGCATTTACGTGCGCATGAACGACCCGTTTGGTCACAGCATGTTGGCGCAACGCCCCCAGCGGCGCGAGCCCGGCAGCCCGCCACCCGAACCCGACTTCACCGGCTTAGGCAAGATCGCCGCGCTGGGCATCAAAGTCAGCCGCCACTGCACTTACCACGGCCTGTCGCTCAACGTGGCGATGGACCTATCACCCTTCGAACGCATCAACCCCTGTGGTTATCGGGGCTTGCAGACCGTGGACCTTTCTACAATCGGGGTGAACGCCGCTTGGGACGAGGTCGCGTCGGTACTGAGCCAACAGCTCAGCATCACCCTCGCCCCCTGATGTTTCGGTAACCCCCACGCAGGCACAGCACATGAGCACCACCGACCAGCCTTACGACGCCACGGCCAAACAAAAAAGCCAAGCCAAGACCTCGCGCATCCCGATCAAAATCGTACCGGCCGAAACGCTGAAAAAGCCCGACTGGATTCGCGTCAAAGCGGGCTCGCCGAGCACGCGATTCTACGAAATCAAAGACATTTTGCGCAGCAACAAGTTGGTCACGGTGTGTGAAGAGGCCAGCTGCCCCAACATCGGCGAGTGCTTTGGCAAAGGCACGGCCACCTTCATGATCATGGGCGACAAGTGCACGCGCCGCTGCCCGTTTTGTGACGTCGGCCACGGCCGCCCCGATCCGCTGGACGTGGATGAGCCGGACAACTTGGCCAAGACCATCGCCCAACTCAAGCTGCAATACGTGGTCATCACCAGCGTGGACCGCGACGACTTGCGCGACGGTGGTGCCGGCCACTTTGTGGCGTGCATCCAAAAAACCCGCGCGCTCTCGCCACACACGCAAATCGAAGTGCTGGTGCCCGACTTCCGTGGTCGCGACGACCGCGCCTTGGAGATCCTCAAGGCCGCGCCACCCGATGTGATGAACCACAACTTGGAAACCGTGCCCCGCTTGTACAAGGAAGCGCGCCCGGGCTCGGACTACCAGTTCTCGTTGAACCTGCTCAAGAAGTTCAAAGCCCTGTTTCCGAACATCCCCACCAAGAGCGGATTGATGGTGGGCTTGGGCGAGACCGACGAAGAAATCCTGGCCACCATGCGCGACATGCGCGCGCACGGCATCGACATGTTGACCCTCGGCCAATACCTCGCGCCCAGCGGCCACCACCTGCCCGTGCGCCGCTACGTGCACCCCGACACCTTCAAGATGTTCGAAGCGCAGGCCTACGAGATGGGCTTCAGCCACGCGGCCGTGGGTGCCATGGTGCGTTCGAGCTACCACGCCGACCAACAAGCCCACCAGGTCTTGGCCGACAAAGCCTGAACGTGCCCGCCAACCTGCTCGCCTTGGGCGCGATTGCACTGTGGGCCAGCCTGGCCGCGCTGGGCGTCTCGCTGTCTCACGTCCCACCGTTTTTGCTCACGGGCATTGCGCTGCTCATCGGCAGCCTGATCGCCTTGCCACTGTCGGGTTGGGATTGGCGCCAGTGGCGCGTGCCCGCCAGCACACTGGCGGTGGGCGTCTACGGCCTGTTTGGTTTTCACTTTTTGCTGTTCATTGCCTTGCGCAACGCACCCCCCGTGCCCGCCAATTTGATCAACTACCTCTGGCCCTTGGGCATGGTCGTGTTGGCGCCGTGGTTGTTGCCGGGCAAACGCCTCACGCGTCGCCACCTGCTGGCGGCCCTGCTGGGCTTTGCCGGTGC
>CAMDCY010000081.1 GCA_945890705.1 Hydrogenophaga intermedia | reverse complement strand
GCTTGGGTGCGCGACTCCACCGGCATCATGACGGCTCGCATCTTGGCTGAAAAAGACAACCCCCGCGCCGACGTGATCTGGGGTCTGGGCGCATCAAGCATCGCCTTGTTCGACTCCATGAACCTCTTGCACGCCTACAGCCCCAAGGGCGTTGACCAAGTCAAGCCCAAATTCCGCAGCAGCAAGAATCCCACCACTTGGACTGGCATGGACGCTTGGTTGGCGGTCATGTGCTACAACACGATTGAAGGTGGCAAAAAGAACATGCCCAAGCCCACTTCTTGGGCCGATTTGATCAAGCCGGTCTACAAAGACGCCATCGTCATGCCCAACCCCGCCTCGTCGGGCACCGGCTACCAAGCGGTTTACGCCTGGTTGCAGTTGATGGGCGAAAAAGGCGGCTGGGAATACATGGACAAGCTGCACCAGAACGTGGCCGTTTACACCCACTCTGGCTCTGCCCCTTGCGTGCAAGCAGCCAAGGGCGAGCGCGTGATTGGCATTGGTTTTGATATGCGCGGCGCACGCGAAAAAACCGCTGGCGCACCCATCGACATCATTTTGGGTAAAGAAGGCGCACCTTGGGACATGGAGGCCACGGCCATTGTCAAGGGCACCAAGCACCTGGCGGCTGCACAAAAGTTGGCCGACTTCGCGGTCACCAAGCAGGCCTATGAGTTGTACGGTAAATACTACGCCATCGTGGGTTATCCCGGCATGAACCCCAGCCCACCGAACTACCCCCCAAGCGCTGACAGCGCCATGATCAATTTGGATTTGTCCAAGATGGGCGCTGAGCGTGCCCGCATCTTGGCCGAGTGGTCCAAGCGCTACGACGGCAAGTCTGCTCCGAAGTGATCGCGGTGCGGCGCTGAACGCCGCCCTGGATCGCTCACGGGGGCGCTGGATCAGCGCCCCCTTTTTTTGCATGGGAACACGATGGTGAACAAATCAGCCAGTCCGTATTTGGACGTTCGTCAAGTCAACAAACGCTTCGGTGATTTCTGGGCTTTGCGCGATGTGTCGCTCAGCATCGAGCCCGGTGAATTCGTCTGTTTCTTGGGTCCGTCGGGCTGCGGCAAAACCACTTTGCTGCGTATCATCGCCGGACTGGAGCAGCAAGACGGCGGTACCATCGTGCAAATGGGGCGCGACATTTCTGGCTTGCCGCCATCGCAGCGCGACTTCGGTATTGTGTTTCAGTCATACGCCTTGTTTCCCAATTTGAATGTGCGCGACAACGTGGGTTATGGCCTGCAAGGCAAAGCCTGGCCGCGCGACAAACGCCAAGCGCGTGTCGATGAGTTGTTGGAGTTGGTGGGCTTGTCGGCCTCGGATCGTCAGTACCCCGCTCAGCTGTCGGGTGGTATGCAGCAGCGCGTGGCCTTGGCCCGCGCCTTGGCCACATCGCCGGGATTGTTGTTGCTCGACGAGCCCCTGAGCGCCTTGGACGCTCGGGTACGGGCGCACTTGCGCACCGAGCTTCGCCAGTTACACCAACGTTTGGGTGTGACCACCATCATGGTCACCCATGACCAAGAGGAGGCGCTGAGCTTGGCCGATCGCATCGTGGTCATGAACCAAGGCGGTATTGAACAAGTGGGCACGCCACAAGCCATTTACCAGCAGCCCCGCAGCGCCTTCGTGGCCGACTTTGTGGGCAAGACCAACCCCTTGCAGGCGCAATGGGTGTCGCCCGGTCGATTCAATTGGCACGGCATGGAGTTGTCCTGCGATCGATCCTCCGCCCTTAGCTTGGGTGAAACCGTGACCCTGGCCCTCAGACCCGAAGACATCGTCTTGCACGACAACGCGAAGCCGGACGAGCCAGGCAGCAACCGCTGCGAAGCGCAGGTGCAAGACCTGGAGTTTTTGGGCGCCTTTTGCCGCGTTCGGGTGCGTTTGCCCCAAAACGGCCAGTGCTTGGTGGCGGATGTGCCCAGTGCCCAAGCGCTGAACATGGGTTTGGATACCCAACGTCACGTATTTGTCGACCTGCCCGCCGAGCGGATGCAGGTATTTGGCCACAGCACTGGAGCGCTCTGATGCGGGTGAATGGTTGGCGGCTGGACAGCGATGGCGTTTGGATGCGCTTGGGTGTGCTGCTCTTGGGGCTGTGGCTGTTGGTGACCTTGGTCTTGCCTTTGGGCACCCTGTTGATCAAGAGCTTTGAAGATGCCGATGGCGCTTGGGTTGGGTTGGACAACTACGCTCGCTATGTTGAGACGCCCGCACTCACCGATTCTTTGTGGAACAGTTTGTGGGTCTCTAGCGTGGTGGCCCTCATCACGCTGTGTTTGGCCTATGTGTATGCCTACGCCTTGACGCGCAGCGCCATGCGGGGCAAAAGTGTGTTCAAGGCCCTGGCCTTGATCCCGATCTTGGCCCCATCTTTGTTGCCCGCCATTTCTTTGATTTATTTGTTCGGCAACCAAGGCTTGCTCAACAGCTGGCTCATGGGTGGGAGCATCTACGGCCCTTTGGGCATCGTGATCTCGCAAGTCTTTTATTGCTTTCCGCACGCTTTGATGATTTTGCTGGTGGCCCTGAGCATGGCCGATGCCCGGCACTACGAAGCGGCCAAAGTCTTGGGCGCTTCGCCCCTGCGCACCTTCCTCACCGTGACTTTGCCGGGCAGCAAGTACGGCTTGATCAGCGCAGGTTTTGTGGTCTTCACCTTGGCCATCACCGACTTCGGCATTGCCAAGGTGATCGGTGGGCGTTTCAACGTACTGGCCACCGACATCTTCAAACAAGTGATTGGCCAGCAAAACTTCTCGATGGGCGCGGTGGTGGGTTTTGTTTTGCTGCTGCCTGCTGTCTTGGCTTTTGCGGCTGACCGCTGGGTGCAGCGCCGCCAAGTGGCCCTGCTCAGTGGCCGCTCGGTACCCTTGGTGCCGGTGCGCCATGCCCCACGCGACTGGGCGCTGTGGGTATTTTGTGCGCTGGTGGCGGGCACGATGTTGGTGATCTTGGGCATGGCGGTGTGGGCCTCTTTGGTCACGCGTTGGCCCTACAACCTGAACCTGACGTTGGCCAACTACGAGTTCTCGAACTTTGACAGCGAAGGCTGGAAAGCCTATTTCAACTCGCTTTACATGGCTGCGTGGACCGCGGTGGTCGGCACGCTGATCGTGTTCACCGGTGCGTTTGTGCTGGAAAAAACACGCGGCTTTGTTGGCTTGCGCAACGCCACCCACCTGATGGCCATGTTATCCATGGCCGTACCGGGGTTGGTGTTGGGCTTGTCCTATATTTTCTTTTTCAATGCGCCGGGCAACCCGCTGGTCTTCATTTACGGCACCATGGCCATTTTGGTGGTGAACTCGGTAGCGCACTTCTACACGGTGAGCCACATCACCGCCACCACCGCGCTCAAACAACTGGACAGCGAATTTGAATCGGTGTCGGCCTCGCTCAAGGTTTCTGTGGGCCGCATGTTCCGGCGTGTCACTGTGCCGGTTTGCTTGCCTGCGGTACTCGACATCAGCATCTATTTCTTCGTCAACGCCATGACCACTGTGTCAGCGGTGATCTTTTTGTACGGCTCCGAGACCAAGCTGGCCGCAGTGTCCATCATCCACATGGACGAAGCGGGTTTCACCGCCGCCGCTGCGGCCATGGCCGTGGTCATCGTGGTCACCTCTGCGGCCGTGAAATTGATCCACAGTTTGCTGACCCATCAGTTGAGAAAATCCACCCAAGCTTGGCGTGTTCGCTGAGCGCAGATCGTACTTTTTTTGTAGTTCTTTATGACCTCCATCCCCACACCACAAGCTCAGCTGGAAGCCATTATTTTTGATTGGGCCGGCACCATGGTGGACTTTGGCTCTTTTGCCCCCACCCAAATTTTTGTCGACGCCTTTGAGCAAGCCTATGGCTTTGAGCTGAGTTTGGAGGAAGCCCGCAGGCCCATGGGCTTGGGCAAGTGGCAGCACATCGAAGCCTTGGGTCAAGACCCCGATGTGGGTCCACGCTGGACGAAGCAATTTGGACAATCCATGTCTGAAGACGAGGTGCGCCACATTTACGAAACTTTCATTCCGCTGCAGGTCGAGCGTGTGGGCGCTCACAGCGACTTGATTCCTGGCGCTTTGGAACTGGTGCAGGATTTACGCCGCCAAGGCCTCAAGATTGGATCGACCACGGGCTACCCGCGCGAGGTGATGAACCGCCTCATGGTGCTCGCCGCTCAGCGCGGCTACGCCCCCGACTGCACCATTTGCGCCGACGATTTGGCCGCTGGCGCAAGGCCAGGCCCCTGGATGGCGCTGGCCTGTGTGCAAGAACTGCGCATCGGATCGGTGGCCCATTGTGTGAAGGTCGATGACACTTTGCCGGGTATTGCCGAGGGTTTGAATGCCGGCATGTGGACCGTGGGCTTGAGTTTGTCGGGTAGCCCGGCGGGTTGGACCGTTGGCGAATTTAAGCAATCCACCGAGGCCGATCGGCAAGCCGTTCGTGACCGTGTGGTGCCGATGTTCGAAGCCGCGGGGGCGCATTTTGTGATCGACACCGTGGCCGATTTGCCCTTTGTTTTAAAGTCTATTGAGCATCGCTTGGCCTCGGGCCTGCGTCCGTGAACACCATGAGCAACATGAAATTGGGATACGACTTGGTCGTTGTAGGGGCTGGCATCATCGGGTTGGCCACGGCATGGACCGCTCGCCAGCGGGGCATGCGCGTGGCGGTGGTGGAGCGAAACGCCAAAGCCATTGGTGCCTCGGTGCGCAATTTTGGCTTTATCACCGTGACCGGTCAGCGCCGTGGTGAGCACTGGCGGCGAGCACAAGAAACGGCAGCCATTTGGCGCGAGGTGGCGTCCCAAGCCGGGATTGATGTCATCCACGAGGGTTTGCACGTCTTGGCCCAGCGACCCGAGGCCGTGGCGGTGTTGGAGGCTTTCATGGCCACCGAAATGGGCGAGGACTGTCGATGGTTGGACACCAAACAGGCCCAGCGCGATTGGCCGTGGCTGCAGCGGGGCATGGCTTTGTTGCACAGCCCACACGAATGCCGGGTGGAATCGCGCGACGCTATTCCCCGTTTGAGTCACTGGCTGGAGCACAGCATGGGCGTGGATTTTTACTGGAATACAGCCGTGACCAGCGTTCACTTGCCACAAATCAGCACCAGCAGGGGCTCCTTGCGGGCCGAGCACTGCGTGGTGTGTCCAGGTAACGATCTGAACGCGCTGTTTCCGAATTGGTTGGCGCAAGCGGGCATCCGCCAATGCACGCTGCAAATGATGCGTGTTGCACCCGGTCAAGCCCTGACGTTGCCCAGCGCCTTCATGTCCGATTTGAGCTTGGTTCGCTATGAGGGATATGCTGACCTGCCCGAAGCCGCAGCGCTCAAGGCCCGCCTGCAGGCCGAACAAGCCGCACATTTGGAAGAGGGTATTCACCTGATCGTCGTTCAATCGGCCGACGGCTCCATGGTGGTCGGCGACAGCCACGTGTATGGCGCCGCCGAGCAACCCTTTGCGAGCGCCGCCACCGAAGACCTGATCATGGACGAATTCCATCAGGTCTTCAATTTGCCCAAGGCCCGTGTGACCGAGCGTTGGGTCGGCAGCTACGCCTCGGCCGACGACGTCGTGTACAAAGCCCAGCCCAGCTTGGGCGTCGCTTTGGGCGTGATCACGGGTGGCACCGGTGCATCAACCTCGTTTGCCTTTGCCCGTGAGCTGCTCGATTTGGCGACCACGGTTTGAGGTGTTCGCATGAGACAACGCCTGCCCAGACTCGACCCGGCCTGCCGTGCCCGATGGGTCGACCAAGCCTGCCAATCTCCATTGAACAAGCGTATGCCGTTGTTGATGGGGCGAGTGGTGGTGGGCTCGGTTGCTGCAAGCTTTGTTCAATTTTTAAACGACTTGAACTTGAAGTTGGATTGGTCTTTGAGTCAAGATAAAGACGAACTTATCCACTTGCCCACCGATCCCAGCATCACCTTTTTCCGCATTCGACAGGCCCTTCAACAGCAAGGTCTGTTGGTATGGCCTCAGGTGGAGCGATTGCCCTTGTTGGATACCCAAGGCAAGGTTCACGGTGCCGTTCCACGAGACCTTGTTCGACTGCTGGGCATCAACACACACAGTGTGCATTTGGTGGGTTGGCAAGGCGATGCCTGCTGGGTGCAGGAGCGCGCGGCCAACAAGACCGAAGACCCTGGGCGTCTGGATACCTTGGTTGGCGGGACGGTGGCATGGGAAGAAGACCCCTCGGCCACTTTGGAGCGTGAAACCTGGGAAGAGGCGGGTCTGAGCTTGAAACAGCTCAACAAAGTCACCTCGTTTGGCAGCATTGAATTGAACAAACCCAGTGGTGACGCTCAAGGTTGGGGGCACACATGGGAGACCATCCATTGTTTGTCCGCGGAGCTTGACTCACGAGCGGAGCCTGTGAACCAAGACGGTGAGGTGGCTGCCTTTTACCGATTCGAATGGGAAGAGCTGAGCCATGCGCTGGAAGCCGAACGCTTCACCTTGGCGGCCACAGGTGTGTTTTTACGCGTCACCCAATCCATCCCATTGACCACACCAGGCCGGTACCCTGCGTGACAAATGCGGTTGTACTGACGGTGTTGTTGGCGGCGCTGATGCACGCGTTTTGGAATTCGCTCATCAGCCGCGCCACCGACAAGGGCCACTTCACCATGGCTTTGCACGTGTGCAGCGCTGTGTTGGCCGTGCCCTTGTTGTGGTGGGTGGGTTTGCCTGATGAGATGAGTCACCCGTATGTATTGGCTTCGGTTTTGTTGCATGGCGTTTACATATACGTCTTGACCAAGGTCTATGCCCACAGTGCTTTTGGACCAGCTTACATCGTCATGCGGGGCATGGCCCCGGTGTTTGTGACGATGATCGCGCTGGCATATTTTGGGGAGTCGTTTGACCGATCTTCGTCCTTAGGCTTGTTATTTTTGACCATGGGCATTTTGTTTTTGATGTCGACCTACCAAAGTCACATCGCGCGGTCCCTGCGCTGGGGCCAGATCAAATTCGCCTTGCTCAATGCGGCGGTGATTGCGCTTTACACGGTGGTCGATGGGGCAGGGGCTCGGGTTTCTGGCAATGCCTTGTCTTACGTGCTGTTGTCCGCGGTGTTTGAGCCCATCTTGGTCTATGCCTTGGCATACCGTCAGCAAACGCAGGCCTTGTGGTCATTTTCCAAAGCCCATGCGGGGTTGATTGTGTTGGGCTCTGTGATTTCGATAGCCAGCTACGCCATGGTTTTGTGGGCGATGACGGTCACACCCATGGCCCTCGTGTCGGCCTTGCGTGAAACCTCCGTGGTGTTTGCCATGCTGATTTC
>CAMDCY010000080.1 GCA_945890705.1 Hydrogenophaga intermedia | reverse complement strand
TTGACCGTTCCGATCTTGTATTGCTGCTTGAAAGCGTGGTCGTTGCTGACGTTTTTGACGATGTCTTGGCAATCGTCGAACACGCCCTCGATGGCGATGTTGTGGATGTTCTCGTCCATCAGGCTGAACATCTGCGCTTGCTGGAAAGCGCTCATGCGGCCGTGCGGGCTGAGCATGAACACGCGCACGCCCTGCTTGCCGCGCATGGCGTATTCGGCCGCGCTGCCGGTGTCGCCACTGGTGGCGCCCAAGATGTTGAGCTGCTCGCCACGGCGCGCCAACTCGTATTCAAACAAGTTGCCCAGCAACTGCATAGCCATGTCTTTGAAGGCCAGGGTCGGGCCGTTGGACAGGGCCTCCAAACACACGCCGTCTTCGAACTTTTTCAAAGGCACGATCTCGCGGGTACCGAACACCTCGGCGGTGTAGGTCTTGACGCACAAGGCGCGCAGGTCGGAGGCGGGGATGTCGTCGATGTACAGCGACAAAACCTCAAAAGCCAAAGCCGCGTAGCCCTGCTCCTTCAAGGCCACGCGCCAACGCGCGAGTGTGGTGGCGTCGACTTGGGGGTAGGTTTCGGGCAAGTACAAGCCGCCGTCGGGCGCCAAGCCCTCGAGCAAGATTTGGCAAAAGCGTTTGCGTTCGGGGTGACCGCGGGTGCTCAGGTACAACATGTTCAATTCAATTCTTCTTTGCGGATGCGGGTGATGGGTGCGAGCACGGTGGACAAGGCTTGCATCTGCGCCAAGGCGGCGTTCATCGTACCTTCGCGCGTGTCGTGCGTCAGGATGATGACGTCGGTTTGCGGCTCACCGCCCTCGGCGCAAACCTCATCGGCCTCGCGCTGCAAGACCGCATCGATGCTGATGTTGGCCGCCGCCAAAATGCCGGTGACCTTGGCCAACACACCGGCCTGATCGGCCACGCGCAAGCGCAGGTAATAGCTGGTGACGACATCGTCCATGGGCAAAATCGCCAAGGGGCTCATGGCGTCGGGCTGGAAAGCCAAGTGCGGCACGCGGTTTTGCGGATCGGCGGTGTGCAAGCGGGTCACGTCGACCAGGTCGGCGATGACCGCACTGGCGGTGGGCTCGCTGCCCGCGCCCTTGCCGTAGTAAAGCGTGCTGCCCACGGCATCGCCCTGCACCACCACGGCATTCATCGCGCCTTCCACGTTGGCGATCAGCCGCTTGGACGGGACCAGGGTGGGGTGAACACGCAACTCGATGCCCTTGTCGCGGCGCTTGGTGATGCCCAAGAGCTTGATGCGGTAGCCCAGCTGTTCAGCGTAACGGATGTCTGCTGCACCCAGCTCAGTGATGCCCTCGATGTAGGCCTTGTCGAACTGCACCGGAATGCCGAAGGCGATGGCGCTCATGATGGTGGCCTTGTGCGCCGCGTCCACGCCTTCGATGTCAAAGGTGGGGTCAGCCTCGGCGTAACCCAATCGCTGCGCTTCTTTGAGCACCACGTCGAAGTCCAAGCCCTTGTCGCGCATCTCGGACAAGATGAAGTTGGTCGTGCCGTTGATGATGCCAGCGAGCCATTGGATGCGGTTGGCGGTGAGGCCTTCGCGCAAGGCTTTGATGATGGGAATGCCGCCGGCCACGGCGGCTTCAAACGCTACCATCACGCCCTTGGCGCGCGCAGCTTCAAAAATTTCGGTGCCGTGCACAGCGAGCAACGCTTTGTTGGCGGTGACCACGTGTTTGCCTGCGGCAATGGCCTCGAGCACCAACTCGCGCGCCAAGTCGTAGCCGCCGATCAGCTCTACCACGATGTCGATGTCGGGGTTGGCGATGATGGCGCGTGGATCGGCCACCACTTGGGCCGCATCGCCCACCAAGGCACGGGCCTTGGCCACGTCTCGGCGGCTCACCATGGTCACTTCAATACCGCGGCCGGCGCGGCGGCGAATCTCTTCTTGGTTGCGACGCAACACCTCAAACACACCGCCACCCACGGTGCCCAAACCCATCACGCCCACTTGTATTGCTTTCATCTGTTCCAACTGCTCAAAAAAATAAATCAGGCCTTGGCGGTCCCGTGTCGCAAGCGCCAACTCGCCAAAAACTGCGCCAACCGTTCAACGGCTTCACGCAAATCGGCTTCGTGCGGCAAAAACACGATGCGGAAATGCTGCTGGTCGGGGAAGTTAAAGCCCGAGCCCTGCACCAGCATGACGCGTGTGGCTTTGAGCACTTCCATGAAGAATTGTCGGTCGTCCTCGATCGGGTACATCACCGGATCGAGCTTGGGAAACATGTAGAGCGCAGCCTGGGGCTTGACGCAGCTCACGCCGGGGATGGCGGTGATGAGCTCATAGGCCAAATCGCGTTGGCGGCGCAAGCGCCCGCCGGGTTTGGTCAAGTCGTTGATGCTCTGGTAACCACCGAGTGCGGTTTGAATCGCGAACTGGCCCGGTACGTTGGAGCCCAACTTCATGTTGGCCAGCATGTTCACGCCTTCAAGGTAGTCGCGCGCCACGCGCTTGTCGCCCGAGACCACCATCCAACCGGCGCGGTACCCGCAAGCGCGATACGACTTGGACAGCGAGTTGAAGGTGATCGTCAACACATCGGTGGACAGGCTGGCGATGGGCGTGTGCTGCGCATCTTCGTACAAGACCTTGTCGTAGACCTCATCGGCCAAGAGCACCAAACCGTGCTCGCGCGCCAAGCTGACCAAGGCCTGCAGCAACTCGACGCTGTACAAAGCGCCCGTGGGGTTGTTGGGGTTGATGACCACCAAACCTTTGGTGCGCGGCGTGATTTTGGTGCGGATGTCGTCCAAGCTGGGCATCCAGCCGTTGGCTTCGTCGCACACGTAGTGCACGGGCTGTCCACCGGCCAAACTGACCGCGGCGGTCCACAGCGGGTAGTCGGGCGACGGCACTAGGACCTCGTCGTCGACGTCGAGCAAAGCCATGGTGGCCATGCTGATGAGCTCGCTCGCGCCGTTGCCCAAATAAATGTCGTCCAATGTCACGCCCGCGATGCCCTGCTTTTGGGTTTCGTGCATGACGGCTTTGCGGGCCGAAAAAATGCCTTTGCTGTCCGAGTAGCCCGACGAGTTGGGCAGGTTGCGGATCATGTCCAACTGGATTTCTTCGGGAGCATCAAAACCAAACGGCGCCAAGTTGCCGATGTTGAGCTTGATGATTTTTTGGCCCTCGTCCTCCATTTGCTTGGCCACTTCAACGATGGGGCCCCGCACGTCGTACAAGACATTGGCCAATTTGGCGGATTTGCGAATGGTTTTCAAAAGAGGCCTCCCGGCGGGCGCGATGTCGGCGGTATATTAGGCGGCTCTGAGGGCCGAAAAGCCTTCAATTTAACCACAGAACCGCGCTGTTTTTGCCTGCCAGACCCCCACCATGAAACTGCACGCCGACCGCTCCGACACCCCCGTCGTCACCGCCCACGGTCAGGGGTGGGTCGCCATCGATGGCCAACGCCACGAAGGCGACTGGGTGCTCAGTGCCAGCGGGGTGCGACACCCGTGGCAACGCGCCACCGAGCTGCCCAGCACCGAAGACTTCTCGGCTTTGTCCCAGACCGACGGTTTGCCCCCCGAGTTGGTGCTCTTCGGCAGTGGCCCTCAGCTGACTTTTCCACACCCCAGCGCCCTGCAAGGCCTGATGCGGCAAGGCATTGGGGTGGAAACCATGGACACACCAGCGGCCTGTCGCACCTACAACATCTTGGCCGCCGAGGGCCGTCGGGTGGTCTTGGCCCTGCTCAATCCGTCGCCACCCAAGAGCGACTGACTCAAACAGGTTAAAATACTGGATTGTTTCGTTGGTGGTTTGTAGAGGCAGAAATGTCAAAACAAACGCCACACCTCACAAGGGTTCGGGGATGGGCTGATGAGCCAGCCGCCCAGAAACACCATTTTTATATCGTCAGGGCACGCACAGAATATGGCAGTTGTTGTCAACAAACCCATCCCAGAATTCGAGGCTCAGGCCACCGGCGGCATCAAAGTCAGCAACCAAACCCATTTGGGTCAAACGGTGATTTTGTACTTCTACCCCAAGGACAATACCCCTGGGTGCACGACCGAAGCCATGCAGTTTCGGGACAAGTACAAAGATTTTGTCAAAGCCGGCGCCCAAGTCTTTGGTGTCTCGCGCGACAACATGAAGTCCCACGACGACTTCAAAACCAAGCTCGAGCTGCCGTTTGAGCTGATCGCCGACACCGAAGAAAAAATGTGCCACATGTTCGGCGTGGTCAAGAACAAGATCATGTACGGCAAAAAGGTCAAGGGCATTGAGCGCAGCACCTTCTTGCTCGGCCCCGACGGCGTGCTCAAACAAGAGTGGCGCGGCCTAAAGGTACCAGGGCACGTCGAAGAGGTGCTCAAGGCCGTCAAAGCTCTCAAAAAAGCCGGTTGATCTTGCCCTGATCGGTCGGCGCTTAAGACTGGGGGAAACCCCGCTTTTTCAACGTCCCCAAGCGGTCATGAGCGTCATGCATAATGGTTTTATGATCTTGCGCCACACGCAACCCGCACTTCCCCCATCTAGCCGCCCGGCCCGTCCGGCGGCTTTTTGTTTTTGGGCTTGACCCTTCTTTAATCACTGACCAGACCGCTTCATGCCACTGCCTCCAGCCCCCACCCAACGCGCAGCCCGTATATCCCCATCCGCCTATGGCGTTTCGGCCAAGTCCCCCGCGCCGCTGAAGGCGGCTGAACCCAGCGTGCCACGCAGCAATCCGGCCAAAGCCGCCCCGCGTCGCCCAGAACCCGTCTCGACCCATACGGATTCAGCTGTTGTCGTACCCGCCAGCAAGACCAGTGCTTCGCCCAACAAACGCCGCGGCCTGCGCAGCGGCCCCACCCGCCTGTTCGTACTCGACACCAATGTGTTGCTGCACGACCCGATGAGCCTGTTCCGCTTTGAAGAGCACGACATCTTCTTGCCCATGATCGTGCTCGAGGAGCTCGACGGACACAAAAAAGGCATGACCGAAGTGGCCCGCAATGGCCGGCAAACCAGCCGCACGCTGGACGCCTTGGTCGCCCAACAAGGCGGCGACCTGATTCAAGGCATCCCTTTGGCCAGCACCGGCCACACCGCCGCGCGGGGCGTGATGTTTTTCCAGACCGAGCCGCTGAACAACCAGCTGCCCAGCAGCTTGCCCCAAGGCAAGGCCGACAACCAAATTCTGGGGGTGGTTCAAGCCCTGCGAGACAAGTTCCCTCAGCGCGAAGTCATCTTGGTGTCCAAAGACATCAACATGCGCGTCAAAGCCCGCGCGCTCGGCTTGGCCGCCGAGGACTACGAAAACGACAAGACACTGGACGATGGTGAGTTGCTCTATTCGGGCGCTTTGGCCTTGCCCAGCGACTTCTGGACGCGTCAGAGCAAAACCATCGAGAGCTGGCAAAACGCCAGCCACACCTACTACCGCGTCAGCGGCCCGTCGGTGGCGCAATTCCACATCAACCAGTTCGTGTATTTCGAAGCCCCCGGTGAGCCCTCACTCTACGCGCGGGTCACGGAAATACAGGGCAAGACCGCGGTCTTGCGCACGCTCAAAGACCACGCGCACCTCAAGAACGCGGTCTGGGGCGTGACCAGCCGCAACCGCGAGCAGAACTTCGCGATGAACATCCTGATGGACCCCGAGATCGACTTCGTCACCCTCACTGGCACGGCGGGCACCGGCAAAACCCTCATGGCTCTGGCCGCGGGATTGACCCAGGTGCTCGACGACCGGCGCTACACGGAGATCATCATGACCCGCGCCACCGTGAGCGTGGGCGAAGACATCGGCTTTTTGCCGGGTACCGAAGAAGAAAAAATGGGCCCTTGGATGGGCGCTTTGGACGACAACTTGGAGTTCTTGGCCAAGGGCGACGGCGGCAACGCCGGTGAGTGGGGCCGCGCGGCCACCAACGAACTCATCAAGAGCCGCATCAAGATCAAGAGCATGAACTTCATGCGCGGTCGCACCTTCATGAACAAGTACGTCATCATCGACGAGGCGCAAAACCTGACGCCCAAGCAGATGAAGACGCTCATCACCCGAGCAGGCCCTGGCACCAAGATCATTTGTATGGGCAACTTGGCCCAGATCGACACGCCCTACCTGACCGAAGGCTCATCGGGCCTGACGTTCGCGGTGGACCGCTTCAAGGGCTGGCCACACGGTGGCCACATCACCTTGGCGCGCGGTGAGCGGTCGCGATTGGCGGACTTTGCCAGCGACGTGCTCTAAGAGCGCCCCGAGTCTGGATCGCAGGGCAATCAGAAGTCGCCGCCGCCCGCCAGGCTTTCAAAGCGGGTCAACTGGTTCAGGAAGGCCAGTTTGACCACGCCCGTGGGGCCGTTGCGCTGCTTACCGATGATGATCTCGGCCACGCCGGGTTCTTTGCACGCGTCGCGCGTGTAGTACTCGTCGCGGTAGATGAACATGATGATGTCCGCGTCTTGCTCGATGGCGCCCGATTCGCGCAAATCGCTCATCATGGGGCGTTTGTCGGTGCGGGTCTCCACGCTTCGGTTGAGCTGAGACAAAGCAATCACCGGGCACTGCAGCTCTTTGGCCAGCATCTTCAAGCCGCGGGAGATTTCGCCGAGTTCGGAGGCGCGGTTGTCACCGTCGGAGCCGCTGCCGCTCATGAGCTGCAAATAGTCCACCACGATCAGCCCCAACTTGCCGCACTTGCGGGCCAAGCGACGGGCGTTGGCGCGCAAGACGCTGGCCGACAAACCCGGGGTTTCGTCGATGTGCAGCGACACGTTGCGCAGCTTTTCAATGGCTTCGCTCAGCCGTGGCCATTCGTCGTCGGTGAGTTTGCCGTTGCGCAAGTGGGTTTGGTTGATGCGCCCGATCGAGCCCACGATACGAACAGCCAACTGAGAGGCCCCCATTTCCATGGAGAACACCGCCACCGGCAAGCCCTCGTTCAAGGCCACGTGCTCGGCGATGTTGATGGCAAACGCGGTTTTACCCATGGAGGGTCGCGCGGCCAAGACGACCAGGTCACCGGCTTGAAGGCCCGCGGTCATGCGGTCCAAGTCCACGAAGCCGGTTGGCACGCCGGTGATGTCGTTTGGGTTGGCGGCCATTTCCTCCACCCGGTCGAGCAACTCCACCACCAACTTATCCATGCCTTGGAAGCCCTCCTGCATGCGCGAACCTTCTTCGCCGATGTGGAAGATTTTTTGTTCGGCCTCGTCCAGAATTTTGTCGACCGGGCGGCCTTGCGTGTTGAATGCGGCGGTGGCGATTTCGTCGCTGGCGGTGACGAGTTTGCGCAAAATAGCGCGCTCGCGAACGATTTCGGCGTAGCGACGTATGTTGGCCGCGCTCGGCACGTATTG
>CAMDCY010000079.1 GCA_945890705.1 Hydrogenophaga intermedia | reverse complement strand
TTGAGGAGCGAATCATGAGCGCACTGACCGTCAGACTGCCCAACTCTGTTCACCAAAAGGTGCGTGAACTCGCCCTGCGCGACGACATCTCCGTCAACCAATTCATCGCCGCGGCTGTGTCCGAAAAGATGGCGTCTGTGATGACGCTGGACTACCTCAAACAAGAAGCGGCCAAGGGCAAACGAAGTGAGTTTGATGCCTTCATGGCGCTGGTGCCCAATGGGCCTGTTGCCAAAGGCGACGAACTTTCCCCTTTTTAAGATTTGTCACAAATGCCTGTTCAAACCTCTACCCAAGACACCACCCGCATCGACGACGTTCGCATCGCTGCGGTTCGCCCCCTGCTCACGCCCGCTTTGTTGCAAGAGTGGCTGCCCGCGCAAGACGCGCACCTGGCGCTGGTGCGCGAGAGCCGCGCCGCGGTGGCGCGGGTCTTGGCCGGGCAAGACGACCGTTTGTTGGTGATCGTGGGGCCGTGCTCCATTCACGACCACGAGCAGGCCATGACCTATGCGCGTTTGCTCAAGGTGCAGGCCGATGCGCTGGCCGACGATGTGTTGGTGGTGATGCGCGTGTATTTCGAAAAGCCGCGCACCACGGTGGGCTGGAAGGGTTACATCAACGACCCGCACCTGGACGGCAGTTTCGCCATCAACGAGGGTTTGGAAAAGGCCCGCGCTTTGTTGCTCGACGTGGTGGGCTTGGGCTTGCCGGTGGGCACGGAGTTTTTGGATTTGCTCAGCCCACAGTTCATCAGCGACTTGGTCAGCTGGGGCGCCATTGGGGCGCGCACGACCGAGAGCCAAAGCCACCGCCAGCTCGCCAGCGGCTTGAGCTGCCCGGTGGGCTTTAAGAACGGCACGGACGGCAGCGTGAAGATCGCGGCCGATGCCGTGATGGCGGCGGCCGCGCCGCACGCGTTCATGGGCATGACCAAGATGGGCCAAGCGGCGATTTTTGAAACGCGCGGCAACTCAGACTGCCACCTGATTTTGCGCGGCGGCAAGCAGCCCAATTACAGCGCGGGCGATGTGCAAGCGGCGTGTGATGTGTTGCGAGGCGCGGGCCTTCGCGAGGCGGTGATGGTGGACGTGTCACACGCCAACAGCAGCAAGCAGCACCGAAAACAAATTGAGGTGGCGCAAGACGTGGCGGCTCAGGTAGCGGGGGGCGATGCGCGCATCATCGGCCTGATGATCGAGAGCCACTTGAACGAAGGTCGTCAAGACATCGTTGCAGGTCAGGCTTTGGCGCGGGGGGTGAGTGTGACGGATGCCTGCATCGGCTTTGAGCAGACGGTGCCGGTGTTGGAGGCTTTGGCCGCGGCCGTCAGGACGCGGCGCGCGGTTCACCGGGCTTGAAGCACGGCGCTGGAAACATCAGCGCGGTGTTTTGGGGGTGCGTGGCGCCATGGGCGCGCGGCCTTCGATGTGGCGGAAGTTGATGCGGCCTTTGGTCAGGTCGTAAGGGGACAACTCCAGCGACACGCGGTCACCAGCCAAAATGCGGATGTGGTTCTTGCGCATCTTGCCTGCGGAATACGCGATCAGTTGGTGCCCGTTGTCCAGCGTCACGCGAAAACGCGTGTCGGGCAAGACTTCGTCCACCACACCCATCATGTCAATCAGTTCTTCTTTGGCCATCAATGGCTCCTATCTTTCGGCAACCTGCGAATATACCACCCTGTGAGATAACATGCCCGCCATGAGACACCCCCACACCGAGCCACAGACGGCTGAGCGCAACGAAGAGCGGCTGACGCAGCTGGAGATCAAACTGAGTTTCACCGAGGATTGGGTGGAGACGCTCAACCAGCTGGTGATCGAGCAACAAGCCCAAATCGACGGCTTGAAGCGGCAACTGCAGGCGATGCGCCTGGAGTCGCCCACCGACGGCGCCCAAGCCGCTCGCAACCCCCGCGACGAATTGCCCCCGCACTATTGACGGGTGCCGGGCCGATCACCGGTGGTCGGGCAGTTCGATCTTGACCTCGAGCACCTCGAGGTTGTCTTGGCGGTCGAGTTGGACTTTGATGTCGTCCGGGTTGATCTTGATGTATTTGCTGATCACGGCCACCAGTTCGCGCTGCAAGGCAGGCAGGTAGTCGGGCTCGGCCGCGTTGCGGCCACTGCGCTCGTGCGCCAAGATGATCTGCAAACGCTCCTTGGCAACGCTGGCGGTTTTCTTTTTCTCGCCGAGAAAAAATGAAAAGAAGTCCATCGCTTATTTCTTTCCGAACAAGCGCTTCAAGAAACCGGTTTTTTCGGGCTCCACGAAACGCAAGGGTTTTTCTTCGCCCAAGAAACGCGCAATCACGTCTTTGTAGGCTTCGGACACGTCGGTGCCGGTCAGGTGCACGGCGGGCGTGCCTTGGTTGGATGCGGTCAAGACGCTTTCGCTCTCGGGAATGACGCCGATGAGTTGGATGCGCAGGATGTCTTGGATGTCTTCGAGCGCCAGCATTTGGCCGTCGGCCACGCGCGCGGGGTTGTAGCGGGTGATGAGCAGGTGCTCTTTGATCGGCTCTTTGCCTTCGATGGCGCGTTTGGTTTTGCTGCCGAGCATGCCCAAGATGCGGTCGGAGTCGCGCACGCTGGAGACTTCGGGGTTGGTCACGACCAAGGCTTCGTCGGCGAAGTGCATGGCCATGAGCGCGCCGGTTTCTATGCCCGCAGGCGAGTCGCACACGATGTAGTCAAAGCCCATGCCGGCCAAGTCGTTCAAAACTTTTTCCACGCCGTCTTGGCTAAGCGCGTCTTTGTCGCGGGTTTGGCTGGCGGCCAAGACGAACAGGTTGTCGCACTGCTTGTCTTTGATGAGGGCTTGGTTGAGGTTGGCTTCGCCTTGGATGACGTTGATCAGGTCATACACGACGCGGCGCTCACAGCCCATGATGAGGTCGAGGTTGCGCAAGCCGACGTCAAAGTCGATGACGACGGTTTTGAATCCGCGCAGGGCCAAACCGGTGGAAAAGCTGGCGCTGGTGGTGGTCTTGCCAACGCCGCCTTTGCCGGATGTGACGACAACAATTTTGGTCATGGTGCAGCTGGTCTTTCTTCAGGTTTTCAAGGGTTCGATGATCAGTTTGTCTTGACCATCGGTGTGGGATTCGAGCCGGACTTGCGCGGCTTTGCCGTGCACAGAGGTAGGTAATGCGTTTTCGCTGGTGCGGTAGACACCGGCAATCGACAAGAGTTGCGCTTCCATGGACAAAGCCATGATGCGGGCCTCGGTGTTGCCGCGCGCACCGGCCATGGCTTTGCCGCGCAGCGGCGCGTACACATGGATGTGGCCATCGGCAATGACTTCGGCACCGGGGTTGACCATGGCCATGACGATCAGGTCGCGGCCGCGCGCATAGACCTGTTGGCCCGAGCGCAGGGGTTTGTCGATGACCATGGCGCTGGTCGGCGCCACGGGCACGGCCGGCTTGGCGGCGGGGGCCGCGACGCTGCTGGCTGGGCTGGGTGTGGTGGCGGCGGCGGAGCGCTGAACGATGGCGTCGGTGGCCAAGACCAAACCCGCGGCTTGGGCCTGGGCGATCAGCTCGGCACGGCCACCGCGCACGGCGATGGGCAACAAGCTGTAGGGGCGCAAGGTGTTGACCAAGGCCGCGAAGTCGACGGCCGCGACGGTGTCGGGCAAGAGCGAGAGGTCGATGAGCAGCGGGTCGTTGTCGAAGAACGCCGGCATGTCACCATAGCGTTGCTGCAGTTCTTGGTGAAACAGCGTCAGGTCGGCCGACTTGAGCAAAAGCGCCACCAGTGGCAGGTTGGCACTTTTAATTTCAAAAGTGGCAGGGGCGTTTCCTGAAAGGGCAACAGACATGTGTGGATTCAAATAAGTTGTCGAATCTTAACTGCAAAAAGCTGTTGATAAGTTCCGAACAACTGGGCACTTATCCACAGATTTTGGCCACCCCCCGTTTTTATCCACTTTGCACTTTGACCCCTTGGTGAAGCTGTTCACAGGGTTTGAAAGTGGCTAAGTACTTGGTGGCTCAAGGCATAAATGGCTTATCCACACCAAAGACCGGCCTTCTACTACTGCTACTAATTTATATGAAAGAAATAAGAGGAAAACAAAGGCAAGCCCTGCGGGCTGAAAACCGGTCAATCAAAGTGAGAAAGCCGCCACTGGCCTTATGCTTGAGGGCATGAACGAGTATTTTTTGGATTTGGGTGTGGGAGGCATGAGTTGTGCCTCTTGCGTGGCTCGCATTGAACGTACCTTGGGTCAGCAAAGTGGTGTGATTTCGGTGTCGGTGAACCTGGCCAACGAGTCGGCTCGGGTGGTTTTCAGAGAAGCACCTTCGGAAGATGTTTTGGTGCAGGTCAAACGCGCGGTTCGCGCTGCGGGTTATGAGCCTCGAGCACTGGCATCCACACAGACCCAGCAGGAAGCTCGCTGGATGGGCTTAACGCCAGCGGCGTGGTGGGTGGTGATGGCCTGGGCCTTTTCGCTGCCTTTGATGGGCCCCATGGTCGGGATGGTGCTGAACTGGGATTCGGTGCTTTTGCCTTGGGCACAGGCTTTGTTGGCCTCGGTGGTGCAGTTTGTGTTTGCGGCGCGTTTGTACCCCGCAGCCTGGCGGGCCGTGCGTTCGGGTTTTGGCAACATGGAGTTGCTGGTGGTCTTGGGTACCAGCGCCGCTTGGGTCTTGTCGATGTACCTGTGGTGGCAAGCCCAGCCAGGTGTTCAGCCCGATCTGTACTTTGAAGCCTCGTCCATGGTGATCAGCATGGTTTTGCTGGGCAAGTTTTGGGAAGGCAAGGCCAAACGTCAAACTGGGGACGCCATTCGAGCACTATCGGCTTTGCGCCCCTTGGTGGCGCACTTGTTACCGAACCAAGCTGATCGCTTGGATGAAATGGACGTCTCGCCTGATGAGTTGTTGCCCGAAGACCTCATTTGCGTTTTACCCGGTGAGCGTTTTCCGGTGGATGGTTTCATTGAAGAGGGGCACACTCAAAGCGATGAATCGATGATGACCGGTGAGTCCATGCCGCAAGAAAAAGGCTTGGGCGACCGGGTGTTGGGCGGTTCCATCAACGGCAGCGGTGCGGTGATCGTCCGTGTGGGTGTGGTGTCAGCCAAAGGTGTTTTGGCGCAGATGGTGGCGGCTGTGGAAAACGCACAAGCCAGTAAAGCCCCGGTGCAAGCCTTGGTGGACAAGGTGGCGGCTGTGTTTGTGCCTGTGGTGCTTTTGGTGGCATTGGGCACCGGTGTGTATGTGTTTCAAATGGGATTGGGCTGGGAAGCAGCCTTGGTTCGCGCGGTGACGGTCTTGGTGGTGGCGTGTCCATGCGCGTTGGGTTTGGCCACGCCCACGGCCATCATGGTGGGCACGGGCGTGGCGGCGCAGCACGGCATTTTGTTCAAAGACGCGGCGGCTTTGCAATCGGCCCAACAAGTGAGCACCGTGGTGTTCGACAAAACCGGTACCTTGACCGAAGGCCACCCCCGTTTGTTGTCGGTTCAAGTGATCGATGGCGTAAGCGAAGACGCGGCGCTCAAATGGGCCGCTGCACTTCACATGAATAGCAGCCATCCCTTGGCCAAAGCGGTGATCGATTCGGCGCATCAGCGCGGTTGGTTGGTGAGTCAGGCACAAAACGTTGAAAGCGTATCCGGCAAAGGCATGTTGGGCCATGTGCAAGGTGTTGTGCTGGCTTTGGGTAGTGAGCGTTGGATGAATGAGCTGGGTATGATCATGTCCATGCCTTTGCGCTCCACGAGTTTTGGTGAAGCGGCTTCGCGATTGCAAGACAAAGGTGCGACGGTATCGGTGTTGGCCGTGCAAAACGAAAAAGGTGCTTGGAGACCCATGGCCTTGTTGGCGTTTGGTGATGAAGCCAAAGCAAACTCGGCATTGGCCCTTCACCGCTTGCGAACCCAAGGCTTTTCTTTGGCCCTTTTGTCGGGCGACAACGTGGGTGCCGTCAATGCCATGGCCAAAACGCTGGGTTTGAAGGCGGATGCGGGTGAGGTCATGGCCGATGTGTTGCCGATTGAAAAGGCCAAACACATCGAGGCTTTGCAACGCCCAGCGGGTGCCAAAAGACGTGTGGTGGCCATGGTGGGTGATGGTGTCAACGATGCACCCGCATTGGCTACATCCGATGTGGGTGTGGCCATGGCCAGCCGCGAAGGTTCGGGTGCGGATGTGGCGATGCACGCTGCCGATGTGGTCCTGATGAGAGCGGATCCATTGTTGGTTCCCTTGGCATTTGAGTTGGCCCGCCAAACGGTGAAAACCATTCGCTACAACTTGTTTTTGGCCTTTGCCTACAACGTGGTGGCGATGGTCTTGGCGGTGTTGGGTTACTTGAACCCAATGGTGGCCGGAGCGGCCATGGCTTTGAGTTCGGTGAGTGTGGTTTTCAATGCCCTGCGCTTAAAAAGATTTTCTCCGAAAACCACACCCCAACGCGGCTGATGGTCGCACCCATTCAACAGGAAACAGCGATGGCTCATTTTGCATACGCCAACAACACCAACCGCTTCATGGGTGTTGAACCTTTAGACCAACACGCATTTGCCGTGTGTGGTGTGCCCTACGACGGTGTGGTGACGAACCGGCCCGGTGCGCGTTTCGGGCCACAAGCCATTCGCGCTTCGAGCTTGATGTTGTGCGACGCCATTCACCCGGTGTTCGATGTGTCGCCCATTGATCATGTGGGCGATGCGCTGGACATGGCCTTGCCCAACGCCTCACCGCTGCCGGTGGTGCGCGAAGCCATCGAGCGCCAAGCCACGTTGTTGATGGACCGCCACCATTGCGTGTTTTTGGGCGGCGACCATTCGGTGACTCTGTCGCTCTTGCGCGTGGCCAAAGCCCGTTTCGGCCAAGCCTTGGGCTTGGTGCACTTCGATGCGCATTGCGACACCTGGAGCGATCACTTCGGCGAACCTTCGGGCCACGGCACGTGGACCTATGAAGCGATTCAAGAAGGCTTGGTGAGCCCCGCGCACACGGTGCAAATTGGCATCCGTTCCAGCGGTGAGCGCGCTGCGCGTGAGTACGTGGCGGACCAAGGTGGTGACATCTTCACGGCCCGTGCTTTGCGTGGCCGCGATGGCGCGGGTTTGGCGTCGGTGGTGTCATCGATTCGCCAGCGCATGGGTAACCGGCCGTGCTACTTGACGCTGGACATCGATTGTTTGGACCCTGCGTTTGCGCCGGGCACCGGCACGCCCGAGCCGGGTGGCATGACCAGCTCGCAGGTGCTAACGCTGCTCGAAGAGCTGCAGCCCATGAATTGGGTGGGCATGGACTGCGTGGAAGTGGCCCCAGCCTATGACCACGCCGAACTCACCAGCAACGCCGCGGCCACGTTTGTGTGG
>CAMDCY010000078.1 GCA_945890705.1 Hydrogenophaga intermedia | reverse complement strand
TTTTTTTATGGTAGCAAGACTCACAGACCCAAGAGCTTCTTGGCTGCGGCCAAAGAGGCCATGGATTCGGTGTGCTTACCGGCTTTGTGCTCGGTTTCACCTTTGGCGCGCAGGTCTTTCACCTTGGTCAGGTCGGCCGCGCTCAATTTGGCGGTGGGCATTTTTTCGTCGATCTTTTTCATTTCGCCGGGGCAGCCGTGCGCGAATGCCAAAGAACTGGCGGCCATCAAGGCCAAGGCAACCATCGTGTGTTTCATGGAGAGTCCTCTAGAACGTTCAGGAAAAATGTCCTGAATTTCAGTATTACACGCAGGCAATGGGTGTAATGGACGCTGGGTTATTACTGGGGCTCAAGGGTTGGTCAGTGGTGTCGCCAGCAAGGCGTCGACCGCAGCGGCGCAGGCAAAGTCCAGCACGGTGATACCGCCGGCGTCGTAGGTTCGCCAGCGCACCGTGGCGTGGCCATGGTTGAGGGCCAGTTCGGGGTGGTGGTCTTCGCGGTGGGCGATCCAGGCCACCGCGTTGGCAAAGGCCATGGTTTCGTGGAAGTTCGGAAACACGAAGCGTTTTTCCAACGCACCGTCGATCAAGCGCCAGCCGATGGCGGCGTTGCCGTTGAGTTGGGTGAGCTGCGTGACCACGGCGGTGGCGGACAGGGCTTGGGGTCGGGGTGTGGGGCTGTACATGGCATCAGCTTAACCCGAGGGCCCATGTTGATGTGCGGGTGGTGCCATACTGCCACGCTACCGTTTTGGCTGGAGTTGGCACATGAAACACATACCCCGCGCCCCGCTGCTCTTGGGCTTGGCTGGTTTGGCCCCCTTTGTTTGGGGTGCGCTGACCTTGTGGTCGGCCCCGTTGTTGGACTGGAGCACGCTCCACTTGGGCGCGCGTTTGAGCGGCCCCTACGTGGGCTTGGCCTATGGCGTGGTGATTTTGTCGTTCATGTCGGGCGTGTTATGGGGCTTTGCCACGCGGGCCACGGGTGGCTTTGTGCCGTGGGCGTATGGCCTGTCGGTGCTGCCTGCGCTGTGGGCGTTTTTCATGAGCGGCATGGGCCCCACGGGCTCGGCGCTGAGCCTGATCGCGGGGTTCATCGGCTTGTTGGGCTTGGACTGGTTGTATGGGCGCCAGGGCCTGACACCAACTTGGTGGATGCCACTGCGCGGCTTGCTGACCTTGGTCGTGGTGCTCTGCTTGGCAGCGGTGGCGTTTTGAAAGGTAGCCCCACGTGATCCCCGAACTGACCTTGTTTTTGGAACGCGAATTGCGCTCGGACCACGCTGGTGAAACGGGGGCTGTGTTCATTTACCGCGGCATCGCTGCCGTGGCGCGTTGGCGGCGCGACGATGAACTGCTGGCGTTTGCTCACCAACACGGTCAAACCGAGGCGGAGCATTTGTCGCTGATCGAGGCTTGGCTACCCTTGCGCCGGCGCAGCCTGTTGCTGGGGCCTTGGAGATTGGCGGGTTGGTTGACGGGGGCGCTGCCCGCCCTGTTGGGTCGGCGCGCGGTATACGGCACGGTGGCGTCGGTGGAAACGTTTGTGGACCACCACTACCAACAACAAATTGACCACTTGCGCGAGCACGGTGGGCCCGAAGGTTTGCTCGAACTGTTGGTGCGCTGCCAAGCCGATGAGGTGCACCACCGCGACGAAGCCGCGGGCTTGGCCGGTGGCGATTTGCCTTGGGGCTTGCGGCTGTGGTGTGGCTTGGTGGGCACCGGTTCGGCGGCGGCGGTGGTCGTGGCCCGACGGATGTGATCATCGCTGGCAAAAGAGCATAAAAAAAGCACCGGGTGTGACCACCAGATGCTTTTTAATCTACCGTGATTGGTAGGCGCGACTAGATTCGAACTAGCGACCCCCACCATGTCAAGGTGGTGCTCTAACCAACTGAGCTACGCGCCTGAAAATCGTTTAATCCGAAGCCTCGCAGTATACCTCATTTTCGGCGCACATCGTTCACGCCCGGCACATCGCCAACCACCGACATCGCGCGAGCGACTTGGTGGGCGTCGGTCACCTCGATCGTGAAGGTCATCCAAGCCGTGCCTTTGACGCTTTGCGTTTGCACGCCGATCACGTTCATCTTCTCGCGGGCAAACACCTCGGAGATGTCGCGCAGCAAGCCTTGGCGGTCTTGGGCTTGCACGGCCACGTCCACCGGGTAGACCACTTTATCGCCGGGCTTGGGCGCGGTCAGGTTGGTGCTCCACTGCACGTCGATCACGCGATCGGGGCTTTTGCGCTGCAGGTGCACGAAGTCGCTGCAGTCGCTGCGGTGCACGCTCACGCCCTTGCCTTTGGTGATGAAACCACCAATGTCGTCGGGCGGCGCGGGTTTGCAGCATTTGGCGAGCTGCGTCATGAGCGAGTCCATGCCAACGACCAAGACGCCGCCGCGCGCACCGCTGGGTGGGCGGCGCGGTTTTTTGATGAAGGCCGCATCGGGCTCATCGCTGGGTTCGGGCGCGGGGCGCAGGTGCAGCTCGATGCTGCGCAACGAAAACTCGTCTTTGCCCACCTGCTCAAACAACTCGGCGGCCGAAGCAAACCCCAAGGCGGTGGCCAAGTCGTCGAGCTTGAGGGCGGTTTTTCCTTCGCGCTGCAAGACTTTTTCGACCGCTTCGCGGCCACGGGCCATGGTTTCTTCTTGCACCTGCGCGTTGAACCACGCGCGCACCTTGCTCTTGGCGCGGTGGCTGACCAAAAAGCCGAGCTCGGGGTTGAGCCAGTCGCGCGAGGGCCCACCTTCTTTGGCGGCGGTGATCTCCACCGTTTGGCCGTTTTGCAGCGGGGTGTTGAGCGTGACGAGCGCGCCGTCCACGCGCGCGCCACGGCAGCGGTGGCCGAGCTGGGTGTGCACGGTGTAGGCGAAGTCCAGCGGCGTGGCGCCTTGGGCCAACTCGACGATGGCCGCGTCGGGCGTGAGCACGTAAATGCGGTCGTCGAACAAACCGCTGGCGCTGCCACTGAGGTCGCGCTCCCAAGCCAAGAGCTGGCGCAGCACGGCGATCTTGGCGTCGTAGGCCGAGCTGGCCGACACACCGGCGTAACCCTTGGCGCCCGCTTCCTTATAAGCCCAGTGCGCAGCCACACCGGTTTCGGCGTGCTCGTGCATGGCTTGGGTGCGGATTTGAATTTCAAAGGCGCGGCCTTGGTCGTCGCGCACCACGGTGTGAAGCGACTGGTAGCCGTTGGCTTTGGGCTTGGCGATGTAGTCGTCGAACTCTTCGGCCAGCGGCGTGAAGTGGTCGTTGACCCACGCCAGCACGCGGTAACAGTCGTCCACGCTGGGCACGACCACGCGCAGCGCGCGGATGTCGAACACGCGGTCAAAGCCCAGTGACTTGCCGCGCATTTTTTTGACGATGCTGTAGATGTGTTTGGGCCGGCCCTGCACCTCGGCGTTGACGCCTTGGGCGTGCAAAGCGCTGTGCAAGTCTTGGCGCACCTGCTCCACGTGGGCTTCGCGCTCGACGCGTTTTTCGTCCAGCAGCTGCGCCATTTCTTTGTAGGTTTGGGGCTCCAGAAAACGGAAGGCCAGGTCTTCGATTTCCCACTTGACCTGCCAAATGCCCAAGCGGTTGGCCAGAGGCGCGAAGATGTGCAGCGACTCGCTGGCCAGCGCCGGGCCTGGGTTTTGGCGGCTGAGCGCAAAGTGACGCAGGGTTTGCAAGCGCGAGGCCAGCCGCAGCATGACCACGCGCAGGTCGCGCGAAAACGCCAGCAGCATCTTGCGCACATTTTCGGTTTGTTGCGCGTCCAGCGCGGCGCTGCCGGAAGACTTGCTGCGCGCTTGGCGCTGCAACTGCACGAGCTTGGTGGTCTCCACCGCCAAGTCGGCTTGGTTGTCACCAAAGGCTTTGGCGATCACGTCATGCGGGCGGTTGAGGTGTTGGCAGGCGTAGACCAAATAGGCCGCGGCCTGCATGGCTTCGGAGCCGCCCATGTCGCGCAGGATTTGCGCCACGGCCTCGGCGTGTTGCCAGGTGTTCTCACCGGTGTCGAGTTGCTCGCCCGACAAGAGCGGCTCGGCGAAGGCGCGCGCACGCGCCAAGGCGGCGGCGTCCAGCGGCAAGTCGTGAGCAGTGGCCGCCGCCAGGGCCGACGGTGCGGCGTTGCTCACCGAAGAAAACGAGGACTTCATGGCGCCAATACAAAGTCGCACACCGCCTGCACCTGATCGGGAGCGACCAAGGTGGGCGCGTGGCCCACGCCAGCGAATTCCACGCAACGCGCGCGCGGGCCGCGTTGGCCCATGGCTTGGGCGGTGACGCGGCTGAGCAAGTCGGAGTCAGCGCCGCGCAGCAACAAGGTGGGGCATTCGATGGCATCGAACATGGCCCATAGGGCGGCTTCGCCCGCGCTGATGGCTTGGCGCGCGGCCTCTTCGCTGGCGGCTCGGGCCATGGCTTCAAAGGGGTGCGCGATCTTGGGGTCGTAATGCAAACCGACGCGGCCATCGGCGCGCTGACGCAACATGGGCCGCGACAAGGCCAGCCACTGCTCGGGCGTGTGCGGGCCAAAGCTGGCGCTGATGCTGGCCAGGTAGGCCACGGCCTGGTCTTCGTTGTCGAAGCTGGGGTTCTTGCCCACGTAGTCGCCGATGCGCTTGAGCGAGGTCCACTCGAGCACCGGACCCACGTCGTTGAGCACCAAGCGGCGCGGCGCGAAAGTGGGCTGGGCGGCCAAGGCCATGCCGATGAGCCCGCCCATGCTGGTGCCGACCCAATCGATGATCGCCTCGGGGTGCGCGGTGCGCCACTGCATGAGCAGCTGCGCGATGTCGGCCACGTAGGTGCCGACGTGGTAGCCGCTGGCGTCTTCCAGCCAATCGCTGTGGCCGCGCCCGGCCGCGTCGATGCTGATGACGCGGGCATGGGGCTGCAGGGCTTGGGCCAGCACATCGAAGTCGCGCGCTTGGCGCGTGAGGCCGTGCACACACACCACCCAGTGGCGGCTATTGGGCTTGTCGCAAGGCCAGACCCAGCTGGCCACACGGCGAGCCGCGCCACCCGGGGCCTTCAGGCCTTGGACGGTGTCATGTTGGAGTAGGGGAATGCTCATAAACTGGTGCTCCATCCTAATGCAACGGAGTTCCCCGCATGTTGAAAAACAAAACTGCCCTCGTCACCGGATCCACCAGCGGCATCGGCCTGGGCATTGCCAAGGCTTTGGCACGCCAAGGCGCCAACATCGTGCTCAACGGTTTCGGCGATGTCGAGGGCCCCAAGGCCGAGATCGCGGCCTTGGGCGTGAAGGTCGCGTACCACGGCGCGGACATGAGCCGCGTGGACCAAATCGAAGACATGGTGAAGTTCGCGCAAGCGCAGTGGGGTTCGCTGGACATTTTGGTGAACAACGCGGGCATTCAGCACGTGAGCAAGATCGAGAACTTCCCCACCGAGCGTTGGGACGCGATCATCGCCATCAACCTCTCCAGCGCCTTCCACACCACGCGCTACGCCCTGCCCGCCATGCAAGCGGCCAACTGGGGCCGCATCATCAACGTGGCCTCGGTCCACGGTTTGGTGGGCTCGGCCGAGAAGTCGGCCTACGTGGCGGCCAAACACGGTGTGGTCGGCCTGACCAAGGTCACCGCGCTGGAAAACGCCACCACCGGCGTGACCTGCAACGCGATTTGCCCCGGCTGGGTGCTCACGCCGCTGGTGCAAAAACAGGTCGACGCCAAGGCCGCGGCGCTGGGCTTGTCCAACGAGGACGCCAAGAAGGTTTTGTTGGGCGAGAAAGAGCCCTCGATGCAGTTCACCACGCCCGAAGAGTTGGGCGAGCTGGCGGTGTTTTTCTGCTCGGCCGCGGGCAACAACGTGCGCGGCGTGGCCTGGAACATGGACGGCGGTTGGGTCGCCCAATGAACCCGAGCAGCGCGTTCAGCCCACGCGACTGATCAGCGCCACGGCCCGGGCCTCCATGGCTAGGCCTTCGCCCACTGGGCCCATTTTTTCGGCGGTTTTGGCTTTGACGTTGACGCAAGCCAAGTCCACGCCCACGGCTTGTGCGATGTTGCGGCGCATGGCGTCGATGTGCGGCGCGAGCTTGGGCGCTTGCGCGACCACGGTGCTGTCGATGTTGCCTATCTCAAAACCCGCCGCCCGCACACGCGCCGCCGCTTCGCGCAACAACACCAGGGAGTCCGCGCCTTTGAAGGCGGGGTCGGTGTCGCTGAAGTGGCGGCCAATGTCGCCCAGCGCGGCCGCGCCAAACAAGGCGTCGGTGATGGCGTGCAGCAGCGCGTCGGCGTCCGAATGGCCCATCAGGCCCGTGGGGTGCGGGATGTGCACGCCGCCCAAGATCAAGGGACGCCCAGCCACCAAGGCGTGGGTGTCCCACCCTTCTCCAACGCGAATCGAAATGCTCATGAACGGCTCCGGATGAGGGCTTCGGCCAAAGCGAAATCTTCTGGCCAAGTGACTTTGATGTTGTGGGTGCTGCCGCGCACCAAGCGTGGTGCGTGGCCTTGGGCTTCGATGGCGCTGGCCTCGTCGGTGATGCCAGCAAAGCCTTGGGCTTTAGAGGCTTGCAAGGCGGCTTGCAGGTCGCCCACGCGGAACATTTGCGGGGTTTGCGCCAGCCACTGCTGTTGGCGGTCGACGGTGCGCAGGACGCGACCTTGGGTTTCGGCCTTCAAAGTGTCGGGCACGGGCACGGCCAAGAGGCCGCCCACCGGGTCGTCCAGCACAGCGTCGATCAGCGCATCGATGTCGCTGGGCGAGACCAAGCAACGTGCGGCGTCGTGCACCAGCACCCAGTCGTTCGCTTGGGCGCCGAGCGCCACCAAGGCCGTCAAGCCTTGAAAGACGCTGGCCGCGCGCGTGTCGCCGCCGCAGGGGGCCACCGAGGTGCGCGCGTCATCGGGCGCGTTCAAGGTGGACCATTGGCCGTCGTCGGGCGCGATCACCACCAACACATGGGCCAAGCGGGGCACCGCGCGCAGGGCGTCCAAGGTGTGCAACACCAAGGCTCGTCCGGCCAAAGCGGAGTATTGCTTGGGCTGCGCCGTGCCCGCCCTTGAACCGGTGCCCGCACAGGGCACCAAGGCATAACAACGGGGCTCGGGGCAAGGTTTCATGCGCCCATTTTAGAATCGTCTGGAACAGCACCCTTCCCCCCTCCCGAACAGGCAGGGGGGTTTTGTGTTGATACCCACAGGACACGCATGCAATTCCCTCCCCTCAAAGCCGGTCAACGCCACACCCTGCCGCGCCCGTTTGGCAGCGCCGACGCCCTGGCGATGGGCCGCTTAGCCGAGCGCGAACAGGCGCAGGGGCGCTTGCTCGCCATCGTCACGACCGACGCCAGCGACGCCCAACGCTTGCAAGACGAGCTGGCGTTTTTCTCACCCGGCGTGCGCACCGCTCTGTTCCCGGATTGGGAAACCCTACCCTACGACACGTTTTCGCCGCACCAAGACCTGATCTCGGAGCGCTTGGCCACGCTGTGGCGCATCTTCGGCCACGGCGGGCAGCGCGACGCCGACGTGGTCATCATCCCCGCCACCACGGCCCTGTACCGTTTGGCGCCGCCTGCGTT
>CAMDCY010000077.1 GCA_945890705.1 Hydrogenophaga intermedia | reverse complement strand
GTGATGGCCGCGATGCGCTCCGGGGCCAAGCCGGCTTGGATCAGCCGGCCGATTTTGTGTGTGATGACGCGGGTTTTGCCCGAACCTGCGCCGGCCAGCACCAAGCACGGTCCACCGAGGTGGTTGACCGCTTCGAGTTGGGCAAGGTTCAGACCGTTGGACATGGGCAAAGCCTGTGATCATACGGCCTGGCTCTTCCTGCACAATGGCACCGCTGTGCTCAACATCCTTTTCGTCACATTTCCGTTCTTTGCCTTGGTCTTGGCGGGTTTTATGGCCACGCGGCGTGGCATGCTGCCCATTGAAGCCATCCCAGGGCTCAACAGCTTTGTGCTGTTTTTTGCGCTGCCAGCCATGCTCTACCGCTTTGGCTCGACCACGCCAATCGACCAATTGCTCGATGGCGCGGTTTTCGGTGTCTACCTGTTTTGTGCCTTGGTGATGGTGGGCTTTGCCCTGGCCATGACCCTGAGCGCGCGCATACGTTGGAACGACGGCTCTTTGGGGGCTTTGGTGGCGGCCTTCCCCAACACCGGTTTCATGGGGGTGCCCTTGCTGGCCGCACTCATGGGTCCGTCCAGCGCGGGCCCGGTGATCGTGCTCATCTTGGTGGACATGGTGGTCACCAGTTCTTTGTGTGTGGCACTGTCGCGGCTCGATGGCACCCGAGGCCATGGCGCACAAGCCGTGCTCGATGCCGGCAAGAAGGCGTTGCGCGGCGTGGTCGGTAACCCCATGCCCTGGGCCATTGTTTTGGGGGCATTGGCCTCGGCCGCTGAATTTCGATTCCCGGTGCCGGTGGAAAAAACCCTCTGGCTCTTGGCCGATGCAGCCTCGCCGGTGGCCCTGTTCACCATCGGGGCGGTGTTGGCGCGCTCACAAATGCAATCCAACCACCCCATGCCTTGGGGGGATTACTGGCCGGTGGTGCTGATGAAGTTGTTGCTGCACCCCGTGCTGGTCTTGTTGGTCGGTTTGGCGGCGATTCAGTTGGGCGTACCCCTGGAGCCCCAAGCCCTGACGGTGATGGTCTTGGTCTCGGCCTTGCCCAGCGCCAGCAACGTGTCGCTGCTCGCCGAGCGCTTGGGTGCGGACAACGGGCGCATCGCCCGCATCATCTTGGTCACCACGGCCTTGGCGTTCTTCAGCTTTTCGGCGGCGGTGACGCTGCTGCTCTGAGCGCCGCTCAAATCGACACGGGGTCGACGTCTACAGCGAAGCGGATCAAGCCCTTGGCCTCGGGGGCGCTGCGCGTGTGCAGCAAGACGCCTTGCCACGCGTGCAAAAACCGCTGCAAGGCGCTGCGCGAGAGCGCCTCCACCAACAACTGCGCACGCTCCACATTGGCCACCCGTTGAATGGTCAAGGGCACGGCCGGGTAAAGCGTGACGTCTTCGCGGTGGGGCAAATTACCGGCCGCGGCCGCGGCCAAATTCAAAAAGGCTTGGGCTGCGGCGTGGGTTTTGGCATCGGCGCGCACCAAGGCTTGGTGGCCCAAGGGCGGCATGCCGGCGGCGGCGCGCTCGGCCAATTGCTCGGCGGCAAAGCGCGGGTAGTCGTGCGCCTTGAGGGCTTGGAACACGGCGTGGGTGGGGTGCCAAGTCTGCACCCACATTTCACAGGCCACGCCTTGTGCGGCGGCGAATTCGGCATCGCGCCCGGCGCGACCTGCGGCCTGCATCAACAGGGCAAACAAGCGTTCGGGGGCTTTGTAGTCGCTGGCGAACAGGGCTGCGTCGGCGTTGATGCTGGCCACCAAGCCCATGCGCCGAAAGTCGTGCCCTTTGGCGATCATTTGGGTGCCCACCAAAATGTCGACCTCGCCGCTGTGCATGGCGTCGAGCTGGGCTTGCAAGCTGCCTTTGAGCCGCGTCGTGTCGGCGTCCATGCGGGCCACCCGCACGGGGTTGCCATCGGGGCGGCGCACGTCGGCGAACAAGGCGCTGAGGTGTTCTTCGATTTGTTCGGTGCCCCGACCCACGGGCGCGATGTCCAAGTTGCCGCACCCCGGACATGCGCGGGGCACCCGGTCGGTGAAGCCGCAGTGGTGGCAGCGCAGGGTTCGGTCGAATTTGTGGAACACCCGGTAAGCGCTGCAGTGTGGGCAACTGCTCTTCCAGTCGCAGGCGTGGCACGAGAGCACCGGCGCGTAGCCCCGGCGGTTGAGCAAGACCAAGCACTGCTCGCCCCGCGCGATGCGGTCTTGCATGGCGCTGAGCAAGGGCGGTGCGATGACCGCGCCTTTGGGCTGGTGGTTCATGTCGAGCAAACGCCACTGCGGCAGTGCGCCGCCGCCGATGCGCGTGGGCATGTTCAAACGAAGGTAGCGACCTTGCTCAGCGGCGTGCCAGCTCTCGATGGAGGGTGTGGCCGAGCCCAACACAATGGGGCAGGGCGTGCCGCTGGCGTCACCGACGTGTTTGGCTCGGACAATCGCCAAATCCCGCGCTGAGTAGCGAGCACCGTCTTGGCTTTTGTAGCTGGGGTCGTGTTCTTCATCGACGACGATCAGCCGCAGTCCTGGCAAGCTGGCGAACACGGCCATGCGGGTGCCCAAGACGATGCGCGCTTGGCCCAAGTGGGCCGACAACCAGCTGCCGAGTCGCTGCGCGGGCGTCATGCCGCTGTGCAGGCACACCACTGTGGCAGACCCGAGCAAAGGCTCAAAGCGTTCGCGAAAGCGCGCCTCGAGCTGCGGCGTCAGGTTGATCTCCGGCACCATCACCAAGACTTGTGCCCCGGGCGCTTGCAAGGCCGATTCGGCCGCGCGCAAATAGACCTCGGTTTTGCCGCTGCCAGTGGCCCCATACAACAGCACCGGTTGTTGCGGATGCGCCAAGCCATCCAAGACCTGCGCTTGTTCGGCGCTGAGCTCGGGCCGCGACAGGGGTTGCGGTGTTTGGGCTGAGGGTGTGTGTGCCGCGTGTTTTTTCAGGCGACGCGCCAACTGGGCTTCGTCCAAATCTTTGAGCGCGGCGGGCAGCGCACCCATGGCCACTTCGCCCAAGCTGCGTTGGTAATAGCGGGCGGCGAACTGCACCAATTGCAACCACTCGTCATTCAGGGCTGGCAGACCGGCCAGCACGGATTGCACCGATTTGGTTTGTGCTTCGCCCACATCGCACGGGGGTTGATCGGGGCAGTCTTGCACGATACCCAAGACGGTTCGCTGACCCAAGGGCACACGCACCAATGTGCCTGAAGCAAGCGCATGCTCACTTCGGTAGCTCAGGGCGACGCCCATCCCGCTGTGAACGGGCGTGGAAACGATGACGCTGGGCCAATGTGCCATCTTAGGAAGCGTTTCTCAGTTTTGGCATTGAAGGTAGGCGTAAGTCATTGATTTTGAAGCGCTTGCCGGACTATCCCAGTTTTCTGTGGATAACTTTGTTGATAGCTGGTTTGACAGGCCCACAAAGCCTTAAAAATCAAGGCTTTGCTTGAATTGCATTGGAAAAAGGCAGAAAAATGAAATCCTTATGAATCATGGACTTAGCCAAATTTCAGGGTGTGAAAATCGGGCCCATTCGGTTGGCGTGCGAGGTGACGCTTGGGGCACGCATTTTGTGCATAACTGGGGTTTGTCAAGCTCGAAAAACCCCTATTTTTGTGTTAGGGCCTGCTGCCCTAGGCGAAAAAGCAGGCCCATCACAGGGTGGCTGACCCTCAGTTTGCGCGGTTCTGGCGGATGTTTTTCGAGTGGCGGTGCACCGCGTCCACCAAGACCGAGACGTTTTCGGGCGGCGTGAACTGGCTGATGCCATGGCCCAGGTTGAAGATGTGGCTGGCGCCGGTGCCCGCACCTTGGTGGGGACAGCCAAAGCTGTTGATCACACGGGCCACTTCAGCGTCGATTTGTTCGTGCGAGGCAAACAGCACATTGGGGTCGATGTTGCCTTGCAAGGCTTTGCCCTGCGGGCCTTCGCCGACCTGTGCGCGCGCTTTGCCCAAGTTGACCGTCCAGTCCAAGCCCAAGGCGTGGCAGTCCAGGTCGCTCATGTCGTCGAGCCACAGGCCGCCGCCTTTGGTGAAGACGATGCGCGGGATGGTGGCGCCGTCGTATTCGCGGTGCAGTTGAGACAAGACCCGGCGCGTGTAAGCCAAGCTGAAGGTTTGGAAGTTGCCGTCGGCCAACACGCCGCCCCAGCTGTCAAAAATCATCACGGCTTGGGCGCCGGCTTCGATCTGGGCGTTGAGGTAAGCGGCCACCGAGTCGGCGTTGATTTGCAACATGCGGTGCATCAGGTCGGGGCGGCTGTACATGAAGCTCTTGACCGCGCGGTAGTCGTCGCTGCCGCCGCCTTCGACCATGTAACAGGCCAAGGTCCAAGGGCTGCCTGAGAAGCCGATCAGCGGCACGCGGCCTTTGAGGGCCCGGCGGATGCTGGTGACGGCGTCAAACACGTAACGCAGCTTGTTCATGTCGGGCACAGCCAAGGCGTTGACCGCGGCTTCGTCGCGCACGCGGTGCGCGAATTTGGGGCCTTCACCTTGGGCGAAGCTCAGGCCCAGGCCCATGGAGTCGGGCACAGTCAGGATGTCGCTGAACAGGATGGAGGCGTCCAAAGCGTAGCGATCCAGTGGCTGCAAGGTCACCTCGGTGGCGTAGTCCACGTTGGTGGCCAGGCCCATGAAGCTGCCGGCCTTGGCTCGGGTGGCGCAGTACTCGGGCAGGTAGCGCCCCGCTTGGCGCATCAACCACACGGGGGTGTGATCGGTGGGTTGGCGCAGACAAGCGCGCAGAAAAGTGTCGTTTTGCAATGGATCGAAGCGCATCAAGCATCTCTCTTCAAAAGGTGGCTTGCATTATCCCGCAAGCGTTTTCAAACCAGCAAACCGGATCAAGGCCGCGCCGTGGGCGCCACCATGGGCCAGCCACGACGAGCCCACTCGCTCATGCCGCCATCGACAAAGCGCACATTCGTCCAACCGGCTTCGCGAAGGGCTTTGATCACGGCCCCCGAGCGGTTTTGCGTGTTGCAAATCAAAAGCACCGGCTGTTGCGGGTCGTTGGGGATTTCCTGAACCCGCTGGTTCAGCGTGGACATGGGCAACAAACGTGCGCCTGCAGCCACGCCGGTGGCGTGTTCGTCGGGCTCGCGAATGTCAAAAACCGTGGCTTGTCCAGACGCCAGCAAGCGACGGCCCTCATCCAGGTCCACGCGCCAGCTGGGGTCCAGCGGGACGTCGGGCGAACAGCCAACCAAGGCCCAGGCCACAGCACCCGCCGCGGCGGACAGGAGGGCGAGGCGGCGTGAGGGCATCAAGGGGGTCAGTGGCATGGTGGGATCGGTTTCATTGGGCGAGTGCTGCGCGGACGTCGGCGACCGAGATCAACTCGGACAAGACCACAGGCGCGGCGTCGGGTCGGTACAAGGCGTACACGGGCACACCGCTGCGGCCCAAGGCCGTGAGTGCTTGTGTGACGGCGGGGTCGCGGCGCGTCCAGTCGGCGCGCAGCAAGGTCACTTCGCGCTGGGCAAAGTCTTGCAGCAGCGCAGGGTCGGACAAGGTCGTGCGTTTGTTGTATTGGCAGGTCACGCACCACGCGGCCGTGAAGTCAACGAACACGGCGCGTCCTTGGGACAAAGCGGTCGCTTGCCGCTCCGCGGTCCAAGCTTGCCAGGACACACCGTCGACCGCGGTGGCCGTGGCGGCTTCGGGTGCGGGAGCTTCGCGGGTGATGCTGGGGCCTACGGTCCATGCGGTGGCCGCCAACACCAAAGCAGTGAAGGCCACCACACCCTTGCGAGCGCCGCCGTTCAGGCCCCACGCCCACACGAGTGCGCTCAGCGACACCAAGAGCATCAACAGCGCGGCTGCGCCATCGATCCCGCTTTGCTGACCCAGCACCCACAGCAGCCACACCACGGTGGCGAACATGGGAAACGACAAGCCATGGCGCAAGGTGTTCATCCAAGCGCCTGGACGCGGCAGGGCGCGTGCCACCGCGGGCCACCAACTCGCCAGCAGGTAGGGCATTGCCATGCCCACGCCCAAAGCAGCAAACACCATCAGGGCTTGTTCGGAGGGCAAGGCAATGGCCAGACCCAAGGACGCGCCCATGAACGGAGCGGTGCAGGGCGATGCGATGGCGGTGGCCAGCACACCAGTGAAAAACGCGTCCACCGTGGGGTTGCGCGCTTGCCAACTGGCCACGCTGCTGGGCAAGACGCTGCCGAATTCAAACAAGCCCACCAAATTCAAGCCGATCAGGGTGAAGAGCACGGCCAGCGCGGCAACCACGGCGGGGCTTTGGAGTTGGAAGCCCCAACCGAGCTGCTCACCCGCTGCGCGCAAGCTGAGCAAGAGCGCGCCCAAGGCCACGAAGGACAGCACCACACCGGCGGTGTAGGCCACGCCCTGCCAACGGTGCGCGCGGGCCGCCGCCGCGTCGTTCGAGAGTTGGGCGAACGACAACACCTTGATCGCCAACACTGGGAACACGCAGGGCATCAAATTCAGGATCAGGCCCCCAATCAACGCGCCGACCAGTGCCATCCACAAGGTCAAGGGCGCGGTGCCGGCGGTTGTTGGGTCTTTGTCGAGCGCGGATTTCAAAGCATCTGGGATGGCCACGGGGAGGGCGCTCACCGCAGGCCAGCTGCCGGCCACGGGGGCTTCAAAGCGAACGCCAGCGCCGCCTGCGGCCGGTGCGATCACCCAGGCCATACGTGTGGGGGCCTCGCTGCGGTGCGCGGACAAAGGCACATCGGCGGTCCAACGGTCGCCGCGCCAGCTTTGCGTCCAAGGCGCGCCGGGCTCGATCACCGCTGGGGTTTCGGGAAAGACCTCCAAGGTTTGACCTTGCCAAGCGCGGGGCAGTTGGCTCAAGGCCAAGTTCAAACCTTGGGCGGACACGCCCAGTGACTGACCATCGGCGGGCAGATCAACGGGTTTCAAAGCCCAGGCCGCTTCAAACACGCTTCGGTGCTGAGCGGTCGAGGTGCTGACTGGCAAGCGCAGACCGAATTGCCCTTCTTCAGGAATGCATTCGGTGCGACAGGCCAGCCAACTGGCGAAGAGGCCCACGTCGATGTGGGTGCCTTGAAAGCCCGGAGCGATCGTCAAAGGCACGGGCAACAACACGCGTTCGCCATAGCCGTAGTTGGCCAAAGTGCCGAGCGGAAATTTGGTCGGTGTGGGCCACTGGATGGGCCCTGCGGTAACACCGGCGGGCAGCGTCCACTGCAGCTCGGTGGGCAGTCCAGAGTCACCCGGGTTTTGCCAATAGGTGTGCCATTTCGGCGCGTGGTCCAGCAGCAAACCCAGCCACACGGTTTGCCCAGGCGCTGCGCCCTCGGGCGCGTGGGCCAGCAGCTCGGCGCGGACTTGCCCGGTGTCGACCACGGCCCCGCCAGCGGCGGACGCGGTGGTGGGGGACCAGTTTTGTGCGACCACTGCACCGGGGCTTGCCAACAAGCTGGCGGCCAGCAAGAAGAGTGAGCAGCAATGGCGAAGGGATGCGAATGATACGTGGGGCATGGTGACTCAAATATAGGTGGTTTGATGCCAAACCATCCAGGCGGCCGTCAACAGCAAGGCCAGGGCCATGGTTTGGTTGAAGAGGCGCAGACGCCCACCGGTGGCTTGGCCATCGACCATCGGCCCCGCCAACCAGTGGCG
>CAMDCY010000076.1 GCA_945890705.1 Hydrogenophaga intermedia | reverse complement strand
CCACGGTGTACGTCTTGGGTGTGGTGACCCCACGCGAAGCCGATCGCGCGATCGGCATTGTTCGCATGACGCCTGGGGTTAAACAGGTGGTCAACATGGTGGACTTGATCAGCGAGGAAACGCTTAAAGGCCTGATGCCCACCGGTCCTGGTGCTGCAAGCACGGCACCCGCAGCGACCAGCGCGCCTGCGGCATCCACCCCCAGCGCACCGCCTGGTGCTATTCCTGCGCCTCCCACGGTCATCGCGCCCGGTCAACCGCTGTGACCGGGCTCGGCCGGGTCAGCGCAAGCGCTTGATCAGGCTGGAGGTGTCCAGTCGGTTGCCGCCCATGGCTTGCACGTCGGCGTAGAACTGATCCACCAGTGCGGTCACGGGCATGCGCGCTTGGATGCGGCGCGCCTCTTCGAGCACCAGACCCAAATCTTTGCGCATCCAGTCCACCGCAAAACCAAAGTTGAACTGGTCGTCCACCATGGTTTTGCCGCGGTTGTCGAGTTGCCAGCTTTGTGCGGCGCCTTTGCCGATCACGTCCAAGGCCAAGTGCATGTCCAGGCCGGCTTTTTGACCGAAGGCGATGGCTTCGGACAAGCCTTGCACCAAGCCCGCGATGCACACCTGGTTGACCATTTTGGTGAGCTGGCCTGCGCCGCTCTCGCCCATGCGGGTGAAGGCTTTGGAGAAGGCCATACCCACGGGGCGCACGGCATCGAAGGCGGCTGGGTCGCCACCACACATCACGGTCAAGGCGCCGTTTTGTGCGCCCGCTTGACCGCCCGAGACCGGGGCATCGATGAAGGCCACACCCAGTACTTTCGCAGCGGCGTAAAGTTCGCGCGCCACGTCGGCCGAGGCGGTGGTGTGGTCGACCACGGTGGTGCCGGCGCTCACGCCCGCCAGCACGCCATCGGCGCCCAGCATGACCGAACGCAAATCGTCGTCGTTGCCGACGCACACGAACACGATCTGAGCACCCTGTGCGGCTTCGCGCGGTGTAGCCGCGTGGCGTCCACCAAAGGTTTGCACCCATTCGGCGGCTTTGGCCGCGGTGCGGTTGTAGACCGTGACCGTGTGGCCGGCTTGCGCCAAGTGGCCGGCCATGGGGTGGCCCATCACGCCCAAGCCCACAAAGGCCACGGATTGGGGAGCGATGGTGTCGTAGGGACGGGGTTTGGTGCTGTTCATGGGTCTCTCTCTGTTGGGGGTGAAGCGGGGCTCGGTGAGGAGCGACGTGACAACATGATAGAGCCCCGGCCAATACCCAGCGCCTGGCCGGGTTTCAGGCTAGCACCCGTATGATGCCCAGCATGACCGAGATTGCCCAACACCGCCAAGCCGTTTTGACCCGGCTCCAAGCCGCTTGCGCCGCGGCGGGTCGCGAACCCGGTGCGGTGCGCCTCTTGGCCGTGTCCAAAACTTTCGAGGCCGAGGCCGTGCACCAAGCCTGGTGCGACGGTCAGCGCGAATTCGGCGAAAACTACATCCAAGAAGGTGTCGACAAAATCGCCCGCCTGCGCGAACTCGCGCCCGGCGGGGGCTTGGTCTGGCACTGCATCGGGCCGGTGCAAAGCAACAAAACCCGGCTGGTGGCCGAGCACTTCGATTGGTTGCACACGGTCGACCGCCTGAAAATCGCGCAACGTTTGAACGAGCAACGCCCGGCGCACCTGCCGCCGCTCAACGTGTGTTTGCAGGTCAACATCGACGGCGGTGACACCAAGTCCGGCGTGGCCCCCCACGAAGCCTTGGGGCTGGCCCAAGCGCTGCTGGCGTTGCCGCGCCTGCGTTTGCGCGGTCTCATGACCATCCCCGATCCGGTGGACGACATGGTGGCGGTGCACACCCGCGCCCGTGTCTTGTTTGAAGACCTGCAGCGCGCCTTGGCGTTGCCCGACTTTGACACCCTGTCCATGGGCATGAGCGGCGACATGGACGCCGCCGTGCAAGCCGGCAGCACGATGGTGCGTGTGGGCAGCGCCATCTTCGGCACACGCCCATCCAAAACTGCCTGAAGGCGCGTGGCTTCAGTAGCGCGGCAGGTCGGGGTGTTTGATTTGTCCGCCGCGCACCAGCATCTTGCCGTACTCGGCGCAGCGGTGCAGGGTGGGGATGACCTTGCCGGGGTTGAGCAACTCGCGCGGATCGAAGGCGCGTTTGACGCCGAACATCAGCGCGTTTTCTTCGGCTGAAAACTGCACGCACATGCTGTTGAGCTTCTCGATGCCCACGCCGTGTTCGCCCGTGACGGTGCCGCCCATGGCTACGCTGGTTTCCAAAATCTCGGCACCAAACAGCTCGCAGCGGCGCAGCTGATCGGGGTCGTTCGCATCGAACAAGATCAGCGGGTGCAGGTTGCCGTCGCCGGCGTGGAACACGTTGGCGCAGCGCAACTGGTATTTCTTTTCCATCTCGGCAATGGCCAGCAGGATGTCGGCCAAGCGCTTGCGCGGGATGGTGCTGTCCATACACATGTAGTCGGGGCTGATGCGGCCGCTGGCGGGGAAGGCGTTTTTGCGCCCACTCCAAAAGCGCAGGCGCTCGGCCTCGTCGCGGCTGACCGCGATGGCGGTGGCGCCCGCGTTGCGCAGCACATCGCTCATGCGGCCGATTTCCTCTTCCACCTCTTCGGGTGTGCCATCGCTCTCGCACAACAAAATCGCTTCGGCGTTGAGGTCGTAGCCAGCCTTGACGAAGTCTTCCACGGCGGCGGTCATGGGCTTGTCCATCATCTCCAAACCGGCGGGGATGATGCCCGCGGCGATCACCGAGGCCACGGCGTCACCGGCTTTGCGCATGTCGTCAAAACTGGCCATGATGCAGCGCGCCAACTGGGGTTTGGGCACGAGCTTGACGGTGACCTCGGTCACCACGGCCAGCATGCCTTCGCTGCCAATGACCACGGCCAGCAGGTCCAAGCCCGGCGCGTCCAAGGCGGTGCTGCCAAAGGTCACGGCTTGGCCGTCCATGGTGAAACCCTTGACCTGCAAGATGTTGTGCAGGGTCAAGCCGTATTTCAGGCAGTGCACACCGCCGGAGTTTTCGGCCACGTTGCCGCCGATGGTGCAGGCAATTTGGCTGGACGGGTCGGGTGCGTAATACAGACCGTGCGGCGCGGCGGCCTCGGAAATCGCCAAGTTGCGCACACCGGCTTGCACCACGGCGGTTCGGGCCTCGCGGTCGATGCGCACGATTTGGTTGAACTTGGCCAGCGAGAGCGTCACGCCCATGGCGTGGGGCATGGCGCCGCCCGACAAGCCTGTGCCCGCGCCGCGTGCCACCACGGGGATATCGCGTTCATGGCAAGCCTTGAGCACCGCCGCCACCTGGGCCTCGGTCTCGGGCAAGGCCACGGCCAGTGGCCGCTGGCGGTAGGCCGTTAGGCCGTCGCATTCGTAAGGCACGGTGTCTTCGTTGTGCCAGAGCAAGGCGTGCGCGGGCAGGACCGCTTGCAAGGCTTGCACCACCTCGGTGAGGCGGCGAGCGAGTTCGTGGGTGGCGAATTCGGGGATGGGCGCGTTCATAACAATCAGTTTAGGCCAAAGCCCTGGCGCTGGTGTGAAGAAACTTACAAGCCTTGATGAAAGCCGCAGGGCTCAAAGCAGGGCTTTTTTGAGCCACTCGGCAAAGGCCGCGCACTCCCAGCGCTCCATGGCCCCGGTGCGCCAGCACAGGTAGTGCGCGTGGGGGCTGGGCACGCGGCGGTCGAACAGGGGCACCAGGGTGCCGTTTTCCAACCAAGGCGCGGCCAACTTCAAGCGCAAGAGGGCCACGCCCATGCCTGCGGCTGCACCGTCGCACATCAGCCCAATGTCGTTGAACTGAGAGCCCTCGGTCGGCTCGGGCCAGTCCAAGTCGTGGGCGGCGAACCAGGTGCGCCAAGGCTCCAAGGGACTGCGCAGCAGCGGCAAGTTGCTCAGGTCGTCGCTGTTCTCGAAGGGGCCGTGTTCGCGCACAAAAGCCGGCGAGGCCATGGGCGTCACGTCGTCCTTGATCAGGCACAGGTGCTCCACATCGGCGTAGCGACCGGTGCCAAAACGCACGGTCAGGTCGGCGTCTTCGGCGATCACATCCAGCAGTGGGATGCTCACCTGCAAGGTGAGGTCGATCTCGGGGTAGGTTTCGCCGAACTGCTTGAGGCGCGGCATCAAGATCGAACGTGCGAACGTGGGTGTGACCGCCAGGCGCAATTTGCGCCGACCGGGCGCCATGGCGTGGGTAGGGAATTTTTGCAGGGTGCTCAGGCCATCGCGCACATGCGCTAAGTACTCGCTGCCCTCGGTGGTGAGCGAAAAATCGGCGCGGCCAAACAGCTTGACGCCCATGATCTGTTCGAGCTGCTTGATGCGGTGGCTCACCGCGCTGGGCGTCACACACAGCTCCTCGCTGGTTTGCGTGACGCTGCGCAGCCGCGCCAGCGCTTCAAACGTGAGCAAGCATTGGATGGGCGGTATGCGGATCGTCATAAAAAGGTCGATGCATAAGCTGGTTTCATGGCGCATGAATTGTCGCAGGAAGCCTGTGGGGTCGGGTTTGCTCGGCTAGGCGGACCCTTGGGCAGGGTGTCAGAATGTCGAAAATCGATTTTTGGAGACTGTTCAACATGGCCTTTAACGACATTCGCATGGACAGCCACTGGCTGCCCTTCACCCCCAACCGCAGCTTCGCCAACGACCCCCGCATCTTCGTGGCGGCCGACGGCATGCACTTCACCACCCACGATGGGCGTCAAGTCATCGACGGCATCTCCAGCCTGTGGTGCGTGGGTGCGGGCCACAACCGCAAGCCCATCAACGAGGCCATCAAAAAGCAGCTCGACACCCTGGACTACGGCACCGCCTTCAGCGCCAGCAACGACAAGGCCTTTCGTGCCGCCGACATGATCGCGGGCATGGCACCTGGCGACCTGAACAAGGTCTTGTTTTGCAACTCGGGCTCCGAGGCCGCCGACACCTCGATGAAGGTCGCTTTGGCCTACCACCGCGCCCGCGGTGAAGGCCACCGCAATCTCTTCATTGGCCGCGAGCGCGGCTACCACGGCGTGGGCTTTGGTGGGATGAGCGTGGGCGGCATTCCCGCCAACCGCAAGGTCTACGGTACCAGCCTCTTGCCGCGCGTGGACCACATGCGCTTCATCCACGACCCGGTCAACCACGCCTACATCCACAACCAAGAACCGGTGTGGTCCGAAGACCCGCTGCTCGAACTCGAAAACCGCATCTTGCCCCTGCACGATGCGAGCAACATCGCCGCCGTCATCGTCGAGCCGGTGGCCGGCAGCGCGGGCTGGTACATCCCGCCCCAGGGTTACCTCAAGCGCTTGCGCGAGATCTGCGACAAGCACGGCATCTTGTTGATTTTTGACGAGGTCATCACAGGCTTTGGCCGCATGGGCACCAATTTCGCGTCCGACTACTACGGCGTCGTGCCCGACATGCTCAACTTTGCCAAGTGCGTGACCAACGGCGTCATTCCCTTGGGTGGCGTGATTTGTCGTCAGCACATTTACGACTCGATGATGAATGCCCACGGCAGCGCGCCTGAACACTCGATTGAGTTTTTCCACGGTTACACCTACTCGGGCCACCCCGTGTCGTGTGCGGCCGCTATCGCCACCTTGGAGCTGTTCCAAGAAGAAAACCTCTTCGCCCGCGCCGGCGAAATGGGCAAGGTCTTGGGCGATGCCATGCACAGCGCGCTCAAAGGTTTGCCCAACGTGGTGAGCATCCGCAGCCTGGGCTGTGCGGCTGTGGTGGAACTCTCGCCCATCGCCGGCTTGCCCGGCAAGCGCGCGTTTGATGTGTTCATGGACTGTTTTCACCGCGGCGTCTTGGTGCGCAACGCGGGCGAAAACCTGGTGTTCGCGCCGCCCTACATCGTGGAGAAGTCGCACATCGACACCATGGTCAACGTGCTGGCCGACGCCATCAAACGCAACGCCTGATCTCTTTAGCGCGGCCGGGCCATCTCGGCGCAGTGGTCGCGCTCGGGCGTGGCTGGTGTGGCCCACGTCGCATCGGCCAAGCCTTTGGCGTCGGAGTGGGGCTTGCCGGCGCGCATCCACAGCACATGGGCTTCTTGTGCCAAGGTGGTCGACCAAAACAGCGGGATGCCACGGTCGCGTTTGACGTGTTCCGCCCCCGCCACCAACAACACCGTTTTGCCAGGGCGCAGCCAGCGCTCGGCGGTTTGGGCCATGCGCGCGTCGCGGGCGATTTGGATGCGCGCCATGCCCGGCACTTGCGATTCGGGGAGGAGCCCACAGTGGCTGCTTACCATGCGTTCGCGGTGATCGGTCAACACCCCAGCGGGCACCCGGGCGTCCCATTGTTCGTCGCGCATGACGGCGCCCATGGCGTTGCGCGGCAGGTTTGAGCCCACCACCGGCACGCCCAGTTGCACCGCTTGCATCACCACCGGGCCGTAGCGTTGCCAAGGCCAGCCTGCGTCGTTCCAACGCAAGCGCTCGCGAACTTGGGCTTCGGTGGTGTCGGGGGGCAATCCAGCGGTGTCGGCGCCGTCATCGGCCATCTCCAACACCAAGGCCGACAGACCGGGCGATTGCGCCAATCGAAGCACGGCCATGCGCGCCAGTGCTTGGTGTTCATCGGCGTCGTGTTGTTCGCCCAGCAATACCACGGGGGCTTGGGTGGGCAGTGAGTTCACCTGGGAGCGCCAGTGGGCATCGGGGGTGGCGCAGGCGCTCAGCCACAGCACAGTGCCCAGTGGCGCAAGGCGCCTAAACAACATGGGTCGCTTCAGTGCACCACGACTGGCATTTGGGCCAGGGTGGCGTAGCGCTCGAGCATGTCTTCCACCTCGTCTTGCGACGGGGTGTTTTGCTGCCAAGCGCTGATGTGCTGTTGGAACATCTCGGCCCACGATCCGTCGAGGTAGACCTCTTTGCCCGAGCGCTTGTCCACGATTTCAAAACCGTGACGCGGCAACTGAGGTGGGGCGTCCTCGTCGACGTCGGCGGCGTCAACCGCGTTGGCCAAGATGTGGACCACGGCGAAGGATTCTGAGTCGTAGACGGTGTTCATGACCAAAGTCCTTGTGTTTGTGCTGAGCTCTCAAGACACAGCTTACATGGAAATTCGACAGGTTGGATGTGTATGGCCATTAAGTGGGGTGGCGGTGTGTTTTTTCAAGGCGCCAGGACCAAGCGCTGGTCCAGCCAGTCGCCGTTGCTTTGCGTGATGCGGATGCGCGCTGGCAGGTGTTGCAGGCTGGGCGCCATCCACAGCTCAAGGGTGTTGTCGCGCTCGTTCAGGGCGGGGCGCGTCAGACGGCGCGCGATCATGTCCCCCTTGGGCAGCGCCAAGGTCTCCAGATCGCCGACTTGCCAACGCCAATCTTCGACCTCGCGCGAACTGGCCACCGGCATGTTCACTTGGCTGCCCACCTCAAAGTCCGAAGGCCTCGCTTGCATGAGCGCTGCCAATTGCAGGATCACGCTCAAACGGTCTTGGGTGCCGGGCAACAAGGGTGCGTCGGGGCGGTTGCGGCTGAAGCGCACGCGTTGCCCTTCGTAATCGAAGTGGGTGGCAGCTTCGTCGCGTTGGCGTTCGCCAAAACGATCGGGCATCAGGCCTTGCGGACCGATATGTCCCACGCTGGTTTGGGTTCGTGTGCCCAGCAAGACCATGCGCACCGCCAATGACGCGTCGTAGCGACCATCTTTGACG
>CAMDCY010000075.1 GCA_945890705.1 Hydrogenophaga intermedia | reverse complement strand
GCTTACTTTTGGCGGCGCGGTGTGCTGACCACGATCCTGGTGGGCATGGCGGTTTACCTGCCCTTGCGCTTGGGGCTGGGCTGGTGAGTCTGCTTGGGATTTGGTTCGGGGTTATTACCGGCCCTTCATGTCAGCCCTTGTCAGGCCGGGCTTTTAAAATCGATTTAATTCTTCTACTTTTCTTCACACCATGAACGTCATCCGCTTTTCCGATCTGTGTGCCAAGGGCCAAGCCGCTGGCCAACGCGTGTTCATCCGCGCCGACTTGAACGTGCCGCAAGCCGATGACGGCAGCATCACAGAAGACACCCGCATCCGCGCCAGCGTGCCTTGCATCCAGATGGCCCTGGACGCAGGCGCTGCCGTGATGGTCACGAGCCATTTGGGCCGCCCCACCGAGGGCGAGTTCAAGCCCGAAGACTCGTTGGCTCCCGTGGCCAAGCGCTTGGGCGAGTTGCTCGGCCGCGATGTACCGCTGGTGGCCAACTGGGTCGGTGGTGTGGACGTGCAGCCCGGCCAAGTGGTCTTGCTTGAGAACTGCCGCGTCAACAAGGGCGAGAAGAAAAACGACGAAGCCCTGTCGCGCCAAATGGCCGCGCTGTGCGACATCTACGTGAACGACGCATTCGGCACCGCGCACCGCGCCGAGGGCACGACCCACGGCATCGCCCGCTTTGCGCCGATCGCCAGCGCCGGCCCTCTGCTGGCCGCTGAGATGGACGCGATCTCCAAAGCATTGGCCGCGCCCAAACGCCCACTGATCGCCATCGTGGCGGGCTCCAAGGTGAGCACCAAGCTGACCATTTTGCAAAGCCTGGCCAAGAACGTGGACGGTTTGATCGTGGGTGGCGGCATCGCCAATACCTTCATGCTCGCCGCCGGCCTGAAGATCGGCAAGAGCTTGGCCGAGCCTGACTTGGTGGGCGAGGCCAAGGCGGTGATTGAAGCCATGAAAGCGCGCGGCGCTGAAGTGCCGATCCCCACCGATGTGGTGTGTGCCAAGACTTTCAGTCCCGACGCGGTGGCCACGGTCAAGCGCGCCACGGACGTAGCCGACGACGATTTGATTCTGGACATCGGTCCTGAGACCGCCGCCAAACTGGCCGCGCAACTGATGAAGGCCGGCACGATTGTGTGGAACGGCCCCGTGGGTGTGTTCGAGTTCGCGGCTTTCGAAGGCGGCACCAAAGCCATTGCGGACGCCGTGGCCCAGTCCAGCGCGTTCAGCATCGCCGGGGGTGGCGACACCTTGGCGGCGATTGCCAAGTACGGCATCGAGAAAGACGTGGGCTACATCTCCACCGGCGGCGGCGCTTTCCTTGAAGTGCTCGAAGGCAAGACCTTGCCTGCGTTCACCATTCTGTCTGAGCGCGCCGCTTGAACGCATTCGGTCAAGGCCTGGCCCTGGGCTTGGGCCTGATCGTGGCCATCGGTGCGCAAAACGCGTTTGTGTTGCGCCAAGGCTTGCGGCGCGAACACGTGGGCAGCGTGGTGCTGCTGTGTGCGGTGGCCGATGCCGTCTTGATCGCGCTGGGCGTGTGGGGCATGGCGCAGGCCCTGGGCGATCGACCTGCTTTGGCTTTGGCCCTGTCTTTGGGCGGCGCAGCGTTTTTGGCGTGGTACGGCTGGCGCGCGTTTGCTCGCGTGTTTCAGGCCAGCCGTTTGCAGGCCGCGCCCGAGCATGAACCCTTGTCGCGCACGGCCGTGTTGGGGCAGGCCGCGGCCTTCACCTTGCTCAACCCGCACGTCTACCTCGACACCGTGGTGCTGGTGGGCAGCATCGGGGCGCAACACCCGCCAGCGGCCCAGTGGTGGTTCGTGGCCGGGGCGAGCACGGCCAGTGCGCTGTGGTTTTCTTCCTTGGGGTTTGGCGCTCGTTGGCTCGCGCCTTGGTTTGGCCGGCCGCGCGCTTGGCAGGTGCTCGACGCGCTCATCGGCATGACCATGTGGGTCTTGGCGCTGTGGCTGCTGCGCAGCGCTTTCAATTGGTAACCGACTTGTAACAAGTTTCCACGATAATTGGAAACTCAATTACAAAACGGGGCCCGCTGTGGCCTCACGGAGACCCGATATGCCTTCACGCGCCACCAAAATCGTCGCCACCTTGGGTCCCGCTTCCAGCGACCCGGTCATGCTCGAGGCCATGATCCGAGCGGGGGTCAACGTGGTGCGCTTGAACTTCAGCCACGGCAAAGCCCAAGACCACATCGACCGCGCTGAGCTGGTGCGCGCCGCTTCGCTGCGCGCGGGCCGAGAAGTGGCCATCATGGCCGACCTGCAAGGCCCCAAGATTCGCGTCGGCAAATTCGCCGAGGGCAAAGTCATGTTGGAGCCTGGCCAAGCCTTTGTGCTCGACGCCTCGCGCACCGAGCTGGGTGACATCCACGGTGTTGGCTTGGACTACAAAGAGCTGCCGCGCGACGTCAAGGCCGGTGATGTGCTGCTGCTCAACGATGGCCTGATCGTCATGATCGTGTCCAAGGTGGTGGGCGCGGCGGTGCACGCCACCGTCAAGCTCGGCGGCGAGCTGTCCAACAACAAAGGCATCAACAAACAGGGCGGTGGCCTGACCGCCCCGGCCCTGACGGCCAAGGACATGGAAGACCTCAAAACCGCCATGGCCCTGCGCGCCGATTACGTGGCCGTGAGCTTCCCCAAAAACGCCACCGACATGGAGCTCGCCCGCCAGCTCTGTACCGTGGCTTGTGAAGGCACGGGACACAAGCCCGGCCTGATCGCCAAGATCGAACGCGCCGAAGCCATCCCCGAATTGGCCAATATCCTCAAGGTCTCCGATGGCATCATGGTCGCGCGTGGTGACTTGGCCGTTGAAGTGGGCAACGCGGCGGTGCCAGGCTTGCAAAAACACATGATCAAGCTGGCACGCCAGATGGACAAGGTGGTCATCACCGCCACCCAAATGATGGAGAGCATGATCGTCAACCCCGTGCCCACCCGAGCCGAGGTCAGCGACGTGGCTAACGCCGTGCTTGATGGCACTGACGCTGTCATGCTCAGCGCCGAAACTGCCGCGGGCAAGTACCCGCTGGAGACGGTCGAGCAAATGGCCGCCATTTGTTTGGAAGCCGAAAAAGCCGATTACGACCCCTTGGAAGACGACTTCCAAGGCACGACCTTCACCCGCATCGACCACGCCATTGCCATGGGCGCTTTGTTCACGGCCCACCACCTTAAGGCCAAGGCCATCGTGGCCTTGACCGATTCGGGCTCCACGGCGCTGTGGATGAGCCGACACAACGTGCGCATGCCGATTTACGCGCTCACCCCCAAGCTCTCGACCCAACGCAAGATGGCCTTGTTTCGCAACGTGCGCCCGATTTTGATGGACACCAGCGCCGACCGCGACACCGCACTGGCCGACGCCGAAAACCACCTCAAGAAGCGCGGCATCGTCAGCGCGGGCGACGTCTACGCCATCACCGTGGGCGAGCCCATGGGCACGCCGGGTGGCAGCAACACGCTCAAGCTCTGCAAGGCTTCTTGATCCTGGATGGGGTTTGCCCTGAAGTTGGCGCGAAATGTTCGGTTTTGATTGAATAATCACCTTCATGGAACTCAACCCTCGTCAAACCGAACTCATCGAAGCCGTGCGAAGCAACGGCCCGATCAGCATCGAGGCCTTGGCCGAGCGTTTTGGTGTGACCTTGCAAACCGTGCGCCGCGATGTGCGCCACTTGGCCGAAGGCGGTTGGCTGGCGCGTTTTCATGGCGGCGTGCGCCTGCCTGGCTCGACCACCGAAAACATCGCGTACCGCCAACGCCAGGCCTTAGTCTCCGAAGGCAAAGCGGTGATCGCACGGTCCATCGCGCAGCGCATCCCCAACGGCTGCTCCTTGATCATGAACATCGGCACCACGATCGAGGCCGTGGCCCACGAACTGCGGCAGCACCAAGGCCTGCGGGTGATCACCAACAACCTGCACATCGCCGCGGTGTTGAGCGCCAACCGCGACTGCGAGGTGATCGTGGCGGGGGGCGTGGTGCGCGGCACGGACCAAGGCATCGTGGGCGAAGCCACGGTGGATTTCATCCGTCAATTCAAGGTCGACATTGGTCTCTTGGGCATCAGCGGCATCGAGGCCGATGGCACCTTGCGCGACTTCGACTTCCGTGAGGTGAAGGTGTCGCGCGCGATCATCGAGCAGTCACGCGAAGTTTGGTTGGCCGCCGATCACACCAAGTTCAACCGGCCAGCGATGGTCGAGTTGGGGACCTTGAACGATGTGGACATTTTGTTCACCGACGAGCCGCCACCCCAGCCTTTCGTCGATTTGCTCAGCCAAGCCAACGTGGAATGCGTGGTGGCCCATGAACCGCACAAGGAACTCTCTTGAAATACCTGCTTGCCCTTGATCAAGGCACCTCCAGTTCGCGCAGCATCGTGTTCGATGAAAGCGGTGTCATGGTTGCCATGGCCCAGCGCGAATTTCGCCAAATTTACCCACAGCCGGGCTGGGTGGAGCACGACCCCAACGAGATTTGGGAGACGCAGCTCGCCACCGCGCGCGAGGTCTTGGTCCAAGCGGGTTTGACCGCACAGGACATCGCCGCCATCGGCATCACCAACCAACGCGAAACCACGGTCGTGTGGAACCGACGCACGGGCGAACCGGTACACAATGCCATCGTGTGGCAAGACCGCCGGGCCGAGCCCACGTGTGCCGATTTGCGGGCCCAGGGTTGGGAGTCCAAGGTCCAAGCCAGCACGGGCTTGCGCATCGACGCCTATTTTTCGGGCACCAAGCTGCATTGGATTTTGAAGAACGTGCCGGGTGCCAGGGCCTCGGCCGAACGTGGCGAGTTGGCCTTTGGCACCGTCGACAGCTGGTTGATCTGGCGGCTCACCGGCGGCGCTGCGCACGTCACCGACGTCAGCAACGCCGCGCGCACCCTGATGTTCAACATCCGCGACAACGTGTGGGACGAGGCGCTGCTGCAAGCGCTCGACGTACCGGCGTCGATGTTGCCGCAGGTTTTGCCGTCCAGCGCGGCGTTTGGTGAAACGCAGGCGCATTGGTTGGGGCATTCGATCCCGATCGGCGGTGTGGCGGGCGATCAGCAAAGCGCCCTGTTTGGTCAAGCCTGTTTTGAACCCGGCATGGCCAAAAACACCTACGGCACGGGTTGCTTCATGCTCATGCACACGGGTGAGCGTTTTCAGCTCAGCACCAATGGACTGATCACGACCGCGGCGGCCCAAGCCACCGCGGGCCGGCCGCAGTTCGCCATGGAAGGCAGCGTGTTCATTGGGGGCGCGGTGGTGCAGTGGTTGCGGGACGGCTTGCGCGCCATCACCTCGAGCGCCGACGTGCAGGGCTTGGCCGACACCGTGCCCGACACCGGCGGGGTGATGTTCGTGCCCGCCTTCACCGGACTCGGTGCGCCGTACTGGGCACCCGAGGCCACGGGCACCATTGTCGGCCTCACCCGTGGTTCGACCGTGGCCCACATCGCGCGCGCGGCGTTGGAGAGCATCGCGTTTCAAAGCGCCGCCTTGTTGCAAGCCATGGACCGAGACGCGGTCGCCGCGGGCGGTGTGCCCGTGGCGGAGTTGAGGGTCGATGGCGGGGCGTGCGTGAACAACCTGCTCATGCAAATGCAAGCCGACTTGCTCGGCATTCCCGTGGTCCGGCCCGCGGTGACCGAAACCACGGCCTTGGGCGCGGCTTATCTGGCGGGTTTGCACGTCGGCGTATTCCGGGACTTGGCCGATTTGGCCCAGCGTTGGCGTGCCGAGCGCACGTTCCACCCCGCCATCCCGCGCGAACAGGCGCAAGAACGCATGCTTCGCTGGGAAAAGGCCGTGCGCCAGTCCATGTGAGCCTGGGGGGTGTCAACCCCGCGCAAGCCTGCGGACGGTAAAATTCGACGAGTTACCAACCGGTTACCAACTTTACAAAAGGTGAATCCATGGCGCTCGTTTCCATGCGCGAACTGCTCGACCACGCTGCGGTCAACGGTTACGGCATCCCCGCTTTTAACGTCAACAACCTTGAACAGGTACAGGCCGTCATGCAAGCCGCCGACGAAGTCGGTGCGCCGGTCATCCTGCAAGCCAGCGCGGGTGCCCGCAAGTACGCGGGCGAGCCCTTTATCAAACACCTGATCCAAGCCGCCACAGAGCAGTGGCCGCACATCCCGCTGGTCATGCACCAAGACCACGGCACCAGCCCCCAGGTCTGCCAAGGCGCGCTCAACCTGGGCTTTGGCTCGGTCATGATGGACGGCTCGCTGATGGAAGACGGCAAAACCCCATCGAGCTTTGACTACAACGTCAACGTCACCCGCACCGTGGTCGATATGGCGCACAAGGTCGGCGCCACCGTTGAGGGCGAACTCGGCTGCTTGGGCAACCTGGAAACCGGTGAAGCCGGCGAAGAAGACGGCATCGGCGCCGTGGGCAAACTCGACCACAGCCAAATGCTCACCGACCCCGAAGAGGCCGCCACCTTTGTCAAAGCCACCCAGCTCGACGCCTTGGCCATTGCCATCGGCACCAGCCACGGCGCTTACAAATTCACCCGCGAGCCCACTGGCGACATCTTGGCCATCAGCCGCGTCAAAGAAATCCACGCGCGCATCCCCAACACCCACTTGGTCATGCACGGCAGCTCCAGCGTGCCGCAAGACTTGTTGGCACAAATCAACCGCTTTGGCGGCCAAATGAAAACCACTTTTGGTGTGCCCGTGTCCGAGATCCAAGAAGCCATCAAACACGGTGTGCGCAAGATCAACATCGACACCGACATCCGTTTGGCCATGACCGGCGCGGTGCGACAGTTCTTGTTCGAAAACCCCGACAAGTTCGACGCCCGCGAATGGCTCAAGCCCGCGCGCGCCGCGGCCCAAGCCGTCTGCAAGCAGCGCTACTTGGAGTTCGGTTGCGAAGGCCAGGGCGCCAAGATCAAGGGCCACACCTTGAGCGTGATGGCCCAGCGTTATGCCAAAGGGGAGTTGGTGCAGGTGGTGAACTGAGATAATTCGGTTCATGACTTCAGCACTGCACACCTCGGCCCTGACCTCCCTGCCTTTGTTGGCCCGCGGCAAGGTTCGCGACAACTACGCCGTCGGTGACGACCGCATCCTCATGGTGGCCTCCGACCGCATCAGCGCGTTCGACGTCATCATGGGGGAGCCCATCCCCGGCAAGGGTGCTTTGCTCACCCGCCTGAGCTTGTTTTGGTTCGACCAACTCGGCCCCCAAGGCCTGAACATCTGCCCCATCCACCTCACCGGCGAGGCGCCCGAGAGCGCGGTCAGCACCGAAGAGGCGCCGCAAGTCAGCGGTCGCTCCATGTTGGTGCAGCGCTTGAAGCCCATCCCCGTCGAGGCGGTGGTGCGCGGCTACTTGGCCGGCAGCGGTTGGAAGGAATATCAGGAGAGCCGTTCTGTGTGTGGCGTGAAGCTGTCCGAAGGCCTGAAGAACGCCAGCCAGCTGCCCGAGCCCATCTACACGCCCGCGGCCAAGGCCGAGATGGGCGAGCACGACGAGAACATCACGTTTGAGAAAACGGTGGAGATGATTGGCGCTGAGTTGGCCGGGCAGATCCGGGACATCTCGATCGCGCTGTACAAAGCCGCGGCCGCCATCGCGCTCAAGAAGGGCATCATCATCGCCGACACCAAATTTGAATTTGGTCTGGACCCCAAAGGCCAGTTGGTGTTGATGGACGAGGTGCTCACGCCCGACAGCTCGCGCTACTGGCCCGCCGACCAATACGCCGTGGGCAGTAACCCCCCAAGCTACGACAAACAGTTCTTGCGCGACTGGCTCGAGACCGCACAGGTCAACGGCCAGCCTTGGGACAAAACCCCGCCCTCACCGCGCCTGCCGCGCGAAGTGATCGAAAAAACCGCCGCCAAATACCAAGAAGC
>CAMDCY010000074.1 GCA_945890705.1 Hydrogenophaga intermedia | reverse complement strand
AGGAAATCGCCTTCACCTCTCCATACTTGCTGATCGAAGGCTGCTATTTGGTGCGCCAAGATTCGCCGCTTCAATCCAACCTTGACGTGGACCAACCCGGCAATCGCGTGGTGGTGGGCAGGGGCAGCGCCTACGATCTTTACCTGAGTCGTGAAATCAAACAGGCGCAGATCGTACATGCCCCCACTTCGCCAGAAGTGGTTGACGTATTTGTGGCACAGGGGCTGGAAGTGGCGGCAGGTGTGAAGCAACAGTTGCAATCGGATCAAAAACGGTTTGCTGACTTGCGCCTCTTGCCAGGACGGTTCATGACCATTCAACAGGCCATGGGTCTACCCAAAAGTCGGGGAGATAAGGCAGCGGCTTACTTGGTTGACTTTGTCGAAGATACAAAGGCCAGTGGTTTTGTGGCTATGTCATTGAAGCGGCACGGCATTGAGGGTGCCTCTGTGGCGCCATTGTTCAAGACACTCTAGACGTCTGAGGACAAGACCTGTTAACTCAACCCCTCATTTTCGCTGTTACCGCATCAACACTGGAGACAACAACATGAAGATTGCCATATTGGAAGACTACCAAGACGCCGTTCGTCAGTTGCCTTGTTTTGCCTTGCTCGAGGGTCATGAGGTGGACGTGTTCACCGAGCCGATGGACGACGACGCCATGGCCAAACGCTTGGCCGAACACGAGGCCGTGGTGTTGATCCGCGAGCGTACCCACATCACCGCAGCGCTGATGGACCGGCTGCCCCGGCTGCGGCTCATTTCCCAGACCGGTAAGGTCAGTGGCAATGTGGACATGGCAGCGGCGCAGCAGCGCGGTGTGACCGTACTCGAAGGGGTGGGCGACCCCACGGCGCCGGCTGAACTCAGTTGGGCGTTGCTCATGGCTGCATATCGGCGTTTGCCGCAATACGTGAACCGGTTGCAGGTTGGTCAATGGCAGCGCGTGGCCGATGATGCCGCTCACAACACCATCGGCCGGGCGCTCAAAGGCGATGTGCTGGGAATTTGGGGTTACGGCAAGATCGGCCAGCGCATGGCGCGGTACGCCCGAGCCTTCGACATGGCGGTGTTGGTTTGGGGCCGTGCTGCCAGCCTAGAACTGGCTCGCGCCGAAGGTCACCGGGTGGCCACTTCCAAAGAGGCTTTTTTTGCCGAGGCCGACGTGGTGACCCTGCACCTGCGCCTCAACGACGCCACCCGGGGTACCGTTACCGCAAGCGATCTGGCACTGATGAAGCCCAGTGCCTTGTTGCTCAACACCAGTCGCGCTGAGCTGATCGAACCCGGCGCTTTGCTGACTGCCCTGCATCAGGGTCGGCCTGGCTTTGCAGCACTTGATGTGTTTGAGCGGGAACCCTTACCGGCCAGTGACCCTTTGCTGCAGATGGCCAATGTGGTGGCCACGCCCCACCTGGGTTATGTGGAGCAGAAGGGCTACGAACTGTATTTCTCGGCCGCGTTGCGCAACGTGCTGTCGTTTGCTGCGCAAGCCAAGGGCTGAAAGGCGCAAAACCATGCGAACATAGACCATGCCCCTTCATCTGTTTTCCCGGGCCAGAACGTTGACCTTGGCCCTCTTGGGTGCAGGACTGTTCCAGCTTCTTGGCTTGCCGCTGCCTTTTCTGTTTGGGCCCATGACGGCCTGTCTGCTGGTCGCTCTGGCTGGTGTGCGGCTCAAGGGTATGGGCACACTCTCGACAGCAGCACGAACCATCATGGGGGTTGCCATCGGAGCCTCCATCACGCCAGAGATCGTGGGCCGAGTTCCGCAACTGCTCGGCAGCGTGGCGCTGGTGCCAATCTACGTGGCCCTGATCGGCATCGTAGGGGTGCCTTTTTTTCGCCGTCTCGGTTACGACCCGGCCACTGCTTGGTATGCGGCCATGCCTGGAGGGCTGCCAGACATGGTGGCCTTCGGTAAAGAGGCTGGTGGCGACCCCCGTGCACTGGCGCTGATCCATGCGACCCGGATGCTGATCATCGTGACTGTGGCACCCATCATCCTGACACTCCTTTATGGCGCCAGCCTCACGGGTGTGCTCGGCGAGCCTGCGCGCAACCTGCCTCCTGTTGAGCTGGCCCTGATGGTGGTGGCGGCTGTGATTGGCTGGAAGGGGGGCGAGAAGATGGGGCTTTTTGGCGCTTCGATCCTGGGTCCCATGATCGTGACCGCTGCGCTCTCATTGGGTGGGTTCATCCATTCGCGACCACCGCTCGAGGCCATCGTGGTTGCACAGGTGCTTATCGGCTTGGGCATTGGGGTGCAGTACGTTGGCGTGACCCTGCGAGAATTGCGCAGCTTCATCCTATCCGGTATGGCTTTTGTCGCCATCTTGGCGCTATTGGCCGCTCTCTTCACCGAGATAGTGACCTTGTCGGGCTTGGCCAAGCCCGTGGAGGGTTTCTTGGCTTTTGCGCCTGGCGGACAGGCTGAGATGACGGTGCTGGCGTTGGCCGCTGGTGCTGACCTGGGTTTTGTGATCTTGCACCACCTGACCCGGGTGGTGATGGTGATCATGGGTGCGCCGGTCGCAGCACGTTGGGCCGGTATCCGCAAGCCCAAGGACTGATGAGCATGAAACTCAGCGTGCCGGCGGTACCAAAATCGTTGGCCGAGCTTCCATGAGCGTCTCGGGGTAGTCGCGGCTGAAGTGCAGGCCGCGGCTCTCATGGCGCATGAGGGCGCTCATCACGATCAGGTCGGCCACTTGCACCAGGTTGCGCAGTTCCAGCAGATCGCGCGTGACGTGGAACTGGCGGTAGAACTCTTGGATTTCTTGCTGCAACAGGCTGATGCGGTGCGCGGCGCGCTCCAAGCGTTTGTTGGTGCGTACGATGCCCACGTAGTCCCACATGAAGCGGCGCAGTTCGTCCCAGTTGTGCGAGATCACCACCATCTCGTCGGCGTCGGTCACGCGGCTGTCGTCCCACGTGCGCATGGTGGGTTGGGCCTGGTTGGCCTCTTGGCTGATGGCCTCCACCGCGCCACGCGCAAACACCATGCACTCCACCAGCGAGTTGCTGGCCAAGCGATTGGCGCCGTGCAGGCCGGTGCAGGTGGTCTCACCCACCGCGTACAGGCCTGGCACATCGGTTCGACCATGCAGGTCGGTGACCACACCACCGCAGGTGTAGTGCGCCGCAGGCACCACCGGAATGGGTTCGCGGGTGATGTCGATGCCCAGTTCGGCGCAGCGCGCCAAGATGTTGGGGAAGTGTTCTTGGATGAACTCGGGGCTTTGGTGCGAGATGTCCAGGTGCACACAGTCCAGGCCGTGTTTCTTCATCTCGAAGTCGATGGCGCGCGCGACCACGTCACGCGGCGCGAGTTCGGCGCGTGGGTCGTGGTCGGGCATGAAGCGGTGGCTGCCCAAATGCGGCGGCAGCAGCAGCCGGCCGCCTTCGCCGCGCACGGCCTCGGTGATGAGGAAGTTTTTGACGTGCGGGTGGTACAGGCAGGTCGGGTGGAATTGGATGAATTCCATGTTGGCCACGCGGCAACCCGCGCGCCAGGCCGAGGCGATGCCGTCGCCCGTGGCGGTGTCGGGGTTGGTGGTGTACAGGTAGACCTTGCCCGCGCCGCCGGTGGCCAAGATGGTGTGGCTGGCGCTGAAGGTCTCGACCTCGTCGCGGTCCACGTCGAGCACATAAGCCCCGTGGCAGCGGGCGGGTGTGTCGGTGCCGGCTTCGGTGGCGGCCAGCTTGCGGCTGGTGATCAGGTCGACCAGCATGTGGTTCTCGAAGAACACGATGTTCGGTGTGGCGCGGGCCTTGGCACTCAGCGTGGTTTGCACCGCTGCGCCGGTGGCGTCGGTCACGTGGACGATGCGCCGGTGGCTGTGGCCGCCTTCGCGGGTGAGGTGCAGCTCGCCGTTTTCGGTGGAGAAGGGCACGCCCATCTCGCGCAGCCAAGCGATGGCCGAAGGGGCGTTTTCCACTGTGAAGCGGGTGGCGTCCAAGTCGCACAGGCCCGCACCGGCCACCAAGGTGTCGTCCACGTGCGAGGCGTAGCTGTCGCCCTCGGCCAGCACGGCGGCAATGCCGCCTTGGGCCCAGTTGCTCGAACCATCGGAGATGCCGCGTTTGGTGATGACGGCCACACGGTGCGTGGGGGCCAAGTGCAACGCAGCGGTCAAGCCGGCCAAGCCGCTGCCGATGATCAAAACATCAAAGTGGTGTTGGCGCATGCAAGCCTGAGGGTGAGGGGATCACTGAGGGGTGTAAGACAAACGCACGTAGATGGGTGCGAAGGCTTCGGCTTGGGTGAGTTCGATCAGCGTTTCTTTGGCCAGTTCGAGCATGGCGATGAAGGTCACCACCAAGACCGCACTGCCTTGGCTGGGGTCGAACAGCTCGCCGAACTCGACGAACTTTCGGCCCTGCAATTGGCGCAGCACGATGCTCATGTGCTCGCGCACCGAGAGCGCTTCGCGGCTGATTTTGTGGTGTTGCACGAGTTTGGCGCGCGACAAAATGTCGCGCCAAGCGCTTTGCAGGTCCACCGCGTGCACGTCGGGGAAGCGCGGCGCCAAGGCCTGCTCCACGAACACTTGGGCACGTAGAAAATCGCGCCCAAAGTGGGGTAATTCGTTGAGGTGTTGGGCGGCCAGCTTCATTTGCTCGTACTCGAGCAAACGGCGCACCAGCTCGGCGCGCGGGTCTTCGGCCTCTTCGCCTTCGGCCACACGTTTGGGTGGCAAAAGCATGCGCGACTTGATCTCGATGAGCATGGCCGCCATCAGCAAGTACTCGGCCGCGAGCTCCAAGTTTTGCGTACGAATCTCGTCCACGTAGCTCAGGTACTGGCGCGTGACCGCGGCCATGGGGATGTCCAGGATGTTGAAGTTTTGCTTGCGGATCAGGTAAAGCAGCAAATCCAGCGGGCCTTCAAACGCCTCTAAAAAAACCTGCAACGCGTCTGGCGGGATATACAAATCCCGCGGCATCGAAAACAGCGGCTCGCCGTAGAGCCGGGCCACGGCGACGTGGTCCACCACCGCGGGCAGCACCGCGTCCAAGCCCTCGGGGGCTTGTTCGAGCTCGGGCGACTCGGTGCTCATGGCGTGTGTCAGGCTCAGGCCTTGGTCTGGTACACGTAGGGCTGCTGGGGCACGCGCGCGTCGTTGGCATCGGCTTGGAACTGGGCGTTCATGCCGCTGTCCCACAGCAGGGCACGGCCTTGGCGCTGCTCGGCTTCCAAGCTGGGGTTCTTCTCCTTGAGCTGGGCCAAGAATTGCGTGGTGTCAGAGGTGTAATGCGGACGGGCAAAGGGGAACATGGCAGGCCTGATGGAGGAAAACCCCCATTTTACGGGTTCAGGGGTTCGACCGACCGGCTGTCCCAGTTGAGCACCGTCTCGCGAACCCGCATGCCGGGCGCGAGGTCGGCGAACTCTTGTCGGATGACATCGGCGGCAAAGCGGGCCAAAAAGCGGGATTTCAGCTCGGCCCGGGCCTTGTCCACGCCGATGTTTTCGTAGGGCACCGACGACATCAGCAAAAAGCCGTCGCTGGGGATGCGCCTGGCGGCCATGTTGCTGCGGATGATGCCGGCGGCTTTGCGGATCGGGTCGGCTAAGTCGGGGCTGTAGGGGCCGATGATGAGCGCCAAATTCGGCAAGTGCAGCCAATCGAAGCCGCGGCCCACACAAATCATCCACTCGCGGTGCTCGATGTCTAGGCTGCGCTCGCGCTGGCGCAGGGCGGCGATGTGTCGCCAATTGCCCTGCAGCAGGGGCAACAGGTCGTCGCGCATTTGGTTGGGCATGTCGGGCAGCAGGGTTTGCAGGCGTGCGGGCAATTCGTCCAATTCGGTTTCGCTGATCTCGGCCATGTTCAGGGTTTGTTGGCCGGTGCCGTGCACCACCAAGGCTTCTTCGTCGGTCTCAAAGCCACACACCAAGGGGTACACGGTGGGATGTTGTTGACCAAAGAGTTGGCTGACCTCGTCTCGGATGCCAAAGGTGTGCGCCATGGCGTCGGCGGTGCGGTAGTGAAATCCGGTGCAGCCTCGCTTTTCATCGCCTTTCGAGAAATGGTAGGTGATGACCATCAGGGCTTGTCGACCCTGGTTAATGGCTTTACTGACGGCACCCATCAAGACTTCGCCCAAGTGCGGCCAGCCCAAATGGAAAATCCCGCCCAAGTTCCGAAAAGGTTGGATGATGCCGCGCGGCGTTTGGGTGGCAATGGGGATGTTGATGCGCCCGTCCATGCACTTCATGACCATGATCGCGGTGGGGTGCTGGGCGTTGTAACGCTGGCGTGCCAGCGAAGCTTCTAGGCTGGCGAAGTCTTGGGTGTGGCGCTGGGCCATATCAAACAACCACTCGATGCGTGTTTGCAATGCTTGGTTCAGCGGTGCCATGGCTCAGTACTCCAAGTCGATGTGTAGCGCCAAGCCTGAGCGCTCCAACAAGGAGCGCGGCTGGGCGTTCAGACCGCACAGCACCAAGCGGCCTTCGCGTTTGTTCAGGCTGCGCTGGAGCTGTTCCAGCGCGTCCAAGCCTGTGGTGTCCAAAGAAATCAGTTGGCGTGCGTCCAAACGCATCACCAAACCAGGAGCGGCAGCATCGGCCGCGCGTTGCAAGGGGTCGAGTTTGGCCACCGCACCAAAGAACAGTGCGCCAAACAAACGGGCTTCGATTCGCGCGTCGGTTTGTGTGTCGATGTTGGCGGTGAACAAACCGCTTTGCCGGCGCACAAAGAGCACGATGGCCAAGACCAAACCGAGTTCAACCGCCACCGTCAGGTCAAACACGATGGTGACCACAAAGGTCGAGACCATCATCAATCGGTAGTGGTTGCTGAACTGTTTGAGTCGCGCGAATTCGCGCCACTCGCCCATGTTCCAGGCCACGAACAACAACACCCCGGCGAGCACCGCCAGCGGGATGTGCATGGCCAAGGGCGCAGCCAGCAAGACCACGGTGGCCAAGGTGCCGGCGTGGACGATGCCGGCAATGGGCGACACCGCACCGGCGCGGATGTTGGTCACCGTGCGCGCGATGGTACCGGTGGCGGGCATACCGCCAAAAAAAGGCACCACGGTGTTGGCGATGCCTTGGGCCATGAGCTCTTGGTTGGGGTCGTGTTTGGGTGAGTCGCTGAGCTGGTCGGCCACGCGCGCGCACAAGAGCGACTCGATCGCTCCCAGCAGGGCGATGGTCAAGGTGGGCACCACCAAGAGCTTGGCGGTTTCCCAAGAAAATGCGGGCAACTCAAAGCTGGGCAGGCCTTGCGGTATGCCACCAAAACGCGAGCCAATCGTTTCAACGGGCAAGCTCAAATACCAAGCCAACAGAGTTAAGCTGACCAATGCGATGACCGGCGCAGGCACCCTTGAGGTGGCTTGGAGTGCGCCGATGGTGGGGACCTTGTCGATCTGGCGGCGAAACTGTGAGTCCACCGCCCACAAGCGTGGCCACAGGAACAAGACCAACACACATACCACGGCCAAGCCAAAGGCGTATGGGTTGAAGCTGCCAATGGCGCCCGAGAGGGTGCCGATCTGGTTGAAGAAGTCGGCCGGCATTCTTTCGACCTGCAGGCCCATGACATCGCGCAGCTGCGACAAGCCAATGAGCACGGCAATGCCGTTGGTGAAACCAATCACCACGCTCACAGGCACGTAGCGCACCAAGGTTCCCAAGCGCAACCAGCCGAGCAAAAACAGCAGCACGCCCGCGCTGACGGTGGAAATGAGCAGGTTGGCCAAGCCGTAACGCTCGACGATGCCGTAGACGATGACGATGAACGCGCCTGCCGGGCCACCGATTTGCACCGAGGTACCGCCCAAGGCCGAAATCAAAAAGCCCGCAATGATGGCCGTCCACAAACCCGCTTCGGGCTGCAGGCCACTGGCGATTGCAAAGGCCATGGCCAAGGGCAGGGCCACGAT
>CAMDCY010000073.1 GCA_945890705.1 Hydrogenophaga intermedia | reverse complement strand
AGCGATTACACGAAGTGAAGAGCGTGGGGGCATCATGGCTTTCCCTCCGGTTGGCAAAGGTGGAAGTCGGTGGCCAATTGGTATTGGTGCGCGACCTGGAGAAGCTGGGCTTCTTTGAGGTAGTTGCCGATGAGCTGCAAGCCCACGGGCATGCCGCCTTCGCCAAAACCCACGGGCACGCTCATGCCGGGCAAGCCGGCCAAGGACGCGGGCAAGGTGAAGATGTCGGCCAAGTAATCGGCCAAAGGGTCGACGTTTTGGCGGCCCAAGGCCCAAGCCACAGTGGGGGCCACGGGGCCAGCGATCACGTCGCACTGCGCAAAGGCTTGCTGGAAGTCGTCGGCGATCATGCGGCGGATTTTTTGCGCTTGCAGGTAGTAGGCGTCGTAGTAACCGTGCGAGAGCACGTAAGCGCCGGTCATGATGCGGCGCTTGACCTCTTTGCCAAAGCCCTCGGAGCGGGACTTTTTGTACATGTCGAGCAAGTCGGTGTACTGCTCGGCGCGGTGGCCGAACTTCACGCCGTCGAAGCGGCTGAGGTTGGAGCTGGCTTCGGCCGGCGCGATGATGTAGTAAACCGGAATGGCCAACTCGGTGCGCGGCAAGCTGATGGGCACGAGCTGTGCGCCTTGGTCTTTGAGGGTTTGCAAAGCCGCGTCGATGGCGAGGCGCACATCGGGGGCCAAGCCCTCTCCAAAAAACTCTTTCGGGATACCGATGCGCAAGCCACGGATGGGCTGCGCCAGCGAAGCCGAAAAGTTCTCGACCGGCACATCGAGCGAGGTGGAGTCGCGGTCGAGGTCGGGGCCGCACATGGCGCTGAGCAAGAGCGCGCAGTCCTCGGCCGAGCGCGCCATCGGGCCGCCTTGGTCCAAGCTGGAAGCAAAGGCGATCATGCCGTAGCGGCTGGCGCGGCCGTAGGTCGGCTTGATGCCAGTGATGCCGCAAAAGCTCGCGGGCTGGCGGATCGAGCCGCCGGTGTCGGTGCCGGTGCTCGCGGGCACCAAGCGCGCGGCCACGGCGGCGGCGCTGCCGCCCGAAGAACCGCCCGGCACACGCGAGCGGTCCCAAGGGTTGCTGACCGGGCCGTAGGCCGAGTTTTCGTTGGCCGAGCCCATGGCGAATTCGTCGCAGTTGAGCTTGCCCAAAGTCACCATGCCCGCGCCGTCCACGCCCATGCGTTGCACGATGGTGGCGTCAAAGGGTGACTGGTAGCCCTTGAGCATCAGGGAGCCCGCGGTGGTGGGGAAGTCGCGGGTGACAAAAATGTCTTTGTGCGCGATGGGCACACCGGTCAGACAGCCGCCGGTGCCGGCGGCCAGGTGCGCGTCGGCCGCACGGGCTTGGGCCAAGGTGACGTCTGGGTTGAGGGCCAAAAAGGCGCCCGAGGTATCGGCTTGGGCACGGGCCAGAAAATGCTGCGTCAGCTCGACGGCACTGAGTTCTTTGGCGCGCAAGGCGCCGCTGAGTTCGCTCAAGGATTGGAGGTGAAGGGCTTGTGTCATGGGGTTTCCTTCACTCGATGACCTTGGGCACCAAAAACAGGCCCTGCTCGACGGCGGGGGCGCTGCGCTGGTTGGCTTCGCGTTGGTTGGGCTCGCAGGCCACGTCGGGGCGCAGGCGCAGGGCCACTTCGCCCATGACCTCGGTGGGGTGGGCCAAGGGCGTGATGCCGTCGGTGTTGACGGCCTGCATTTGGTCGACGATGTCGAAAAAACCGTTGAGTTGGCCGAGCAAGCGCGTTTGTTGCTCGGCGTTGAATTCCAAGCGGGCCAAATGGGCGATGCGCTCGATGTCGGGCAGGGTCAAAGACATGCGTTGGGGTCCTGGTGAAAAACAGCGGCCAATTCACCCCCAAAAGGGCGGGTTCGCTGCCGCTGGATGCGTTGTGTTCCGAGCAAAACCGCCCATGTGGGGACGGGTCAATACTGTATTATCTAAGGTTTGACCATTGTGTCTGGGTTGTACCCCTTAGGATTTCATCATGTTTGAAGCTTTTCGTCGGCACTTTTCCACCGACCTGGCCATCGATTTGGGCACGGCCAACACGGTCATTTACGTCCGTCACCGCGGCATCGTCTTGAACGAACCCTCGGTGGTCTCGATTCGCCACGAAGGCGGCCCACAGGGCAAAAAAACCATCCAGGCCGTGGGCCACGAAGCCAAAGCCATGCTGGGCAAAGTCCCCGGCAACATCGAGGCCATTCGCCCGATGAAAGACGGCGTGATCGCCGACTTCACCGTCACCGAGCAAATGCTCAAGCAGTTCATCAAGATGGTGCACCCCCGCTCGATGTTCAAGCCGAGCCCCCGCATCATCATTTGTGTGCCTTGCGGCTCAACCCAGGTTGAGCGCCGCGCCATCCGCGAATCCGCTCTGGGCGCCGGCGCCTCACAGGTCTACCTGATCGAAGAACCCATGGCCGCGGCCATCGGTGCGGGCCTGCCCGTCTCCGACGCGTCGGGCTCCATGGTGGTCGACATCGGCGGCGGCACGACCGAAGTCGGTGTCATCTCTTTGGGCGGCATGGTCTACAAAGGCAGCGTGCGCGTCGGTGGTGACCGCTTCGACGAAGCCATCATCGCTTACATCCGCCGCAACTATGGCATGCTCATCGGCGAGCCCACCGCCGAGGCCATCAAGAAAAACATCGGCTCGGCCTTCCCCGGCGCCGAGGTCAAGGAGATGGAAGTCAAAGGCCGCAACCTGTCCGAAGGCGTGCCGCGCAGCTTCACGATCTCGAGCAACGAGATCTTGGAAGCCTTGACCGACCCACTCAACCAAATCGTGGCCGCGGTCAAAACTGCCTTGGAGCAAACCCCACCCGAACTTGGTGCCGACATCGCCGAGCGCGGCATGATGCTCACCGGCGGTGGCGCCTTGCTGCGCGACTTGGACCGCTTGCTCGCCGAAGAGACCGGCTTGCCCGTCTTGGTGGCCGAAGACCCGTTGACTTGCGTGGTGCGCGGTTGTGGCATGGCCTTGGAGCGCATGGACCACTTGGGCACGATCTTCACCAACGAATAAGGCTGGCCGCCAGCGCCCGACCCCCTCATGTCACTGGGCACCCTGGACCGAACCCCCCCACCGTTTTTTCGGCAAGGGTTTTCTGCTGTGTCCAAGTTGGCCGTCTTCAGTGCTTTGTCGCTGTTTTTGATGGTCGCCGATGTTCGGCTCAACATCACCTCACCGCTGCGATCGGTCTTGGCCACGGTCATTTACCCCGTGCAATGGCTGGTGGTTCAGCCGGTACAGCTGGTACAAGGTATCGGCCAGTATGCGACCACGGTTTACACCGCACAAAGCGCTTTGCAAGCGGCACAAACGCAGCTGTTGGCCCAGTCGGCCAAAGCCAATCAAGTTGAACCCCTCCTCTTTGAGAACGCCCAACTGCGGGCCTTGCTGGATTTGCGTGAACGCGCCGGTAGCCAAGCCTTGGCGGCCGATGTGTTGTACGACGCCGCCGACCCGTTTTCACGCAAAGTCGTGATTGGTCGCGGCCAGGTACATGGCGTACAAGCCGGTATGGCGGTGGTTGACGCCGCGGGCGTGTTGGGCCAAGTCACCCGCGTCTACCCCACGGTCTCGGAAGTGAATTTGGTCACCGACCGAGACCTGGCCATTCCCGTGCTCAACCTGCGCACAGGGGCGCGTTACTTGGCTTACGGCCAATCGGGTGCGGGCCAGTCCAATATGGAGCTTCGCTTCACCCCCAACAGCGCAGACCTCAAGGTCGGCGACCCCCTCGCCACCAGCGGTGTCGACGGTGTCTACCCCCCCGGTTTGGCCGTGGGTCAGGTGCGCATGGTGGACCAGCGCTCCAATTCGGCGTTCGCCAACATCGTGGTGGACCCCGTCGCCAACACGCATGGCGCCTCGCAGGTCTTGGTGCTCACTCGCTTGGGCGAACCCCTGCCACCTTCACCCTTGACCATGCCGACGGTGCCTGCCGTGCCGGCGCCCGCTGGCGCCACCGGGAGCCAACCATGATCATGCGTCCCGGTCAGCAGGTCTTGCTGCCCGCCAACCCTTTGTTCATCGCCTTCAGCTTGGTCGGGGCCTTGGCCTTGAACATGTTTTTGAATGTGTCCGTTTGGGGCAATGCCGCGTGGCGTCCCGACGTGTTGGCCGTGGTCTTGGTCTTTTGGGGTGTGAGCCAACCCGGTCGTGTGGGCGTGGGTGTGGCGTTTTTCTTGGGCCTGCTGATGGATATCCACCAAGGCGCTTTGTTGGGTCAGCACGCCTTGGCTTACACCTTGCTCGGCTTTTTTGCGGCCGTCATCCACCGCCGCTTGATGTGGTTTGATTTGGCCTCACAGGCCGCGCATGTGTTCGGTTTGTTGATGGCCTCGCAGTTGGTGATCTTGTTGGTGCGCATGGGCTCGGGAGGTCAGTTTCCGGGTTGGTCCTACTTCCTCGCGCCGCTGTTGGGTGCCGCTTTGTGGCCCGTGGCGCACGCGGTCTTGCTAGCACCTCAACGCCGCGCGCCCAACCCCGACAAAAACCGCCCCATCTGAACGGCACCATGACCGAGTTGCGCAACGTCGATGCCGAACTGGGTGAATTCCGCACCCGTATCACGGTCGCCGGCGTGTTTGTGCTCTTTGCTTTTGCCATCCTGGCCAGCCGCATGGTGTACCTGCAGGTGTTGCGCCACGACGAGTTGCTGGAACAGGCCGAAACCAACCGCACCACCATCCTGCCCGTGGTCCCCCAACGCGGACAAATCCTGGACCGCCACGGCAAAGTCTTGGCCACCAATTACTCGGCCTACACGCTGGAACTCACCCCCTCGAAGGTCAAGGACATCAACGCCACCATCGAGGCTTTGTCGACGCTGGTGAACATCGAAGCCCGCGACAAACGGCGCTTTCGTCAACTGATGCAAGAGTCGCGCTTGTTCGACTCGGTGCCGATCCGCACGCGCCTGAGCGACGAGGAAGTGGCGCGCTTTGCCGCCCAGCGCTACAGATTCCCCGGCGTTGAAGTCAAAGCCCGTTTGTTCCGCCAATACCCCAACGGGGAAGTCGGCAGTCACGCCATCGGCTACATCGGGCGCATCAACCAACGCGAGAAAACGGACATCCAAACCTGGTCCGAAGAAGACCAAGCCAACTACCGAGGCACCGAGCACATTGGCAAACTCGGCGCCGAAGAAAGCCACGAGCGCCTGCTCCACGGCATCACAGGCTTTGAGCGGGTGGAGACTTCAGCAGGCGGCCGCGCTGTGCGCTCCTTGGCCAACCAACCCTCGATCTCGGGCTCCACCGTGGTGCTGACCATCGATGTGCGTTTGCAAAAGTTGGTGGAAGACATGTTCGGTGACCGCCGCGGCGCGCTGGTGGCGATCGATCCGCGCAACGGCGACGTGCTGGCCTTCGTGAGCAAGCCCACTTTCGATCCCAACCTGTTTGTGGACGGCATCGACGTGGACAACTGGCGCGCGCTCAACGAGTCGCCTGACAAACCCCTGCTCAACCGCGCCTTGCGCGGCACCTACCCGCCGGGCTCCACCTACAAGCCGTTCATGGCCTTGGGGGCGTTGGAAACCGGCACACGCAACGTCAACACCACCATCAACGACCCTGGCTATTGGATGTTCGGCAACCACCGCTTTCGCAGCCACGGCGAGTCGTCCTTGGGCGCGGTGGACCTGAGCAAAAGCATCGTCAAGTCCAGCAACACCTACTACTACTCACTGGCCAATGAAATGGGCGTGGACACCATCCACGACTTCATGAAACCCCTGGGCTTTGGCCAACTCACGGGCATCGATGTGGGCGGCGAGGTGCGCGGTGTCTTGCCGAGCCAAGCTTGGAAACGCAACAGTTTCAAGAACCCGGAACAAAAACGCTGGATTCCCGGTGAAACCATTTCTTTGGGCATTGGTCAGGGCTACAACACCTTCACCATGCTGCAGCTGGCCCACGCCATGGCGACCTTGGCCAACCAAGGCAAAAAACACACGCCCCACATCACCGCTTCGGTGCAAGACCCCGCCACCGGTCAGCAAATCAGCCGCGTGGTCAGCACCCCGATCGACTTGGGCTACAAGGCAGAGCATGTGCAGGCCGTTTTAGAGGCCATGCACGGGGTGACCGTCGAAGGTACCTCTGCGCGCGTGTTTGCTGGCACCAGCTACAAAAGCGGTGGCAAAACCGGCACGGCACAAGCGGTGACCATCGGGCAAAGTGAGCGCTACGACGCGGCCAAACTGCTGGAGAGCCAACGCGATCACTCCTTGTACGTGGCCTTTGCGCCGCTGGAAGCCCCTCAGGTGGCCTTGGCGGTGGTGGTGGAAAACGCGGGCTTCGGTGCCGCACACGCCGCCCCGATTGCGCGCCGCGTGTTCGATTACCTTTTGCTTGATCAATACCCCAACGAACAAGACTTGGCCGCGGTGCGTTTGGGCCAAGCCGCCAGCCCCATTGGCAAGCCGCTCAAGGCAAGCGAGATGCCTTGGCCACCCAAAGACTTGCCAGCGGTCATCACCCCTTAAATCGCGGCTCGCCCCCAAGCGTCCCACCCGGTTTTGAGGATCAGGGCGCCCACCACCACCAAGAACACCACGCGCACAAAACCGCTGCCGTGTTTGAGCGCCAAGCGCGTGCCCAGCAAACTGCCGATCACATTGGCCACGGCCATGGCCAAGGCCAAGTGCCACCAGACGTGGCCTTTCCATGAAAACAAAATCAGGGCCGCCAAATTCGACGCGGTGTTGATGAGCTTGGCGCTGGCGCTGGCGTGCAGAAAATCGAAGCCCAGCCAACGCACAAAGAAAAACACCAAAAAGCTGCCGGTGCCGGGGCCAAAAAAGCCATCGTAAAAACCGATCACGCCACCCAAGAGCGAAGCCGCCCATTGCTGTTGCCGCCCCGCAAAACGCGGCTGGTGCTCACGGCCCAGCGACTTCTTGGCCAAGGTGTAGACCAAGAGCACCACCAGCATCACCGGCAAGATGCGGCGCAACCATTCTGGAGAAACCTGCGTGACGCACCAGGCACCGAACATCGAGCACACAAAAGCCGTGGCGGCCGCGGGCAACAGCGCGTTCCAAGGCATTTGCACCCGGTGGGCGTATTGCCAGGTGGCCGCTGCGGTGCCCCAGATAGAGGCGCTTTTGTTCACACCAAACAGCGTGGCGGGCGCGGTGGTGGGGTAGACCGCGAACAGGGCGGGCAACAAGATGAGGCCGCCGCCGCCCACGATCGAGTCAATAAAGCCGGCGAAGAACGACGCCACGGTGATCAATAACAAGTCCATGGCTGCATTGTCGCTGTTGGGCCTGGTGCTCTTGGCCCCAAGAAAAAAGCCGGCGCATGGCCGGCTTCCTTGTGTATCCACCGCGCTCTGGGGCGCGTGTGAAACTGCCTTCAGACAGGCTGTCTCCTCTGTCTCTCATGGTTCAAACAGCCCGAGGGTGTTGCATGAGTGATGAAAATGTAACCGCCCAGTAACCCCAAAACCATCGGGGGTTTCCCTTGCGGGTTTTCACTGACCGCGCCGCATCCAGCCCGCCACCTTCTCGGCCAACATCAAGGTCGGGCTGTTGGTGTTGCCGCTGGTGATGGTGGGCATGGCGCCCGCGTCGACCACCCGCAGGCCGTTCACACCGCGCACGCGGCAGTGGCTATCGAGCACGGCCATGGGGTCGTTGTCGCGGCCCATTTTGGTGGTGCCTACGGGGTGAAAGATGGTGCTGGCGATTTCACCGGCCAATCGCGCCAGCTCTTCGTCGCTTTGGTACTGCGCGCCTGGCTTGAATTCCTCCGGCTGAAAGGGTGCGAGCGCAGTTTGCGAGACGATGCGCCGCGTCACGCGCAGGCTGTCGGCCGCCACCTGCCGGTCTTGCTCGGTGCTGAGGTAACACGGCGCGATGGCGGGCGCGTCTTCGGCGCGCGGGGTTTTGATGCGCACATGACCGCGGCTGGTCGGGTTGAGGTTGCACACGCTGGCGGTGAAAGCCGGGAAGGGGTGCAGCGGCTCACCGAACGCGTCCAGGCTCAGTGGCTGCACGTGGTATTCCAAATTGGCGTACGGCTGCGACGGGTCACTTTTGGTGAACGCGCCCAACTGGCTGGGCGCCATGCTCATGGGGCCGCTGCGCGTGAG
>CAMDCY010000072.1 GCA_945890705.1 Hydrogenophaga intermedia | reverse complement strand
ATGGGCGCGGAAATCGTGCGCTTGTGGGTGGCCAGCACCGATTACTCGGGCGACCTCAACATCGACGACAAGATCTTGGCCCGCGTGGTCGACGCCTACCGCCGCATCCGCAACACGCTGCGTTTCTTGCTCGCCAACGTGAGCGACTTCGACCCCGCCAAAGACGCGGTGGCGTTTGAGAACTTGTTGGAGATCGACCGCTACGCCTTGTCGCGCGCTGCGCAATTGCAAGCCGAAATCCGCGCGCACTTCGATGCGTATGAGTTCCACCCCGTGGTCAGCAAGTTGCAGCTCTACTGCTCCGAAGACCTGGGCGCGTTTTATTTGGACGTGCTCAAAGACCGCCTGTACACCACGGCGCCCAAGAGCTTGGCGCGCCGCAGCGCCCAAACCGCGTTGCACCAAATCACCCACGCCATGCTGCGCTGGATGGCGCCCTTCCTGAGCTTTACCGCCGAAGAGGCGTGGCAGAGCTTTGGTGCATCGGACTCCATCTTCTTGGAAACCTTCACCGATTTGGGCCAACCCGATGCCGCCTTGATGGCGCGTTGGGCCATCGTGCAGCAGGTGCGTGACTTGGCCAACAAAGACATCGAAAACCAACGCACCGCCGGTGTGGTGGGTGCCTCGCTGCAAGCCGAGTTGACCATCCAATGCGACGGCGACACCCACGCCGCCTTGGCAGCTTTGGGCGATGACCTGAAGTTCGTGTTCATTACCTCCCAAGCCCGTTTGGTCAAAGGCCCGGGCTTGAGCGTGACGGTGCAAGCCAGCGCCGCCCTCAAGTGCGACCGCTGCTGGCACTACAGCGAGGACGTGGGCCAACACGCCGAACACCCGACGATTTGCGGCCGTTGTGTGAGCAACTTGGCCGAGGCTGCGGGCACTGGTGCGGGCGAAACCCGCAAGGCCGCGTGATGAGCGAACGCCGCGCCTCACCTTGGCCTTGGTTGGGCTTGGCGGGTTTGATCCTCCTGGTCGATCAGCTCACCAAGCTGACCATTTTGGGTCTGTACCAACTCGGGGACAGCACCTTCGTCACCGACTACTTCAACATCGTGCGCGTGCACAACAGCGGCGCGGCCTTTTCTTTCTTAGCCGATGCGGGTGGTTGGCAGCGCTGGTTCTTCACCACCGTGGGCTTGGGTGCGACGGTGTTCATCGTCTGGATGCTGCGGCAAAACAGCCACGAGCGTTTCTTGGCCTTCTCGCTGGCTTGCATCTTGGGCGGAGCGGTGGGCAATGTGATCGACCGCGTGGCCTATGGCTACGTGGTGGACTTCTTGGACTTTCACTTCACCTTCCTCGAAGGCCTGTTCTACGGCGGTCACTTTCCCACCTTCAACATCGCCGACGCTGGCATCAGCATCGGGGCCGTGTGTTTGGTCTTGGATGAGTTACTGCGCATGCGCCGCCAGCGCCAAGCGGGCCGCGACCACCCACAGGCCTGAACCATGGGCGAACTCAAGCCGATCTTGACCGCCCTCATCTTGCCGCCCACCAGCCTCTTGTTGTGGGTCTTGCTGGGTTGGCATTGGCGCCGTCAGCGGGTCGGCTCGGTGCTGCTGCTCAGCGGCGTGTTGGCCTTGTGGCTGCTGAGCTGCCACGGCAGCGCGGTGTGGTTGGCGCGTCACGCCTTGCCCCAATACCCATCCTTGTCAGCGGCCGACCTGCGCGCGCAAGGCGCACAGGCCATCGTGGTCTTGGGCGGTGGCTTGGAGCCCATGGCCGAGGGCCAAACCACACCCCTGCCCAACAGTTCGAGCCTCATGCGCTTGCACCACGCCGCGGGCTTGGCACGCGAAACCGGTTTGCCGCTGGCCTTTGCCGGCGGTGTGGGCTGGGCCAATGTGGGCACGGCGGCACCGACCGAAACACAAGCCGCTCAAGCCGCCTTGACCCAATGGGGCGTGCGCCTGCGCTGGGCAGACGACCGATCGCGCGACACCGAAGAAAACGCCCGTGCCACCGCCGCCTTGCTGCAAGGCCAGGGCATTCGCCGAATCGCCTTGGTCACCCACGCCACGCACATGCCGCGCAGCGTGTGGCAGTTTGAAGCGGCGGGGTTTGAGGTGCTGCCCGCGCCCATGGGCGCGGTGCTGCCGCGCAGCCGTGCGGTGTTGGAATGGCTGCCCAGCGCGCGCGGCCTCTGGGCGAGCCAAGAGGTTTTGCGCGAATGGCTGGGCCTGCAAGTGGCCAGGCTGAAACTGGCTTGGGTCGGGTTTTAAGGCAGCAAGACCGTGCAGCCGGTGGTGCGGCGCGCTTCCAAGCTGTCGTGCGCGGACTTGACTTCGGTCAGTGCAAAACGCTGGACGATGTGGATCTTCACCGCGCCGCTTTGCACCACGGCAAACAAATCGTCGGCCATGGCTTGGGTGCGTTCGCGGCTGGTGATGTGGGTGAACAAGGTTTGGCGCGTCACGTACAGCGAACCCTTGGGGCCCAAGATGCCGGGCGAGAACGGGGCGACGGGGCCTGAGGCATTGCCAAAGCTGACCATCAAACCAAAGGGCTGCAAGCATTCCAAGGATTGGTCAAAGGTGTCCTTGCCCACCGAGTCGTACACGACCTTCACGCCTTGGCCACCGGTGATGGCTTTGACGCGCTCAACAAAATTTTCGCTGCGGTAGTTGATGGTGAACTCGGCGCCGTTGGCCTGGGCCAGAACGCATTTTTCGTCCGAGCCGGCCGTGCCGATCAGGCGCAAACCCAGGGCCTTGGCCCATTGGCAGGCGATCAAGCCGACACCACCCGCGGCGGCGTGGAACAAGACAAAGTCACCGGCTTGCAGACCCTCGACGGGGCGGCATTTTTTCAGCAGGTACTGGGCGGTCAGGCCTTTGAGCATCATGGCTGCGCCGGTCTCGAAGTCGATGCCGTCGGGCAAGTGGCAAACGTTCATGGCGGGCATGACGCGCACATCGCTGTAGCTGCCGGGCGGATTGGCCGCGTAAGCGGCGCGGTCACCCACCTTGAGGTGCGTGACACCCGCGCCCACCGCCTCGATCACGCCCGCGCCTTCCATGCCCAGCGCCAGCGGCATGGGCAAGGGGTACAAACCACTGCGTTGGTAGACGTCGATGAAGTTCAGGCCAACGGCGTGGTGGCGGATGCGCACCTCGCCGGGGCCGGGCTCGCCCACGGTCACGGTGTCGATCTTGAGTTGTTCACTGCCCCCGGGGGCATCGATGCGCACGGCGCGGCTGGTCAAAGTGGTCATGAGGGTCTCCTAAAGGGTCGGCGCCCAAGGCGCCCAAACCCGGATCTTGCCACGCCCGCCTTACCCCCCTAGGGCCGGCCCTGGAATACCCTAGCGTGGGCCTGCCTGCGGCCCAGCGGTTACAGTCCTCCCCCATGCCCACCCAAGCCCGCCTGACCCCCGCGACCGCCGCCCTGTTGATCTTGCCGCCCATGCTGTGGGCGGGCAACGCTGTGCTTGGTCGCCTGATGCAAGGCGTGGTGCCGCCGTTGACGCTGAATTTTTTGCGCTGGGCTTTGGCCTTGCTGATCCTCTTGCCCTGGGCCGCTCACGTGCTCAAGCCCGGCAGCGCCCTGTGGGCGCACACCCGGCGCTTTGCGCTCTTGGGCCTGCTGGGCATGGGGCTGTACAACGCTTTGCAATACATGGCTTTAAAAACGTCGACGCCCGTCAACGTGACCTTGGTGGCGGCCAGCACACCCGTTTGGATGTTGTTGTTGGGGCATTGGTTTTATGGCGTGCGCATATCAGGCCGCGCCACGCTGGGTGCGGTCTTGTCCTTGTTGGGCGTGGCGGTGGTCTTGGGCCGCGGTGATTGGGGCGTGCTCATGGGATTGCAATTGGTGCCGGGTGACGCCCTCATGCTGCTCGCGGCTTGGGTTTGGGCTTGGTACAGCTGGCTCTTGGCCAAGCCCCCTGTTGATACCGAGTACACCGAGCTGCGCCACTCGTGGTCGGCGTTCTTGATGGCGCAAATGGCGCTGGGTGTCTTGTGGTCGGGTGCTTTGTCGGGCATCGAGTGGATGGCCTTGCCCGCACTGCCTGAAGGACAGTCGCACCTGGTGTGGGGCTGGCCGCTGGTGCTGGGCCTGGTCTTTGTGGCCGTGGGGCCTTCGCTGCTGGCGTACCGTGCTTGGGGCGCCGGCGTGGCCCGCGTGGGCCCCTCGGTGGCAGGCTTCTTCGCCAACCTCACCCCACTCTTCGCCGCCCTGCTCTCCACCCTGCTGCTGGGTGAGCCCCCGCAGCTCTACCACGCAGCGGGCTTTGTGCTCATCGTCGGCGGGATTTGGGTGAGTGCGCGGCGCTGAGCCCAGCAGCCTTCAATACGTACCGGGGTACAAGCCCCCGTCGGGCAGGATGTTTTGGCCATTGAGGTACCCACCCTGCACGCTGCACAAGAAGGCACAGATCGCGCCGAATTCTTGCGGTGTGCCGAAGCGCTGCGCCGGGATTTGCGCTTGCTGCGCCGCGCGGATGTCCTCCAAGGCCTTGCCAGCTTTGGCCGCGGCGCTGGCGTGTGTGGTTTTCAAGCGGTCGGTGTCGAACTTGCCGGGCAGCAGGTTGTTGAAGGTCACGCCCTTGGCGGCCAAGGGGCTGCGCGCCAAGCCCGCCACAAAACCGGTCAGGCCGCTGCGCGCACCGTTGGACAGGCCCAAGATGTCGATCGGCGCTTTGACCGCGCTGCTGGTGATGTTGATGACGCGACCAAAGCCGCGCTCGGCCATGCCGTCCACCGTGGCTTTGATGAGTTCGATGGGGGTGAGCATGTTGGCGTCGATGGCGGCCAACCAAGCGTTGCGGTCCCAGCTGCGAAAGTCGCCTGGGGGTGGGCCACCCGCGTTGGTGACCACGATGTCAAAGGCTTGGCCTGGGCCGCCCGCTGCCGACCAAATGGCTTGGCGACCGGCTTCAGTGGTGATGTCGGCGGCCACGGGCACGATGTTCACGCTGGGGTGCTGCTGGGCCAGGCTTTTCGCGGCGGCTTGCAAGGCCTCGGCCCCGCGCGCCACCATGACCACGTTGGCGCCCTCAGCGGCCAAGGCCGCTGCACAGCCCCACCCCAAGCCTTTGCTCGCGCCACCGACCAGCGCCCATTTGCTTGCAATACCCAAATCCATACGAGTCTCCGAAAGTGGTTATGCGCCAGTTGAACGGGCGCGGGTCACGCTGTAAACACCGGTCACCACCAAAGCGGTGCCGGCCACGATCCAGCCGTTGAACGGCTCGTCGAGCAGCCACACCCCCATGGCGATGGTCGACATGGGCCCAATCATGCCCGTTTGTGAAGCCAGCCCGGCGCCGATGCGCTCAATGGCCATCATCACCATGAGGACAGGCGCGAAGGTGCACAGCGTGGCATTGAGCACAGACAACCAGATGACCTCGGGGGCGACGATGGCGGCCGAGAGCGGTCGCAGCAACACGAACTGCAACAAACACAACACACAGGCTACGGTGGTGGCCAAACCCACCAAGCGCAAAGAACCCAAGCGTTTGACCATCTCGCCGCTGTACACCAAATAGACGGCGTAGCTGACGGCGCTGCCGAACACCAAGGCCGCGCCTAGGGCGGCGTTGGGGCCGCTCAAATCGGCCTCATGCCCAAAAACCAGCAACACCCCGGCGTAACTCACGGCCATGGCCAGCGCTTGCGTCGCGGTGATGCGCCGCTGGTACAGCACCCAGCCCAAGACCAAAACGATCGTGGGGTTGAGGTAGAGGATCAGTCGCTCCAAGCTGGCGCTGATGTAGGCCAAGCCCCAAAAGTCCAGAAAGCTCGCCAAGTAGTAACCGGTAAAGCCCAAACCCAGAATGCCCAGCCAATCGCGCCGGCTCAAGGGATCGGCACGGCGGCCCTGCTGTCGGTAGGTGGCCCACCAGGCCAAGGCCAAGAACAGCGGCAGCGCGAACAGCATGCGGTACATGATGAGCGTGACCGCGTCCACGCCGTGGCGGTAGGCGAGCTTGACGATGATGGCCTTGCCCGAAAACGCGATCGAGCCCGCCGTGGCCAGCAACAATCCAGAGAGCAGGTGCGGCGTGGGAGCGACGCTCATCGGTCGCGCACGCAACGAAAACCGATGTAGACCACGGCGGTGTTCGCGGGTTTGGACTGGTGGTGGTCGTCGCGCATGGGACCACTGCCGTACCACCACGAACCGCCGCGCGTGCGCGGCTCCGCGCCGGGGCCGCTGTCCACCCACTCCCACACGTTGCCGCCCATGTCGAACAGACCGTTGACGCCGGCTGCGGTGGTGGCCACGCGGGCATGGCCTTGACCGCGGCTGGTTTGGGCGTGGGGCACGGCCTGGACCGGGCCACAGTCGCCCAAACAATTCGCGCCGCGTGGGCTGTTGCCGGTGGGGTAAGGGTAGCGCTGCCCTCGCACAAAGGGCGCGGGCGCTTGGGTGCGTTGCTCCACGTAAGCGGCTTGCCCCCACTCGGCGTCGGTGGGCAAGCGCTTGCCCGCCCAGCGGCAATAAGCTTGGGCTTCGGGTTGGGTGATGTGGACCGCGGGCTCGTCTTCGGCGCCGGGCTTGCCATAGGGCGCGGCCCAGGTCCAGCCCCGGCGTTGCTCCCAACCGGCCTCGAAAGTTTGCCCTCCGCCCGCGCGCTCGGCCTGCGTCACCGTGCCGGTGGCGCGAACAAAGGCGCGAAATTGACCGATGGTGACTTCGGTACGGTCGATGTCGAAACGCGCCAGCGATTGCATGTTGGCGCTCACCAGAGGACCCACAGCAGCCAAGGCCAAGAACATGGAAACCGAGCGAAGCAACACGTGGGCCTTAATCGCTCGGTGCGAGCAAACGGTCGACGTCGAGCACGCGGTAAATGCGGCCGTGTTTGTCCAAGGGCTCGACCAAGCCTTCGCGCACAAAAGCGTTGAGCGTGCGGCTGACGGTTTCGAGTTTGAGGTCGAGCATGGCGCCCATGTCTTCGCGCGAAAACAAAGTGACCACCGAGGTGTCAAAGCCCGAGCGCATTTTCAGGATCAGCCCCGCCACGCGCTGGCGAGCGTTGCCAAAATTCAGCTCGGCCAGCCAGTCGTCGGCCTCTTTGAGGCTCTGGTGCCACTTGCCCAAGAGCCGCTGGTGCAGGCGCGGGGTTTCGCGGTTCAGGCGTTGAATAACCTGCAGCGGCAAGCGACACACCTTGACCGAGGTAAGCGCCACCGCGTCGGAGTCGTAAGTCGGCGTCATCAGGGCTTCCAAACCCACCACGTCACCCGAGCGCAGCACGCGCACGATGCGCTGGCGGCCATCGGCCGTGTTGCGCACCAACTTAACCATGCCCGCGCGAATGGTGAACAGTGAGCCAGCGGTGTCGCCCGTGTGGGCCAAGGTATGCCCAGCGTCGTACTCAAGGTCGTCGATGGGCGCGTGGATGAGCTCAAAATCTTCTTCCTTCAAATCGGCAAACAAAACCATGTCTCGGATGCCGCAGCTGCGGCAATCGGAAGTACCGCGCCAAGCGGTTTCGGTTTTGATGGGGATCATCATGGGCTCACGGGTTTGAAGATGCGCAACCATTTCACGGCGGGCAAGCCCCAGCGCTCTTGAATGACCTCGGCACGCGCCAAGAGTTCCATGCGGGAGGGGCGGCTGGCGGTGCGCTGGGCCAGCACGATGGCGTTGCCCTCGCGCGTGGGCTTGAAGGCCCAGACCGCGTCGGCACCAAATGCCGCCACGATGCTCTCCACCGAGCGCTCGTAGCTCGCGTCGCGCCCGAACAGGTTGACCGTCATGCAACCCTCGTCGCTCAAAGCCGAGCGGCAATCGGCGTAAAACGAGGGACTATCGAGCACCGGCGCGGCGGCTTCGTGGTCGTACAGGTCGACTTGTAGGGCGTCGATGGTGCCGGTGTATTCCGCGCGGCGAATGGCCTCGGCCGCGTCGGCAATGACCACCTGCAAACGCGCGGTTTCGGCCGGCAATTTGAACCAGGTGCGGCACACGGCCAAGACCTGTGGGTTGATCTCGATGGCGGTGGTGGCCATGCGCAGTTTTTTGAAGCAAAACTTGGTGGCCGCCGCCGAGCCCAAACCCAGTTGCATGGCGCGGCGCTGGGGCACGGTGTCGGGGGCCACGAAGAGCAGCCAGCCCATCATGCGCTGAACGTAGTCCAGTTCGATGTCAAACGGGGCATCGAGCAGCATGGAGCCTTGGATCCACTCGGTGCCCAGGTGCAGGAACCGGACCTCCGAGTCTTCGGAAATCGTCACCTGGGGCAAGGCGGTGGTGGCTTGTGTTTTGCGCTGGGCCATGAAAGGTCTCAAAAACCCAATTATCAACCCACTGTCGCCAGCAAACCCTGCAGGCGGGGCAAGGCCTCCAGCGCATTGACCGTGGTCTGGCGCTGTACATCCGCCACCGCCAGGCCACGCAGTTCGGCCAAGACCGCGCCGATGCGGGTCAATTGGCTCGGGCCGTTGATGCCTTGGGCACGCCCCGCTGCGCGCTCGGCCGCCGTGACGTAGAGCCACTGGGGCGGGATGTCGGGGGCATCGGTTTCCAAGACCATCGCCGAGAGTGGCAAGGTTTGGGCCAAGTGGCGCAAACGACGCGCCGCATCGAAGGTCATGGCACCACCAAAACCCAGCTTGAAGCCACGGTCCACAAAAGCCTGCGCCTGCACATCGCTGCCATTGAAGGCATGGGCGATACCGCCCATCACTGGACATTGGCGCAAGCCTTTGAGCAGCCAGTCGGCGCTGCGGCGCACGTGCAGAATCACCGGCAAACCGTGGCGCTGGGCCAAAGCCAATTGGGCGCGGTAAAAACGCCATTGGCGCTCGCGCATAGCGGGGGTGCACAGCTCAGGCACAAAAAAATCCAAACCAATTTCCCCCACCGCCACCAAACACGGGTCGTCGCGATGGGCCAGCAAAGCGGCGTCCAAGGCGTCCAGGTCGGCTTCATCGGCCTGCGGTACGAACAGGGGGTGAATGCCCAAGGCATAGGCGTCACCCGCTTCATGGGCCAAGGCGCGAACGGCCTCAAAACCCGCCACGTTCACCGAGGGCAACACGCACAGCCCTACCCCCGCGTCGTGAGCGCGCTCACGCTCGGCGCTCACAACACCGTGAAGTTGGCCCCACTCGGGAGCATCGAGATGGCAATGGGTGTCGATCCACACGTGGACCATCAAACCTTGACGGCGTCTTCGGTCAGCACACCCGCGGTCAACCGCAACAGGCGGT
>CAMDCY010000071.1 GCA_945890705.1 Hydrogenophaga intermedia | reverse complement strand
CGGACGCCAAAAAACCCTGAAGTCATAAAAAAAGCCGCCCGGGTTCACCCTCGGGCGGCTTTGGCCATCAACGCCCCAGGGGGATGTTGAATTGAAGCATCAAGCCCGCTGCAGCCAAGAAATTCACTTGGGCACCAAAACCGTTTCGTTCAAAGCCCAATGAGGGGATGATCGCCGGCGAAAAACCATTGACATTCAAGGGCACTTTGTTTTCATAAGGCTCCACATACCCGTACAACAGCCCCCCCGACCACTTGGCAAACAGGCCTTGAACGCCGCCCAAGTTGCGGTAACTTTGTCCCCAAGGGAAAATGTAGGCGCTGGGCTGGCCAAAGGAGTTGGAAAAATAGGTGATGCCCGACAAGCGTCCATCGGCGCGCTCACGCTCAACGCCCACCAACCACACATACCGATGCTCGTCACTGGGCGAGTAGTGGTAGGTGTAGGGCGCGTACATTAGGGACAAGCGATCATCAGGCTTGACTTCAAGGGAAAAACCATCGCTCCAGTTCGGTGCTTGTGCATGGGAAAACAAGGGCAGCAAGCAGCCGGCAATCATGAGGCCCGTGCGCAGGCGCGAGACCATGCTGGTCAACAGTCGATTCATGAACAATACCCCCAAAGAGTTAGATTTTAAGTACGCCAATCCCAACGCCCAAAAACGATCAAGCGTAGCGTTTGCTGCGCAGGTTGTTCTTCATTTCCTTGAGCAAGGGTTGCAGCTTGGTGCCGCCGATGCGCAGGGCCAAACAGGTGGCGACCACGTCGATCACCATCAGGTGCATCAAGCGTGAGGTCATGGGGCTGTATTTGTCGTAGCCCTCGGGGTGGTCGGCAGCCAAATGAATGTGACCCACTTGAGCCAAGGGTGAGCCGCTGGCGGTGATGGTGATGACGGTAGCGCCGTGTTTGCGGGCGATATCGGCCGCGTCCATGAGGTCGCGCGTGCGCCCTGAGTTGGAGACAATCACCAAGCAGTCACCGGGGCCCAGCAAGGACGCGCTCATGACCTGCATGTGGCCGTCGCTGTAGGCGATGGCGTTGATGCCCAAGCGAAAAAACTTGTGTTGCGCGTCTTGTGCCACGATGCCCGAGTTGCCCGCACCAAAAAACTCAATACGGCCGCGGTTTTGGTAGGTGCTGACCAAGGCGTCCACGGCTTTTTCGATGGCGTGGGTCGAGGCGTCGTTGCGGTAGCGCAAAAAGGCGGCGACCGTGTTGTCGATCACCTTGACCAAGACGTCGCCCACTTTGTCGTCCACGTCCACGCTGCGGTGGATGAAGGGCACGCCTTCGCTGACAGTGCCGGCGAGTTTGAGTTTGAAGTCCGACAAGCCGTCGTAGCCCATGCTGCGACAAAAGCGCACCACCGTCGGCTTGCTCACATGGGCCCGGTCGGCCAATTCAGAGACGGGCAAGGAGGCAAACGCGCGCGGATCGAGCAAGACCAATTTGGCCACCCGCTGTTCGGCGGGCGCCAATGAAGAGATGGATGCGGTGATGCGATCGAGCATGCGGGGCTCCTGGCCAAAAAGTGTCGAACTGAAACATTATTACATCGGATAATAAGGGCCATGAACCAACTCGACGCCCTCAAACCCCTGACCACCGTGGTGGCCGACACCGGCGATTTTTTGCAATTAGCCCAATTCCGCCCGCAAGACGCCACCACCAACCCTTCCCTCATCTTGAAAGCGGTGCAAAAGCCAGAGTACGCGCCGCTCTTGCAACAAACCATGGCCCAGCATGGCAAAGCCGACCTGGGTCTGGCCATGGACCATTTGTTGGTGCGCTTTGGCTGCGAGATCTTGAAACACGTGCCCGGGCGCGTGTCCACCGAAGTGGACGCCCGTTTGAGCTTTGACACCGCCGCCACCTTGATGCGCGCGCGCCGCATCATGGCCTTGTACGCCGCCCACGGCATTGGGCGCGAGCGCGTGTTGATCAAAATCGCGGCCACGTGGGAAGGCATTCAGGCCGCGGCCGAGTTGGAGCGCGAAGGCATCCACACCAACTTGACCTTGCTTTTCTCGTTCGCCCAGGCCGTGGCCTGTGGTCAAGCCAAAGTGCAGCTCATTTCACCGTTTGTGGGTCGCATTTACGACTGGTACAAAAAACAAGCCGGTTCCAACTGGGACGAAGCCGCCATGGCTGGCCCCAAAGACCCGGGTGTGCAGTCGGTGCGCCGCATTTTCAACTTCTACAAAAAGCACGGCATCGCCACCGAAGTCATGGGCGCGAGCTTTCGCAACGTGGGCCAAATCACCGCTTTGGCGGGCTGCGATTTGTTGACCATCAGCCCTGAACTGTTGGCCCAACTCGCGGCCAGCGATGCACCGCTGAGTCTGGTTTTGGACGCCCAAGCCGCCAAAGGCATGGACATCGCAGCGGTGACCTACAACGAGGCCAGTTTCCGCTACGCCATGAACGAAGATGCCATGGCCACCGAAAAACTGGCCGAAGGCATCCGAGCTTTCGCGGCGGACACCTTCAAACTCGAGGCCTTGATGATGGCCTGAGCTTGTTGCTTCAGACCAAGGCTTTGATTCGTTTGTACAAAGGTTTGCTCACCAAGAGCAACACAGCGATGAACAACAAGCTGGCCGAGATGGGTCGTGTTACAAACGCGCTCCACTCTCCTTGGCTGATGATCAAAGCTTGACGCAGAGACTGCTCGGCCATGGGAGCCAAGATCAGACCGACCAAAACCGGCGCTGCGGGGAAGTCGAAGCGCCGCATGAGGTAGCCCAACAAGCCAAAGACGAACAGCAAGCCAACATTGAACACGGAGTTGCCTGCACCGTAAACACCGATCACCGACACCACAATGATGCCGGCGTATAACCATGGGGGCGGAATTTTCAGCAGCTTCACCCATAGGCTAACCAAAGGCAGGTTGAGCACCAACAAGATCACGTTACCGATGTAGAGGCTGGCAATCAGCGTCCACACCAAGCTGCCGTTGCTCGAGAAAAGTTGAGGGCCGGTTTGGATGCCGTAGCCTTCAAAGGCTGACAAAATCACGGCTGCTGTAGCCGAGGTTGGAATGCCCAAAGTGAGCAGAGGCATCAGAACACCCGCCGCCGAGGCATTATTGGCCGCTTCTGGGCCTGCGACGCCCTCGATCGCTCCATGGCCAAATTCTTCAGGATGTTTGGAAAGTTTTTTCTCGGTGTAGTACGACAGCAGTGTGGGCAACTCTGCACCACCGGCAGGCATGGCGCCAATCGGAAAACCAAGCAAAGCACCGCGTATCCAAGCCTTCCAAGAGCGAGCCCAGTCTTGTGCGCTCATCCACAAGCTCCCGGTCATTTTCATCAACTCACTGGTTTTGCTGCTGCGGCCTTGCCAAGACAGGTAAAGTGCCTCGCCCACCGCGAACAGACCCACAGCCGCCACGGTGATTTCAATGCCGTCCAGTAGCTGCGCCTGACCAAAGGTGAAGCGCATTTGGCCGGTCTGCAAATCGATACCGACCATGCCCAAAAACAGGCCCAAAGCCAAGGCCACCAAACCACGCAACAGAGAGTTACCCAAGACGGCAGAAACGGCCACCAAGGACAAAACCATCAGGCTGAAGTACTCGGCAGGACCAAACTTGAGCGCCATCTCGACGATGAGGGGGGCAAAAAAAGTCAAGGCCAGTGTGCCAATCGTGCCAGCGACAAAGCTGCCAATGGCTGCAGTGGCCAGGGCTTGCCCCGCGCGGCCACGGCGTGCCATCTTGTTGCCTTCTAGGGCAGTCACCACCGACGAGGTTTCGCCAGGGGTGTTGAGCAAAATGGAGGTGGTGGAGCCGCCATAAGCCGCGCCGTAATAAATGCCCGCGAACATCACGAACATGCTGGTGGCGGGTACGTGGTAAGTCAGGGGAAGGAGCAAAGCGATCGTCAATGCGGGGCCCAAACCGGGCAGCACGCCGACCAAGGTACCCACAAAACAACCCACAAAGCCCCACATCAGGGTGGTGGGTTGCAAGGCGGTCGAAAAGCCGCCGAGCAGCGCGTCAAAAGAGGACATGCCGTTACCTTAAAAACCCCATGGCAGTGCGGGGCCCAATCCCACACCCAACACCACGGCAAACAACCACCAGAAAAAAGCGGAGACAGCACCACATATGGCGAGCGACTTGAACCCAAACGGGGCGTCAAAGGCCTTGGCGATGCACATGCCACACAAAGTGGCGGGAATCACGAATCCGATGAGGTCTACCAAAGCCATGAAAAGAACACCGCCGATCAACAAGGTGATCATGCGGCGCTGGCTGCCGGGCAAAGGGGTTTGCTCCGGCGCCAAACTTTCGTCAACTTGGCGGCCGCGCCAAGCACTGATTCCATATAGCACGCTGAACAGGGTCAACGCGCCCACAATGACCGCAGGCACCAAGACGGGGCCCACGGCCATTTGAATGGCCGATTCTGGAATGACGGTCACCTGCCAGGCCGCGACCCCGCAAATGGCCAACAAGATCAGTGCGACGCGGCTGGGGTTCATGCCAAGCCCAGGTCTTTCATCACCACTTCGGTGTCGGTGATGTTGGCGGTGATTTCGCGCTTGAAATCGTCGCCGGCCAAGAACACATCGGTCCACTTGCGTGTTTCGAGTTCTTGTTTCCATCCATTGGACTTGACGATCTGGGTCACCAAGTTGGTCAGTGCAGTCGTTTGTGCGGCGCTCAAGCCGGGACCGGCAAAAACACCGCGCCAGTTGGCCATGTTCACCTTCAGACCCAGTTCGGTCATGGTGGGCACGTCCACGCCAGGGATGCGACGGCTACCGGAGGTGGCCAAGGCGATCATTTTGCCTGCTTTGATTTGCTCTTCGAACTCAGAGTAACCCGAAATACCGGCCGTGACCTGACCGCCCAAAATAGCGGCGTTGGCAGGGCCACCGCCAGCGAAGGCCACATACGCGGCCTCTTTGGGGCTGCGACCCAAGGCTTGAATCATCATGCCCAAGATCAGGTGATCGGTGCCACCAGCGCTACCGCCAGCCACGGACACGGCTTTGGGGTTGGCCTTAAGAGCATCGGTCAATTGCTTCCACGTTTTGATGTTGCCCGAGGCGGGGACCACCACCACGCCAGCTTCTTCCGTCAAGCGAGCGATGGGAGTGACGTCTTTCATGGTCACGGGGCTCTTGTTCGCGATGGCCGCGCCGACCATCACAGAGCCGCCGACCAACAGTGCGTTGCCTTGGCCCTTGCGTTGGTTAACGAAGCGGGGTAGACCCACCATGCCGCCAGCACCGCCGACGTTTTCGAACTGCATGGAGCCGACCAGACCCGCGGTGGTCGCCGCACGCTCCAAGGCGCGAGCGGTGCCGTCCCAGCCACCGCCAGGTGCTGCGGGCACGAACATGTTGATGACGTCGAAGAGGGGTTTGGCTTGTGCCCAAGAAGGCAGTGCCAAGCCAGCGCCGCTCATGGCGCTGAGTTTGAGGAAGTCGCGTTTGGTGAATTGCATGGAAGTCTCCTGTGTCAGAATTTGAAAGTCCAGCCAACAGGCGCCGATCGCCATTGGTGTTGGCATTGTTGGCCAAGGGCCATGTCACTGGCTGTCAATTGCCTTTCAAAAGATGCTGGTAAATACCCTGAGTCCCCGTGTCCTGTTGGTCGAAGACACCCCCGAGCTGGCTTTGTGGGTGGGTACGGCCTTGCGACAAGCGGGAATGACCGTCTCTTTTGCTCAAGATGGCTGGCAAGCCCAGCAGCTATTGACGCCACAGCATGGTTTTGATGTGGTGGTGTTAGACGTGCAAATCCCTGGTCCGGATGGCTTGGCGGTCTTACAGCAGTTGAGACAAGCTGGCGACGAGGTACCGGTGTTGATCCTCACCGCCCGCGCTGGGGTGCCTGACCGTGTGCAAGGCCTGAATTTGGGGGCCGATGATTACTTGACCAAGCCTTTTGAACTGGCCGAACTCGAGGCCCGTTTGGCCGCCTTGCTGCGTCGAAAAGGCCGCCAACGCTCGGGTTTGTTGACCTTGGGCGATTTGAGTTTGGATGTGCAAGGTGAGGTGCGTTGGCGAAGCGAGGCCCTCGCCTTGTCCAAACGCGAAACAGCCGCATTGCGAGAACTGCTCAATTCGGCCAACAAAACCCTCAGTAAAGAACGCTTGCACCGTGCAGTCTTCGCCGAGGAGGATGCTGGCCTCGAGGCGGTGGAGGTCTTGATTCACCGCTTGCGCAAAAAAATGGAGCAGCACACGCAATCCGCCGTTTGCATCACCACTTTTCGTGGCTTGGGTTACATGCTTACCTTGAATCCATCATGAATTGGTCCACCGCGTCTTTGCGTCGACGTTTGTTGGCTTGGTTGCTGCTGCCCTTGATTGGTCTGATTGCCCTCAATGCATGGTGGACGTACGGCCGTGCCGTGAAGGTGGCCGACGAGGCACACGACCGGTCTTTGTACTTGGCTACTCGTACCTTGGCAGAAGAGCTGCAGTGGGTTGATGGCGTGTTGCGTTTTGATGTGCTCAAGGGCGCTGGCTATTTGTTTGAAAACCACACGGGTGCCCGTTTGTTGTACCGCATCGACAGCGACGATGGTCGCTTGCTTGCTGGCAATGCCGAGGTACCCTTGTTTCCGCCCAGAGCCACGCAGGCGGTGAAATTTTTTGCACTGGTGGATTTTGACGACGGCGTCTACCGGGGCGAATCGGTCCGTTTGGCGCGTTTGGTGCACGTGGTGGACAGCGCCATTCTCGCGCCACCAGTGGTGCAGATCACCGTCATGGAAACCCGTGAGGTACGTGAGCAACTCATCACTCAAATGCTGCGCGAGACCTTGGTAGGCCAAGCTTTGGTTTTGTTGGCGGCAGCTCTGTTGGTGGTGGTGGGTGTGCAGCGTGGCATACGACCATTGGAGGCGTTTCGTCGCCGTCTGGCTGAGCGCACCGATGATGACTTTTCCCCCATTCAACTCCATCAAACGCCCAAAGAGCTTCAACCCCTCATCGATACGCTCAACGCTCATGTGGCGCGTTTGGGTCGTTTGATTGTGATTCGGAAACGTTTTCTCGATAACGCAGCGCACCAACTGCGTACGCCATTGACCATTCTTAAAACCCAAGCCGATTTGCTTTCCCGTGGCGGCTCAGGGACAGAGCAAAACACGCTGATTCATGCCATTCGCCAGACCGCGGGGGATGCGGCGCGTTTGTCGGAACAGCTGTTGGCGTTGACACAGGTGGAGCATGCTGGTGACATGCAAAACTGGGCTGCAGTGGATCTGGTGTCATTGGCCCGATCGGTCACCGAAGCGCGTTTGTTGCAAGCCCACGAGCGCGGTGATGATTTGGGCTTTGAGTCGCTCATTGACCGTTGCGAGGTACAGGGTGTGGCTTTGTTGATGGGGGAGGCGTTGAGCAATTTGATCGATAACGCCATGGTGCACGGCGGTCAGGGGGTGCGCATCACAGTTCGAGTGGGTTCGGCTTGGGTGGAGGTCGAGGACAATGGCCCCGGTATCGCACCTGAGCAACAAGACCACGTGTTTGAGCGTTTTTACCGTGGGGTAACCGATCCGTCTGTCAAAGGCAATGGCTTGGGCTTGGCCATCGTGCGCGAAATTGCTTTGCAACACCAAGCCGAGTGGGAGTTGCACAGCCCCGTTTCGTTGGGGCGCGGTACCCGTATTCGGTTGAATTGGCCAAACACCCAACACAGGAGCATGAATTGATGGACGTATTGATCAGCGAAGTCGGCCCACGCGATGGCCTGCAATCCATCAGCACCGCGATGCCCACCGAGGCCAAGTGCCGCTGGATCGACGCGTTGGCCGCTGCCGGCTTGCGCGAAATCGAGGTGGGTTCTTTTGTTTCGCCCAAACTGCTGCCACAAATGGCCGACACCGCGCAGGTGGTGCAGCACGCCAGGCGTCACGAGGGTTTGCGCGTCATGGCCTTGGTGCCCAACCTGCAAGGGGCGGTGGCCGCGCTGGCCGCGGGGGTGCACAAAATCACCGTGCCGGTATCGGCCAGCGAGGCGCATTCCTTGGCGAATGTGCGCAAGACCCATGAGCAGATGCTGGCCGAGTTGCGTGCTGTGGTGCAGCGCGTACGCGAGAACAACGAGGCGCACCCCGGTGCGGCGGTTGGTGTGGAGGTGGGCCTGTCCACCGCTTTTGGCTGCACCTTGCAAGGCGGGGTACCCGAAGACGGCGTGATCCGTTTGGCCGTGGCGTGCGCCGAGGCTGGGGTGGACGAAGTCGGCTTGTCCGACACCACCGGCATGGCCCACCCTGCGCAGGTGCGGCGTTTGTTTCAACGCATGTTCGTCGAGCTGGGCGATCGCGCCGGAGCGGCCCACCTGCACAACACGAGGGGCTTGGGGCTGGCCAATGCGCTGGCCGCGCTCGATGTGGGTGTGCGCGCGTTCGACAGCTCACAAGGGGGTTTGGGCGGCTGCCCTTACGCGCCGGGTGCCTCTGGTAATGTGGTGACCGAAGACCTGGTGTTCATGCTGCACGCCATGGGCTGTCACACCGGGGTGGACTTTGATGGCTTGATGCGCGCCCGCGAGGTGCTGCAACAAGCGCTGCCGAACGAGCCGCTGTACGGCATGGTGCCCGAGGCCGGTTTGCCCAAAGGATTTGATTGGATAAAGCGATGAGCAAAACATTGCCCTATGCGGGTTTGCGGGTGGTCGAGTTCACCCACATGGTCATGGGCCCCACCTGCGGTTTGGTGCTGGCCGATTTGGGCGCCGAGGTCATCAAGGTGGAGCCCCCGGCGGGCGACAACACGCGCCGCTTGCTCGGCTCGGGCGCGGGCTTTTACCCGCTCTTCAACCGCAACAAAAAAAGCCTGGTGCTCGATTTGCAAACGCCCGAAGGTCACGAGGCCGCGCTGCGCCTGATCGCCACGGCCGACGTGGTGAGCGAGAACTTCAAAGACGGCACCATGCGCAAGTTGAGTCTGGACTACGAGACCCTGAGCGCACGCCACCCGCGCCTGATTTACGTGAGCCACAAAGGCTTTCTGCCCGGCCCTTACGACCACCGCACCGCGCTCGACGAGGTGGTGCAAATGATGGGTGGCTTGGCCTATATGACCGGCCGCCCCGGCGACCCCTTGCGCGCGGGCTCATCGGTCAACGACATCATGGGCGGCTTGTTCGGCGCCATTGGCGTGATGGCCGCGCTGGCCGAGCGCGAGCGCACCGGCTTGGGTCAACGCGTGCAAAGCGCGCTGTTCGAGAACAATGTGTTCTTGGTGGCGCAACACATGATGCAGTACGCCATGACGGGCAAGCCCGCCGCGCCCATGCCCACGCGCATCTCGGCTTGGGGCATTTACGACGTGTTCAACGTCCAAGGCGGCGAGCAAATTTTCTTGGCCGTGGTCAGCGACACGCAATGGGG